>CAZUPH010000422.1:0-1507 GCA_964621995.1 uncultured Rubrivivax sp. | reverse complement strand
GACACCGGCGCCACGAGCACCACGCTGCCCCTGGCGCTGGCGCAGCAGGCCGGACTCGCGCTCGAAGGGTCGATCCGCTCGTCCACCGCCGGCGGCGAGGTGCACGGACGGCTCGCACGCGCCGACATCGAGCTGCAGGGCGGCCTCGTGGCCGAGCGCCTGCGCGTGGCCGTGCTGCCGCAGCTGGACTCGCCGCTGCTCGGCATGGACGTCATTTCCAGACTGCGCCTGTCGCAAGCCGGCGGCGTGCTGACCCTCGAGGTGCCGCGATGAAGCGTCTGTACGCCACCCTGCTGGCGGCGCTGGTCGGCCTGGCCGCCGGGGCCACGCACGCCCAGGACGGAGCCAACTGCCCGCCGCAGGCCACCCCGCCGACGCCGCAGCAGCTGCAGCAAGCGCAGGCCCGCGCGAAGGACCGCGGCTTCCTGTGGCGCGTCAGCAAGGATGGCCGCACGCACCACCTCTACGGCACGATCCACGTCGGCACGCTGGACTGGGCGGTGCCCGGGCCGCGCGTGCGCACGGCGCTGCTGGACGCGCAGGCCATCGCACTCGAGATCGACCCGCTCGACCCGGCGATCCAGAGCAGCCTGCGCGGCGGCGGCAGCGCGGCGCCGAAGCTCGCGCCGGCGCTGGCCGAGCAGCTCGCGCGACAGGTTCGGCGCGCCTGCCTGCCGGCTCAGATGCTGTCGGGCCTGCACCCGATGATGCAGGCGATGACCGTGCTGGTGATGGAAGCGGCGCGCGACGGCCTGCACGCCGGCTACGGCCAGGAGTTCATGCTTGCCGGCTTTGCGCGCGCCCGCGGCCTGAACGTGGTCTCGCTCGAGACACCCGAGCGCCAGCTGGCCGCGCTGGTGCCGGCCGACCCGGTGCAGGCCGAACGCGCCGTCGCGCTCACCGTCGAGCAACTCGACAGCGGCCTCGCGCGGCGCGTGCTGCAGCGCATGGCCGCGGCCTGGGAGCGTGGCGACCTCGACGAGCTCGCGGACTACGAACGCTGGTGCGACTGCATGAACACGGCCGAGGAGAGGGCCCTGCTGGTCGCGCTCAACGACGAGCGCAACCCGGCAATGGCCGACAAGGTGACCGCGCTGCACGGCGAGGGCCGGCGCCTGTTCGTCGCCGTCGGCGCGCTGCACATGACCGGGCCGAAGGCGCTGCCGGCGTTGTTGCGCGCGCGGGGTTTTCAGGTAGAGCGGGTGGCTTTCCAGTAGCCCGGCGCGTCGGCACAATGGGCCGCACCCCCGAGGAGCCCGCATGGCCGACAACAACAACCTCCCGTTCGCCAAGCTGGTGCCGGGTTTCGACTTCCTGCAGGGCCTGGTCAAGAACGCCGGCTCGGCGATGCCGTCGATCGGCCAGTGGGTCGCGCCGACGCTGAATCCCGAGGAACTCGAGAAGCGCATCGAGGAGCTGCGCACCGTGCAGTTCTGGCTCGAGCAGAACGCGCGCATGCTGGCCGCGACGATCCAGGCGCTCGAGGTGCAGCGCATGACGCTGTAGA
>CAZUPH010000421.1:0-1529 GCA_964621995.1 uncultured Rubrivivax sp. | reverse complement strand
CCGCCGGCGCGCGCGCCGCCGCGCCGCGGCTGCGCCACAGCGCATGGGCCAGGCGCAGCCGCCCCTCGACGGCCTGGCCCAGCAGGTCGATGCGCCCGGCCTGCTGCAGCGCACGCGTCCAGGCGGCCGCCGCCTCGTGCCAGCGGCCGGCGGCGCCCGCACAGTGGGCGGCCAGCGTGTCCTCCTGCGTGAGGTACAGCGCGCGCTGCGAAACGACGCCGGCGGCGCGCGCCACCTCGGCGCAGTGCAGCAGCAGCTCGGCGTCGTCGGCGGCGGCCGCCAGGCGCACGCCGTAGCGCCCGAACAGGTGCCGCCACAGCCGCGGCCGGTCGTCGTGGCTGGCGTCGACGATGCGCGGCAGCAGCGCCTGCACGCCGGCACGCAGTGCGTCGCGGTCGCCGCGCCAGGCCGCCAGCAGCAGCTGCGCCATCTGCAGCGGCGTGGCCACGGTGGGCGGCTCGCCGATCCAGCGGCAGTCGGCCGCCGCCTCGGCCAGCGCCTCGGCCGCGGCGCCGGTGCGGCCGGCCCACAGCGCGACCCAGCCGCGGTAGGCGAGCGCCAGCGCGCGCAGCGGCGAGGCCTGCTCGCCGGCATGCTGCAGCGCCTGCTCGGCCCAGCGCTGCAGCAGCGGCTGCATGCCGGCCAGCGCGCTGAGGCCCGGCGTCGGCGCGCTCTGCTGCCACAGGCGCAGCGAGCCGCTGCGGCCGACCTCGTCGAGCAGCCGCTCGAACTGCGGCGCCACCTCGTCGAAACGCGCCGCGTCGTAGCACCACCACGACCAGGCCACGCGCGCACACAGCCGGGTCTCGCGGTCGGGCGCCGCGGCCAGCGGCGCCAGCACCGCCGGGCCGGTGTGCGCGTCGTCCTCCAGCGCATTGGCGGCCAGCGCGAGGTAGGCGCTGGCGCGCCGCGCCAGCGGCTCGTCGCCCGCGGCCTGCGCCAGCGCGCGCGCCTGCGACAGCGCCTGGTGCATCTCGCTCCAGTGCCAGCGCACCCAGGCGACGATGCCGCGCAGCCACTGCAGCGTCGCCGAGCGCGCCAGCTGGTCCGGCGCAAACGCCGCCAGCAGCCGGTGCAGCGCGTCGGCGTGGCCCTGCACCGCGATCTCCAGCCCGGCCTCGGCGAGCGCCTGTTCGGCCTCCGGCCAGGCCTGCGCGCGCACCAGCAGCTGCGCGCGGCGCAGCAGGTCGGGCTCGACCGCGGCGGCGCGCCGCAGCAGCTCGGGCAGCCGTCCGGGCTCGCGCTGCTGCAGCCGCTCGCGCAGGCAGTCGCGCAGCAGCTCGTGCGGCACGTAGCAGCGCTCGTCGACGCTGGCCTCCAGCAGCTGCGCGGCAAACAGCCCGCGGCGCGCCATCTCGTCGATCCACGCGGCGGCGTCGGCGTCGCCGGAGACCGCGGCGCAGCGCCGCGGCGTCCAGGTGTCGAGCACTGCGCAGCGCTGCGCGAAGCGCTGCAGCGCCGGCGGCAGCCGGTCCAGCACTTCGCTGGCGAGGTAGGCGAAGAGGTCGGCGTCCAGCGCCGGCGCGAGG
>CAZUPH010000420.1:0-1547 GCA_964621995.1 uncultured Rubrivivax sp. | reverse complement strand
CTCGAGCCAGCGGCCGAGCTCGCGCTGGATGAACGAGGTGGCCATGCCACTGGCGATCTCGCCCGCGTTGTAGCCACCCATGCCGTCGGCCAGCACGGCCAGCGCATTCGGATCGTCGACGGTGACGGAGTCCTCGTTGTTCGATCGCGCACGGCCGGTGTCCGTAGCGCAGAAGAACTCGATCGACGGGGTGGACTGCGGCACGGCGTTTGTTGGTATCGGCGCCCTGCATGAGGACGCGGTTGAAGGCGACAGCGATTGTGCCTCGCCGCGGGTGGGCCACCTGAACTGCCCAGCCCTGGTGCAGCGGCTTCGTGGTGTTTGCCGCAGGCAAACGCCACTCGGCCACCCTCTCAATTCGCGGGGGGTGCGGTCAGCCAGAGGGCCTGCAGACGGGCTTGGTGGGCCCACGCGGCACCGTCGAAGGGGCGCTCCGCTGCGTCCTTGGCCAGCAGCGGCGCGAGCAGCTGGTCCAGCGCGGCGGGTTCGGCCAGGTCGGGCCGGCGGCTGGCCAGCGGCGGCGGCGGGGCCGAGGCCACCGCCCGCAGCAGGGCGCCCAGGCCCGCAGCGTCGAACGGCGGGCGGCCGGTCAAGAGTTCGTAAGTGAGCACACCCAGCGCGTAGAGGTCACTGCGCCCGTCGGGCGGCGCGCCGGCCAGCAGCTCCGGCGCCATGTAGGTGGGCGAGCCCAGCATCACGCCGCTGCGGGTGGCCTGGGCGTCGGGGCCGCGCGCGAGGCCGAAGTCGGTGAGCACTGCGCGCCGCGTCGCGGGGTCGAAGATCACATTGGCGGGCTTCACATCGCGGTGCACGATGCCTTGGCGGTGCGCGTAGGCCAGGGCTTCGGCGATCTGGGCCGCCACCTCGAGCACGGCCGCCTCCGGCAGCAGGCGGCCGGCGCGCGCATAGCGGCTGAGGTCCGTACCGGCCAGCAACTCCATCGCGACGAAGACGTTGGCGCTGACTTCGCCGCCTCCCAGCACCCGCACGATGCCGGGGTGGACGAACTGTGCCGCGCGTCGGATGCCATCGAGCAGCGCCGTGCGTCGAACGCGGTCGGGCTCGGCGTCGAGGATCTTCAGCGCCACCGCCTGGCCGCTGGCTTCGTCAATCGCGCCGTAGACCGCTGCGCTGGCACCGCGGCCGATCATGCGCTCGATGCGCATGCCATGCAGTACGGTGCCGCTGGGCCAGCGGCTGGCACGCCAGGGCACCTCGGCCGCCGGCGCAGGCTCACGCCGCCGGGCGGCGGCCCAGCGGGCGATCCAGGAGGCGCCGGGCGGCATGGCTGCGTGGACGGAGGCTCCCGCTCACGTTAGCACGCGGGCCTGCCGCGGCGCTGCGGCCGATTTTGCATCGGCCGCAGCGCTGTACGGCTCAAGCGGTCAGAGCAGCGACTTGAGCAGCCGCCCCATCTCCGACGGGTTGCGCGTGATCGTGAAGCCGCACTCCTCCATGATCGCCAGCTTGGCGTCGGCGGTGTCGGCGCCGCCCGAGATCAGCGCGCCGGCATGGCCCATGCGTTTGCCCGGGGGCGCGGTGACACC
>CAZUPH010000419.1:0-1554 GCA_964621995.1 uncultured Rubrivivax sp. | reverse complement strand
GCTCGGCGGCGCTGGCGGCGCTGGTGATGCGGAACCTGCTGCCGCTGCGGCCCGCGGGTGCCGCGCCCCTCGCGAAGCTGGCGCAGGGGGCGCAGGTCGCGTTGTTCGCGCTGCTCTTCGCCTGGGTCGCCGCCGGCTTCGTGACGGCGCTGATGGGCTGGCGCGCGCTGCGCCGTGGCGACGGCCACTCGCTGTCGTGGCAGCGCGTCGCCGGCGACCCGATCCGCGCCGACGCGCGCACCGCGGTCGTGATGCCGATTTGCAACGAGCACGTGAGCACCGTCTTCGCGGGGCTCGCGGCCACCGCCGAGAGCCTGGTCGCCGCCGGCGGCGCGCGCCTGGTCGAGGTCTTCGTGCTCTCCGACACCGGCGACGCGGCCACGCGCGCGCTCGAGCACCAGGCCTGGCAGGCGCTGCGCGACCGCCTGGCGCCCAGCGGCCTGCGCGTGCACTACCGCTGGCGCGCGCGGCGCACGCACCGCAAGGCCGGCAACGTGGCCGACTTCTGCCGCCGCTGGGGCCGCGCCTTCCGCTACATGGTGGTGCTGGACGCCGACAGCGTGATGAGCGGCGAGGCCGTGCTCGGCCTCGTGCGGCTGATGGAGGCGCATCCGCGCGCGGGCATCGTGCAGTCGGCGCCGGTGGCCTGCGGGCTGGACACGCCGCATGCGCGTGCGCAGCAGTTCGCCACCCGCGTCACCGGGCGGCTGTTCGGCGCCGGGCTGCAGTACTGGCAGCTCGGCGAAAGCCACTACTGGGGCCACAACGCGATCATCCGCATCGCGCCGTTCATGAAGCACTGTGCGCTGGCGCCGCTGCCCGGGCGGGGTGCGCTGTCCGGCTCCATCCTCTCGCACGACTTCGTCGAGGCGGCGCTGATGCGCCGCGCCGGCTGGCAGGTCTGGCTGGCCGCCGACCTGCCCGGCAGCTACGAGCAGCAGCCGCCGCACCTGCTGGCCGAGCTGCAGCGCGACCGCCGCTGGTGCCAGGGCAACCTGATGAATGCCCGGCTGATCGCCGAGCCCGGGCTGCACCGCGTGCACCGCGCGATGCTGGGCACCGGCGCGATGGCCTACCTGTCGGCGCCGCTGTGGCTGGCCTTCGTGGCGCTCGGCGTGGGCCTGTGGCTGGCCGGGGGCCATGCCCTGCCCGACCCGCGCCTGGTGCCGGCTTCGCTGATGGCCCTGTGGGGCGCCACGCTCACCATGCTGCTCGGCCCGCGCCTGCTGGGTGCGCTGCTGGTGCTGCAGCAGGGCCAGGGCCCCCTGTACGGCGGCGCGCTGCGCCTGGCCGGCAGTGCGCTGGTGGAGGCACTGCTGTCGGCGCTGCAGGCGCCGGTGCGCATGGCCGCGCACACGGTATTCGTCGCCGGTGCGCTGCTGGGCCTGCCGCTGCAGTGGAAGAGCCCGCCGCGCGAGGCCGAGCAGCTGGCCTGGCGCGACGCCGCGCGGCCGCTGGCCCCGCTGTCGCTGCTGGCCGCCCTGGCGCTGGGCGGCGCGTTGTGGCTGGACGCCGGCCTCGCGCTGTGGCTGGCGCCGCTGGCGCTGCCGCTGG
>CAZUPH010000418.1:0-1593 GCA_964621995.1 uncultured Rubrivivax sp. | reverse complement strand
CATGCCGCCGATGCGGCGCGCCGCCGCCGGCGTCAGCACACGGTAGGTGCCGACCACGCGCGCCGGCTCGTCGTCGGTGGCGGCGGTGCACACCAGCAGGTGCTCGCAATAGGGGTCGAACAGGTCGGCGTCGTGGCCCGGCGGCGTGCCGCGCGGCGGGCGCAGCGTGGCGCCCATCTCCTCGACGAAGACGCGCCAGCGCAGGCGCTGCGCCGCGCGCAGCTCGTCTTCGTGGCGTGCCCACACCGCTTCGAGGCGCGGCGCCTGGCGTTCGGGCACGGGCGCGGCATGCAGGGCGTCCAGCGCCCGGCTCGGCAGGTCGTTCAGCTTCATGGCCCGCCAGCGTGCCGGCCACGCATGACGCGGCCGTGAAGCGCGGATGAATCCGCCGTGACGGTGAGGGCTACTCCGACAGTCGCGTCACGCCCGGCAGTTCGCAGGCGTACACCGCGTTGCGCAGTGCCGCGATCGCCTCGTAGCGCGTGAAGGTGCGGCGCCAGGCCAGCACGCCGCGCCGCGTCGGGATCGGTTTGTCGAAGGGGATGTACTTGACCAGGCCCGCCGCGTCGCGCGGCACCGACAGCTGCGGCACCACGGTGATGCCCATGCCCGAGGCCACCATGTGCTTGATGGTCTCGAGCGACGAGCCCTCGAAGCTCTTGCGGATGCCCTCGGCGTCGCTCGAGAAGCGCGCGAACTCGGGACAGACCTCGAGCACATGGTCGCGGAAGCAGTGCCCGGTGCCCAGCAGCAGCATCGTCTCCTGCTTCAGCTCCTCGGCACCGATGCCCTTGCGCTTGGCCAGCGGGTGCGACTTCGGCACGGCGACGACGAAGGGCTCGTCGTACAGCGGCGCGATCGCGAGGCCCGTGTCCGGGAAGGGCTCGGCCATGATCGCGCAGTCAAGCTCGCCGGTGCGCAGCATCTCGAGCAGCTTGACGGTGAAGTTCTCCTGCAGCATCAGCGGCATCTGCGGCGTCATCTCGATCGCGTGGCGCACGAGTTCCGGCAGCAGGTAGGGACCGATCGTGTAGATGATGCCGAGCTTGAGCGGGCCGTTCAGCGGGTCCTTGCCGCGCTTGGCGATCTCCTTGATCGCGGCCGCCTGCTCGATCACGCTCTGCGCCTGGCGCACGATCGCGTCGCCGAGTGGCGTGACGCTGACTTCGTTGGCGCCGCGCTCGAAGATCTTGACGTCGAGCTCCTCCTCGAGCTTCTTGATCGCCACCGACAGCGTCGGCTGCGACACGAAGCAGGCCTCGGCCGCGCGCCCGAAGTGCTTCTCGCGGGCCACCGCAACGATGTAGCGCAGCTCGGTCAGGGTCATGCGGCCGAGGATATCCCAGTGCTGCTCGCAGGGGCACTCACGCTTTCAAGTAGTCCACGCGCGACGCCAGCCAGCGCTCGACCTGGGCAGTCGCGGCCTGCGGCTGCGTCGCGAGCAGCCGTTCGGCGGCTTGGCGCGCGCGGGCGATCAGTGCACCGTCGCTCAGGTCGGCAAAGCGCAGCAGCGCGTCGCCGCTCTGGCGCGCACCCATGAACTCGCCCGGACCACGGATCTCCAGGTCGCGGCGCGCGATCTCGAAGCCGTCG
>CAZUPH010000417.1:0-1626 GCA_964621995.1 uncultured Rubrivivax sp. | reverse complement strand
CGCGCGCGCGATGCGTTCGGCCAGGCGCTCGAAGACCTCGAGCGAGAGTTCGAGGCGGTCGCTCTCCTCGGCATCGATCGTCAGGTTCATGTCGGCGCGCGCGGCGGCGTCGACCAGGGTCCAGACGCGTGGCAGCAGCTCGGCGAACACGCGTGCCCGCTGCGCGTCCTCGTAGCGCGAGAACAGGGCCGAGAGCTTGATCGAGATGCCGTCGGAAGCCTCCGGCCCCTCCCCATTCAGTCCAGAAGCAATGTCCTCGATCGCACCTTGATAGGCGGCGAGATAGCGTTGGGCATCGCGCTCCGTGCGGGCCCCTTCGCCGAGCATGTCGTACGAGAAGCGCAACGATTGGTGAAGCCGTCGCTGGTCGTCGGCATGCACCATTGCTTCGCTCATGTGGCGGCCCAGCACGAACTGGCGCCCCAGCAGCTGGATCGCCCGCACCGTGGCCGCCACCACCGTGCGCGCGCCCAGGCGCACCAGCAGGCCGCGGTCCTCGCCGCTGTCGGGCAGCAGCTTCTTGGACATCGCGATCGCGGTGCTCGACAGGCTGGCCAGCAGGCGGTGCGGGCCTTCGGCGGATTCGTCGAACTCGGCGCGGCCGAGCTGGTCGGCGGTCAGTGCGATCGCGGTCTCGGCGTCGGGCACGCGCAGCAGGGCCTCGGCCAGGCGCATCAGTGCCAGGCCTTCGGCGCTGCTGATCGGGTACTCGCGCAGCAGCGACTCCATGGCCCAGAACGGCGCCGGCGAGGCGCGTACGCCCTCGACCCAGGGCCGCGCTTCGGCCACCACCGCGGTCCAGTCGAGGGCCGTCAGGCGGGCCAGCATGGCATTCACCACGCCAGCCTCGTCGCGGTAGGGGTAGGGCAGTCGGGCCGGCGGCGGGAGGTCGGGCATGGGGCACCTGCTTGGTCAGATGCGCCAGCGTATCGACGTCCACACCAAATGAATCACCATGATCATCATGATCAGTGGTGAAATATCCGGCCATGCTGAGCCCGGACACGCCCTACCCGCTGGACGCGATCGACCGTCGCATCCTGCGCGAGCTGCAGGCCGACGGACGCGTCACGAATCTGAAGCTGGCCGAGGCCGTGCACCTGTCGCCGACCGCGGTGCTCGAGCGCGTGAAGCGCCTGACGCGCGACGGCGTCATCGTGGGCTACGAAGCGCGGCTGAACCCTGCCTTGCTCGGCGCCGGGCTGATGGTCTTCATCGAGGTGCTGCTCGACCGCACGGTGCCCGACGTGATGGACAGCTTTCGCGCCGCGGTGCAGGCGCGGCCCGAGATCCTGGAGTGCCACCTGGTGGCGGGTGGCTTCGACTACCTGCTCAAGACGCGGGTGGCCGACATGGCGGCCTACCGGGCGCTGCTGGGCAGCAGCATCTGGTCGCTGCCCGGCGTGCGCGAGACGCGCACCTACGCGGTGATGGAAGAGGTGAAGGCCACGCAGCGGCTGGTGGTCTGAGCGCGGCTCAGCCGCGCTCGCCGAAGATCGCCGAGCCGACGCGCACGATCGTCGCGCCTTCGGCGATCGCCGCCTCGAGGTCGGCGCTCATGCCCATCGACAGGGTGTCGAGCGCCAGTCCCGCGCTGCGCAGCGCGTCGAACATCTCGCGCAGCTG
>CAZUPH010000416.1:0-1627 GCA_964621995.1 uncultured Rubrivivax sp. | reverse complement strand
GCCAGCCCTTCGGCCGCAGCACCATCGTCTGGGGCGCCGGCAAGGAGTACCCGGTACGCGGCGAGGACTTCGCCTTCATGTTGTTCCGCAAGAGGAACTGCTGTGTGGGCTACTGACATTTGCCGCCTTGCCACACTCGCGGCCGGGCTCCTGCTCGCTGCCACGGCCGTGCGCGCGCAAGCGCCGGTCGGTCTGCCGCCCGCCAAGGTGACGCCGCGAGTCGATGCTCTGCCGGTGCCGGCCACGAAAACGCCGTTGGACCTGGAGGCGCTGGCCCGGGGATTCGCTGCCGCGACGGGGGCACCCACGCTGCCTGGCGCCGACGAGCCGCGCCTGATCGTCTTCATCAGCCTTTCCATGCCCGAGGCCACGCTGGCGCGGCTGGTGGACCAAGCGGCGCGTGCTCGCGCGCAGTTGCTGCTGCGCGGGCTATCCGATGGGTCGCTGCCACGCACCGCGACGCGTATCCAGCAACTGATCGGCACGCGGGCAGTGGCTGTGCAGATTGATCCACGAGCGTTCGATCGGTACGCGATCCAGCGCGTGCCGTCGTTCGTTCTCGCCCGGCCTGGCGCGCAGGACGCTGCCTGCAACGGCGAGCAGTGTGCGCGAGCCGACGACCATGTCATGGCGGCCGGCGATGTCAGCCTCGACTACGCGCTGGCGCACTTCCAACACTCAGCGCCGGCCTTCGCGAAGGACGCCGGCCGTTTCCTGGCCCGACTCGGCCGCCGGGAGTGACGCCATGCGTAAGCTGATCACCTGCTTCACCGCGTTCTGCGTGGCCGTGACGCCAGTCGCAGCGCCGGCCGGCCCACACGAGGAAGGTGTCGCGGCAGGTCAGGCCGCCAACCCGGCCGCCCGAGCCACCGTCAACGCGCCCAGCGCCACCAGCGTCGTGCCGGGCTACACCGCCGCGCCACCCGAGTCCGCGTACTACCGGCAGCCCAACCTGTCGTCGCAGGGCGGCGCGCGGCTGACACTGTGCGCCACGCTGCCGAACGACCCGGTGTGCCAGGCGCAGCGCGGCGCGATGGGGTCAGCGAACCTGCCCCGTCCGGCCATTGGGCCCGGCGACCCCTCGGTGTCCGCGGCGCATGGCATTGCCCGCACGCCGTCCAGCGTGCTCGAGAACCTGGCGTCTTACTACAGCGGCTGCACCACCACGACGACGGCGCTGCCCGCCGGCACGCAGACCCGGAGCTGCCTGCGCTACGAAGGCATCGGCAGCTACCGCTGCACACGCGGCCTCACGGTTGGCATTGAACGCAGCACCAACTGCACGCCCGGTGACTGGTTCGCCCACGCCGGCGCGGGCCGCGCCGGCGTGGACGCGCAGTGCCTGCCCGACCGCCCGGAGACCGCGCAGCACTTCCGCGTCACGCAGGACGCATCGCCGCTGGCCTTCTTCGACGTCGACATGACGACGCCAGTGGTCTTCCCGCAGATGGTCACGGTGCTCGACACGAGCTACTCCTGGAGCACCGGCACGGAGATCCGCACCGGCGTCTGGGTCGCCGACAAGGCCTGCACCGGCGACGCCTGCGCGCTGACGGCCATGATCGCCGCCGAGCGGGCCGAGATCTGCACCGGCGGCGGTGACTCCGGCTACAGCTGCACCAGCGTC
>CAZUPH010000415.1:0-1632 GCA_964621995.1 uncultured Rubrivivax sp. | reverse complement strand
CGAGGAGCGCAGGGCTTGGGGTCGGCGCGCGTACTCGCGCGCTTCGTGAACTGACCCGCCGAACGTGTCTGAGCAGAGCGAACGAAGTGAGCGCCGCGAGTTGTTCGGCGCGACCCCAAGACCGAGCACCGCAGGGGAGGTGGGGCAAAGCCCCACCCGCCGAGGTCGCACTCCAGCCGCAGCGCCGCCACGCCTTTGCCGCGCAGCCAGCAGCACGCCCCTGACACAGCCACGTCACGACACCATCACGCGCGAGTCATGCGCGACGACGAGCATCGCCACCGATGCGCCAACCCGTCGTCGACCTCGTGTACTTCAACGCCGGCGGCGGCCACCGCGCCGCGGCGCTGGCGCTGCAGGCGGCGATCGCCGAGCAGCGGCGGCCGTGGACGGTGCGCCTGGTCAACCTGACCGAGGTGCTCGACCCGCAAGGCAGCTTCCGGCGCGTGATGGGTTTCGACCCCGAGGACTTCTACAACCGCCGGCTGCAGCGCGGCTGGACGCTCGGGTTGGCGCAGGAGCTGAAGCTGCTGCAGGGCATGATCCGGCTCGCGCATGTGCCGATGCGGCGCACGCTGCAGCAGCATTGGGCGCGCACCGAGCCCGACCTCGTGGTGTCGCTGGTGCCCAACTTCAACCGCGTGCTGTGCGAGTCGGTGGCGGCTGCCCTGCCGGGCGTGCCCTATGTGACGGTGCTGACCGACCTGGCCGACCACCCGCCGCATTTCTGGATCGAGCCTGGGCAGGATCAGTGGATCGTCTGCGGCACGCCGCGCGCGCTGACGCAGGCGCGAGCGGCGGGTTATGCGGACGAGCGGCTCGCACTGACCTCGGGCATGCTGCTGCGGCCGGCGTTCTACGCGCCGGACCCAGGCCCGTCGCGTGACGAGCGTCGCCGCGCGCTCGGGCTCGACCCGAAGCGGCCCACGGGCGTCGTGATGTTCGGCGGCCAGGGGTCGCGCCAGATGCTCGCGATCGCGAAGGCGCTGCCCGACACGCAGCTCGTGCTGCTGTGCGGCCACAACGAGGCGCTGGCCAAGACGCTGCGGCGCCTGAAGCGCCCGGCGCCGCAGGCGGTGTTCGGCTTCACCGACGACGTGCCGGGCGTGATGCGACTGGGCGACTTCTTCATCGGCAAGCCGGGGCCGGGGTGCCTGAGCGAGGCGCTGCACCTGGGCCTGCCGGTCATCACCTTCCGCAATGCCTGGACCATGCCGCAGGAGCGCTACAACACGCAGTGGGTGAGCGAGCAGGGCGTGGGCCTGGTGCTGTCGTCGCTGCGCGGGTTGCCGGGCGCGGTGGGCGAACTCGTACGCGAACTCGGCCGCTATCGCGCTGCCGCCGCGAGGCTGCAGAACCGCGCGGTGTTCGAGTTGCCCGAGATTCTGGCCGAGCGCCTGCTTGCGGCGCAGGCCGTACCGGCCTGAGTCGGCTCAGGGCAGCAGCGCCGGCTCGCGCTCGCGCAAGGCCGGTTCGGGCACGATCGTCGGTCCGAGCACCGGCAGCTGCACCGGTCGCGCCACCACATGCGGCAAGGCGTCCGCGCTGCGGTCGATGATCTCGAGCCGCCCGTCGTGGTGCTCGACCAGCGCCGTCAGGCTCTCGACCCAGTCACCGTCGTTGCAGTACAGC
>CAZUPH010000414.1:0-1632 GCA_964621995.1 uncultured Rubrivivax sp. | reverse complement strand
GGTCGACGAGGCCTTCCGGCGCTTTCGCATCCTCGACGTGCGCGTGATCCACCGCGTCGGCAGCCTCGCGCCGGGCGACCAGATCGTGCTCGTGGTCGTCGCCTCCTCGCACCGGCACGACGCGTTCTCGGCCTGCGAATTCCTGATGGACTACCTGAAGACGCAGGCGCCGTTCTGGAAGAAGGAGCATCGGCCCGACGGCACAGCCGAATGGGTCGACGCGCGCGTGGCCGACGACGCCGCGCTGGCGCGCTGGGGCTTGACCAGCGACAACGCGGCAGCGTCTTCGTGATGGGCACGGCGACCTTGCCGCTTGGCTCGGCGCTGGCCGCCGTGTTCGTGGGTGCAGGCACCGGTGCCTGCCTGCGCTACGCGCTCAACGAGGCGCTCAATGCGCGCCTGCCCGCCATGCCGCTGGGCACGCTGGCGGCCAACCTCTTCGGCGGCTACCTCGTGGGTGTCGCGATCGCCTTCTTCGCCTGGAAGAGCGAGCTGTCGCCGCTGTGGCGGCTGATGGCGATCACCGGCTTCCTCGGCGGGCTGACCACGTTCTCGGCGTTCTCGGCCGAGGTGGTCGGCGCGCTGATGCGCGGCGAGCCGGGCTGGGCGCTGGCGACGGCGGCCGCGCATCTGTTCGGCTCGCTGGCCCTGACGGCGCTGGGCATCGCCACGGTGCGCGTGCTGGCCGGACCGTGAAAACCTCGCCCCCCTGAGCACGGTAGGCCGGCGACGCGCGTGGCGGCGCGGGGCTCGCCTATAGTGCGCGCGTGAGCAACGCCGACCCCCTGGCCGCAGGCACCGGACTCGACGCACGGACCCTGCGCAGCGCGCTCGGCGGCTTCGCCACCGGAGTCACGCTCGTCACCTGCCGCGGCGGCGACGGCCTGCCGGTCGGCCTGACGGTCAACTCGTTCAACGCGCTGTCGCTCGATCCGCCGCTGGTGCTGTGGTCGCTGCGCCTGGCCAGCCCCAGCCTGCAAGCCTTCGACGCCTGTGCGCACTTCGCGATCAACGTGCTGGCCGAGGACCAGGTCGAGCTGTCGCGCCGCTTCGCGTCACCGGTGCCGGGCAAGTTCGACGATGGCGCCTGGCTCGAGGGCGTCGGACGTCTGCCGCTGTTGGTGGGCTGCGCGGTGAATCTCGAATGCGAGCGGATCTCGCACCAGGACGCCGGCGACCATCGGCTCTACATCGGCCGCGTGCTGCGCGTGCAGTCGCAACCGGTGCCGCCGTTGGTGTTCCACCGCGGCCACTACCACCTGCTGGGCGAGGTGCTGTGATGACGATGGCCGTCGAGGGCAAGTGGCTCGCGGCCTTCGTCGAGGTGCTGCAGCGCTGCGGCGTGCAGCGCGGCGATGCCTGCGCGGTGCTGGCCGAGACGCAGTCGCGGCCGGTGCTGGTCGAGCTTGCGAGCCTTGCGCTGCAGCAGTTGGGTGTACGTGTCTTCACGCTGACCGTGCCGACCCCGCCCGTGACCACGCCGGTGCCGGTGCGCTCGACTGGCGCGTCCGCTGCGCTCGGCGGACAGGCGGCGGCGGTGGAAGCGCTGGCGCGCTGTACGCTCATCGTCGACTGCACGGTCGAGGGCCTGCAGCATGCGGCCGAATTGCCGCGCATCCTGGCCGGCGGCGC
>CAZUPH010000413.1:0-1649 GCA_964621995.1 uncultured Rubrivivax sp. | reverse complement strand
CGGGGCCGAAGCACTTGTGGCCGGAGAAGGCATAGAAATCCACGCCCAGCGCCTGTACGTCCTGCGGCCCGTGCTGCACGGCCTGCGCGCCGTCGAGCAGCACCCGCGCGCCGAGCTTGCGAGCCGCGGCGACGATGGCGGCAACGTCGGTCCAGGCGCCGGTGACGTTGGAACACTGCGTCACGGCGACCAGGCGGCAACGACTGCCCATGAGTTCGGGCAGGCGCGCCAGGTCGAGCCGCCCCTCGGCATCTACCGGGATCAGCGCCAGTTCGATGCCGCAGCGGTCGCGCAGCATCTGCCAGGGCACGAGGTTGCTGTGGTGCTCGGCAAGCGAGACCAGCACGCGGTCGCCGGGCCGCAGCGTGCTGCCGAAGGCATGTGCCGCGAGATTCAGGGATGCCGTGGCGCCCGGGGTGAACACGATTTCGTCGGCCGTGCCGGCGTTGAGGAAACGCGCGGCGCTTTGCCGCGCCGCCGCGTAGGCGCTGTCGGCAGCCTCGGCCAGACGATAGGTGCCGCGCATGACATTGGCACGGCGCGTGGTTTCGTGCGTCATCACCGCCTCCAGCGCGGCGCGATGGATCTGCGCCGTGGCCGCGCTGTCGAGGTAGTGCAGACCGGGTGCGGCGGCGAGCAGCGGGAACTGGCTGCGCAGCGAAGTCACGGTGGCACTCATCGCAGCGGCAGGGATTCCAGCGCCGCCGGCGTATCGACGTCGGCGAAGATCGCCTCGTCGACACAAGCCACGGCCTCGATTCGATCGGCATGACGCTGCAGCAGCTCGCGCGCGCCGACGTCGCCCTGCACCTGCTGCATCTCGGCGAACAAGGCACGCGGCCAGAGGATGGGGTTGCCGCGCCGGCCGTCCTTCATCGGCACCACGATGTTGCCGCGCTGCGGATCGAAGGCCGCGATCAGGCGGTCGATGTGGCCGGCATCGATGCAGGGCATGTCGGCGAGCACCACCACCACGGCGTCGGTGTCGGCCGGCAGCGCCTGCAGGCCGCAGCGCAGCGAGGAGGCCATGCCCGATTCGTGGTCGGCATTGTGGACGAATCCGGCTTCGAGGCCGGCGAGGCTTGCGCGTACCGCATCGGCGGCGAAGCCGGTGACGACGGTCACACTGGCGCAGCGCGAGGCCAGCGCGGCATTGGCCGCCCGCCTCACCATGGCCACGCCGGCCACCGGCAGCAGCAGCTTGTTGCCGCCTGCCATGCGCCGGCTGCTGCCGGCGGCGAGCACCAGCGCCGCGACACGACGGCCGGGCGCGCTGCGCTGCGCGGCCGGCGCCACGGCGTCGATGTCCTCTTCGGCCTCGGGCGCACTGCGGATCAGGCCGCCGACACCCATGGCCATGATCTCGCCGGCGCCCATGGGCAGCCCGGCCAGCAGGCGCTGCAGCACCCAGTCGAGGCCGTTGGTTCGCCGCGAGCGCGCGCAGCCGGGCAGGATGATCACCGGTATCGCGCCGATGCGTGCCAGCAGCAGCATGTTGCCCGGCTCGACCGGCATGCCGAAATGGAGTATCTCGCCGCCGGCGGCGACGATGGCGGCGGGAATGGTGTCGGCGCGATCCTTGGGTACCGTGGCACCGGCGATCATCAGCAGATCGCAGCCGGCGGCCAGGGTTTCGCGCAGGGCCAGCG
>CAZUPH010000412.1:0-1670 GCA_964621995.1 uncultured Rubrivivax sp. | reverse complement strand
GCTTCGCCGACACGATGCGCGTGCTGGTCGAACCGGCCTGCGGCGCGTCGCTGGCGGCACTCGACGCCCGTCCCGAGCTCTTCGCGCGTTTCGACGCGCCGCTGGTCGAGGTCTGCGGCGGCATGGGCGTGACGCCGGCGCGGCTGGCGGCCTGGAGGCGCGAGCTTGGACTCGACTGAACGCATCGCGCTCGACCGCCCCGGCTGGACGCTGCGCCCCTGGCGCGCCGGGGACGCGCCGGCGCTGGCCCGCCACGCCAACAACCCCGAGGTCTGGCGCTGGATGAGCGACGGCTTCCCGCACCCGTACACGATGGAGATCGCGCGCCACTGGGTCAGCCGCGGGCATCTCGAGTTCGGCGGCGACAACTGGGCCATCGCGTTCGGCGACGAGGCCGTCGGCGGCTGCGGCATCCGACCGCAGGACGGCCACCAGCGCTGCAGCGCCGAGGTCGGCTGGTGGCTCGCCGAACCGCACTGGGGCCAGGGCATCACGACGCTGGTGGCGCGCGCACTCGTCGCCCGCGCCTTCGAGGACCCGCAGATCACCCGCGTCTTCGCGCCGATCCACGCCGGCAATGCACGCTCGATGCGCGTGGCCGAGAAGGCCGGCCTGGCGCTCGAAGGCGTGCAGCGCAAGAGCGCGCTCAAGGCCGGCCGGGTGATCGACCGCCACCTGTACGCGATCGTCAGGGCCGACTGATGTTCCCCCGCCTCACCGACCCGCGCGCCGTCGAGATCGCCCAGGCAATGCTCGACGGCTTCAACCGCCACTACCGCCTGTTCCGCGAGACCAGCCGCGCGGCCAAGGCGCGGTTCGAAGCGGCCGACTGGCATGGCCAGCAGCGCGCGCAGCGCGAGCGCATCGAGTTCTACGACACCCGCGTGGCCGAGGCCGCCGAGCGCCTGGCGCGCGAGTTCGACGCGCCGAACCTGCCGATGGACGTGTGGCAGCAGATGAAGCTGCACTACATCGGCCTGCTGATCGACCACCACCAGCCCGAGCTGGCCGAGACCTTCTTCAACTCGGTGTCGACGCGCCTCCTGCACCGCAGCTACTTCCGCAACGACTTCCTGTTCGTGCGCCCCGCGGTCAGCACCGAGTACATCGAGAACGACGAGCCCGCGGCCACGCCGACCTACCGCGCCTACTACCCGACGCGCGAAACCCTGCGCGAGACGCTGACGCGCATCGTCACCAACTTCCAGCTGCAGCGCGAGTTCGAGGACCTGGCGCGCGACGTCGGCCATGTGCAGGCCGCGGTGCAGTCCCAGCTCGCCGGCTACCAACTGCGCGCCAACTTCCAGATCCAGGTGTTGGCGTCATTGTTCTATCGCAACAAGGGCGCCTACCTGGTCGGCAAGATCATCAACGGCTTCGTCGAGACGCCGTTCGCGCTGCCGATCGTGCACGGCGAGGCCAGCGGCAAGCTGGTGATCGACGCCGCCCTCTTCGGCGAGGACGACCTGCTGCTGATCTTCTCCTTCGCGCGCGCCTACTTCATGGTCGACATGGAGGTGCCCAGCGCCTACGTCACCTTCCTGCGCTCGCTGATGCCGAGGAAGCCCCGCTCGGAGATCTACAACGCGCTCGGCCTGCAGAAGCAGGGCAAGAACATCTTCTACCGCGACTTCCTCTACCACCTTCGGCACAGCAGCGACCGCTTTCGC
>CAZUPH010000411.1:0-1679 GCA_964621995.1 uncultured Rubrivivax sp. | reverse complement strand
CTCGCCGTGGCGCTGCACCAGCGCGCGTGCGTTGCCCGGGTTCGTCTCCAGGTGCAGCACGCGGCTGGCATGCGCGTAGAGCACCGGGTCGGCGCGAACCTGTTCGTAGGCGGGCAGGCGGATCACCGTGCGCTCGCGCGGCGGCATCGCGACCGCGCCGGCCTTCCTCGACACCGGCATCGCGACGGTGGCCCCTGCCGGCGCGGCGGCGGCGCCTGCGTCGTCGCGGCTGCAGCCCTGGCCCTGCGCCGCCGCCTGCTCCTCCAGCGTCAGGTAGGGGTTGATGTGCGCGTCGATGCGGCCGGGGCGGTCGACCTCGGTGGAGTCGAGCTCGAACCAGCCCAGCGCCGACGGGTCGCCGCGGCGGCGCACGAAGGCGGTGCCTCGGATGTCGGTGAGGCGCTCGATGGGCTCGCGCGCCGCGAGCCGGTGGGCGATCTCGACGATCGCGCGCTCGGCATTGCCGTAGACCAGCAGGTCGGCCTTGCTGTCGACCAGGATGCTGCGCCGCACCTTGTCCTGCCAGTAGTCGTAGTGCGCGATGCGGCGCAGGCTGGCCTCGATGCCGCCGATGACCACCGGCACGTCGCCCCAGGCCTCGTGGCAGCGCTGCGTGTACACCAGCGTGGCACGGTCCGGGCGCCGCCCGCCGACACCGCCGGGCGTGTAGGCGTCGTCGCTGCGGATCTTCCGGTCGGCGGTGTAGCGGTTGATCATCGAGTCCATGTTCCCGGCCGCCACGCCGTAGAACAGGTTGGGCCGGCCCAGCGCGCGGAAGGCGTCGGCCGAGTTCCAGTCCGGCTGCGTGACGATCCCGACACGAAAGCCCTGCGCCTCCAGCACGCGGCCGATGACCGCCATGCCGAAGCTGGGGTGGTCCACGTAGGCGTCGCCGGTGACGATGACGATGTCGCAGCTGTCCCAGCCCAGCGCCTCCATCTCGGCGCGGCTGGTCGGCAGGAAGGGCGCGGTGCCGAAGCGCTTGGCCCAGTAGGGCCGCCAGCCGTCGAGCGGGCGCACGCCGGCGGCGCGCGGGCCGGCGCGCTCGGTGCGGGGGGGCGTGGCGGTGGTCATCGGGCGGCGGCGAAGGAGGAGCGTGCTCAGGGCAACCCTGGATTGTCGTTGCTGGCCGCCGCCGCGGTGCGGGCGTGGTCAAGCGCCCCGGGCGTGAACCCTGCGGCGGCAGCTCTTCACGGTCCCCGGCTCGCCGTCGCCGGCCGTCTTGCTCAAGTCACGGTCCACGGCGACGATAGACGTTCCCATGGACGGATTGCTCGCCTGGCTCAGTCTCGCCGTCGTCGCGCTGCTCGCGACGGCGATCGCCGTGGCGTGGTGGGAACACCGCGCCGGCCGCGCGAAGCTGTCGCCGACCGACACCCCGCCGCCGCGCGCGGTGAGCATCGACGTGCCGCTGGACTCGACGCTGGCCGCCGGCGACCTGGCGCAGCGCCGCGCCACGCTGGACGGCGCGCTGGACCGCATGGCGCAGCCGGCGTCGGCGCGTGCCGCCGGCGACAGCAAGTGGCCCGAGACGCAGCCGATGATCGGCTCGCAGCTCGCGCCGATCCGCCAGCCGCCGCAGACCTCGGCGCACTGAGCCCGCGCGTGCGGCCCCGGAAGGGGCCGCACGGCTGGCGAAGGGCGAGCGGCGATTTCACGCCGCGAGACTGAGCCCGCGC
>CAZUPH010000410.1:0-1679 GCA_964621995.1 uncultured Rubrivivax sp. | reverse complement strand
ACTCCGACAGGCCCGCATAGCCGTCGCCGGCGAACAGGTTCTTGCCGTCCTTCCACACGCTCTGGTGCACGTGCATGCCGCTGCCGTTGTCGCCGACCACGGGCTTGGGCATGAAGGTCGCGGTCTTGCCGTAGGCGTGCGCGACGTTGTGCACCACGTACTTCTGCAGCTGCAGCCAGTCGGCGCGCTGCACCAGGGTGCTGAACTTGGTGCCCAGCTCGTTCTGCCCGGCGCCGGCCACCTCGTGGTGGTGCACCTCCACCGGGATGCCCAGCTGCTCCAGCAGCAGGCACATCTCCGAGCGCATGTCCTGGAAGCTGTCCACCGGCGGCACCGGGAAGTAGCCGCCCTTGACCGTCGGACGGTGGCCCATGTTGCCGCCCTCGATCTCGCGGTTGGTGCTCCACGAGGCCTCTTCCGAGGTGATCTTGACATGGCTGCCGTCCATGCCGACGTGCCAGTGCACCTGGTCGAAGATGAAGAACTCGGGCTCCGGGCCGAAGTAGGCCGCGTCGCCGATGCCGCTGCTCTTGAGGTAGGCCTCGGCCCGGCGGGCCAGGCTGCGCGGGTCGCGCTCGTAGGGCTTGCCGTCGCCCGGCTCGAGCACGTCGCAGGTCAGGATCAGCGTCGGCTCCTCGAAGAACGGGTCGATATTGGCCGTGTTCGGGTCGGGCATCAGCAGCATGTCGCTGGCCTCGATGCCCTTCCAGCCGGCGATCGACGAACCGTCGAAGGCATGGCCGGCGGTGAACTTGTCCTCGTCGAAGGCGGACACCGGGACGCTGACGTGTTGCTCCTTGCCGCGGGTGTCGGTGAAGCGGAAGTCGACGAACTTGACTTCGTTCTCCTTCACCATCTTCATCACGTCGGCGACGGTCTTGGACATTCAGATCTCTCCTAGCGGGACTCGTGGGTGGGTATTCGTGCGTCGGGCCCGTGGTGCAGCGCTGGCCCCAACATGGCGCAACCAGGGTTAGCAGGTTCCATGCCCGGCGCCATCGTCCTGCGGCGGTGCGACGCCGCCATCGGATGCCCGCCAGCGGTGCGCGGGCGCGCACCACGGCAAGGCGCGCCTGCGGCCATCATCGCACCATTTCGGGGCCCAGCCGGGCGCCGGCCTGCTGCAGGCCGGCCAGCAGTTCGGCGTAGGCGGCCGCCGGGTCGGTGGCCGCCTTGACGCCCAGCTCGATGTGGCGGCCGTGCTGCGGGTGGTCCACGCTGGGCAGGCTGAAGACCTTGACGCCGGGGAAGCGCGCCTCGATGGCTTCCATCAGCGGCGTCAGCGCCGCCTCCATCGCGCCGTAGACGATGACCGAGCGCTCGACGCTGCGCGCCGCGCCGTGCAGCGGCGCATACAGCGTGTCCAGCACCCATTCCATCATCGGCCAGGCCATGACCGGGAAGCCGGGCACGAAGTGCACGTGGCCCACGCTGAAGCCGGGGATCTTGTTGTACGGGTTCGGGATCAGCCGCGCCCCCTGCGGGAAGACGCCCATGTTGAGCCGGTGCACGTTGTCCGGCCGCTCGGGCTCGAAGGGCTGGCCCTGCTCGGCGGCGACGTCGCGCATGCGCTCCAGGATCAGCGTGCTTGCCTCGGGGTGCAGTTCGAGCGGCACGCCCAGCGCGGCCGCCGCGGCCTGCCGCGTGTGGTCGTCGGGCGTGGCGCCGATGCCGCCGCA
>CAZUPH010000409.1:0-1696 GCA_964621995.1 uncultured Rubrivivax sp. | reverse complement strand
CATCAGGCGCAGCGCCTTGCGGTAGCCCTCGGGCCGGCTCATGCCGAAGTTGCGCGCCGCGCGCTCCTTGGTGTCGCGGCCCTTCTGGTGGCCGATCACCATGCAGGCCTGACCGTTGAAGCGCGCCAGGCCGCCGACGATGCTCAGGTCGTCGGCGAAAGCGCGGTCGCCATGCAGTTCGTGGAAATCGGTGAACAGGTCGTTCACGTAGTCCAGCGTGTAGGGCCGCTGCGGGTGGCGCGCGATCTGCGTCACCTGCCAGGGCGTCAGGCGGCTGTAGATCTCCTTGGTGAGCTGCTGGCTCTTCTCGTCCAGGCGCTCGATCTCTTCCGAGATGTCGACCGCGGACTCGTTCTGCACGTAGCGCAGCTCTTCGATCTTGGCGTCGAGCTCGGCGATCGGTTGCTCGAACTCGAGGAAATGTCGTTTGCTCATGGTCTCAATACTCCACGGGGAGCGGATCGAGGCTGCGCCAGATATACCACGTCGCGACGGAGCGGAACGGCGCCCAGGCGTCGCCGACCTCGCGCGCCTCGACGCGCGTCACCGGCTCGCCGCTGAAGTAGTTGACGCTGATGCCCTTGATCAGGCCCAGGTCGTCGACCGGCAGCACGTTGGGGCGCATCAGGTGGAAGATCAAGAACATCTCGGCCGTCCAGCGGCCGATGCCGCGAATGGCCACCAGCTCCTCGACGATGGCCTCGTCGTCCATCTGCTGCCACTGGCGCACGTGCACCGTGCCGTCGACGAAGTGCTGCGCCAGGTCACGCAGGTACTCGACCTTGCGCGCCGACAGCCCGGCCGCCCGCATGCCGTCGGTCTTGAGCTTGAGCACCTCGCCCGGCGGCAGCTTGGTCGACGGCGCGACGACCAGGGCGGCGAACCGGTCCCACACCGATTGCGCGGCCTTGACCGAGATCTGCTGGCCGACGATCGAGCGCGCCAAGGTCGTGAACGCGTCGCCGCGGCTTTGAAGGCGCGCTTCGCCGAACTGCGGGATCAGCTTCTTCATCACCCGGTCGCGCCGGGCCAGGTGCTTGCAGGCCTCGTCCCAGTACGCGGGCGTCACGGCGGCCATCGCGCTCACTCAGGCCTTGACCCAGGTGGTGCCTTGCGGCGTGTCCTTCAACTCGATGCCCTGGGCAGCGAGGTCCTTGCGGATGCGGTCCGCCTCGGCGAAGTTCTTCGCCGCCTTGGCGGCCTGGCGTGCGGCGATCGCGGCCTCGATCGCCGCGGCGTCGATGCCGGCTGCGCCGTCACCCTGCAGGTAGGCGCGCGGCACCTGCTGCAGGATGCCCAACGTGCCGCCGAGCGCGCGCAGCAGCGCGGCCGTGGCGGGCGAACGTGTGCGGTTCAGTTCATTGGCGAGTTCGAACAGCACGGCCAGCGCCAGCGGCGTGTTGAAGTCCTCGTTCATCGCCGCACGGAAGGCCGCGGCCTGCGGCTGCGACCAGTCGAGCGCGGCATCCGAAGGCGCCACGCCATCCAGCGCGGTGTACAGGCGGCGCAGCGCGGTACGCGCATCGTCGAGGTGCGCGTCGCTGAAGTTGAACGGGCTGCGGTAGTGCGTGCGCAACATGAAGAAGCGCAGCGACTCGCCGTCGTAGCGTTCGAGCACGTCGCGGATGGTGAAGAAGTTGCCCAGCGACTTGGACATCTTCTCGTTGTCGACGTTGAGAAAGCCGTTGTGCAGCCA
>CAZUPH010000408.1:0-1696 GCA_964621995.1 uncultured Rubrivivax sp. | reverse complement strand
GCAACCGCGTGCAGCATGCGCTGCGCGCCTTCACGCCGCGCGACCAGAAGGCGGTGCAGTCGGCGGCGAGCACGATGCGCGCCAACCCCAAGCTCGACATCCAGACCGCGATCACCGAGCTCGGCGTCTGCGAGGCGCTGATCAGCTTCCTCGACGAGAAGGGCCGGCCCAGCGTCACCGAGCGCGTGTTCGTGCTGCCGCCGGGCAGCCGCATCGGGCCGATCGACGCCAACGAGCGCCGGGCGCTGGTGGCCGGCTCGCTGGTGGCCGGCGTGTACGAGAAGACGGTCGACAAGGAGTCGGCCTACGAGACGCTGAAGGCGCGCTCGGAGGCCGCGGCCGACACCGCCGCGGCGGCCACCAAGGGCGGCGTGCCGGCCAGTGCCGACAGCGGCCTGATGGGTGGGCTGAAGGACATCCTGTTCGGCAGCACCGGCCCGCGCGGCGGCAAGCGCGACGGCCTGGCCGAGATGGCCGCCAAGAGCGCCGTGCGCACCGTCGGCTCGGCCGTCGGGCGCGAAATCGTGCGCGGCGTGCTCGGCTCGCTGCTGGGCGGCGGCAAGCGCCGTTGAAGCTGCGCAGGCTCGCGATGCACCTCGTGATCTGGCTTGCGCTCGCGGTCGTCGCGGTGCTGCTGGCGGCGCGCTTCGGCGCCTTTGCCGGGCGCATGCCAGCCGACCTGGGCGTGCGCGACGGCAGGCTCAAGGCGCCGGCCCGCACGCCCAACAGCGTGACGAGCCAGGCCGACCTGTGGCCCGACGCGCCGCAGAAGGACTACGCGCGCATCGCGCCGCTGCCGCTGCAGGGCGACGCCAAGACCACGATCGCGCGCATCGCCGCGGTGGTCGAGGACCTGCCCGGTGCACGCATCGTCGAGCGACGCGACGACTACCTGTACGCGCAGTTCACCACCGCGCTGATGCGCTACGTCGACGACGTCGAGTTCTGGGCCGACCCGGCGGCAGGCGTGGTGCAGGTGCGCTCGGCCTCGCGCCTGGGCAGCAAGGACTTCGGCGTCAACCGCGCGCGCATCGAGTCGGTCCGCGCCCGGCTGGTGGCCGCCGGCGCTTGACGCCACCGGGCCCCCGTTTCGCGCCGGCGCAGTCCGTTTCGTCGCCGGCCGCTGGCGCCGCCGACGGCTGAGCCGCATGCTGCGCGCCATGCTCGACGCCCTGCCCCGGCCGCTGGCCTATGTGCTGCGCCACCTGATGCTGGGCGTGCCGCTGGCGGCGCTGATCGCCCTCTTCTTCAGCATTGCGTTCAACGACCGCTACGGCACCAACTTCGTCTACTCGCTGTGCATCGGCCTGATCTGCCAGTTCGGCATCGACCTCGGCCGGCGCGGCGCGACGCGGCTGATGGGGCGCAGCGGCAGCTGGCCGGGCTGGCCGGTCACCGCGGTCATCATCGCGCTGGCGGTCTGGCTCGGCATCAACGGCGGCTATGCGCTGGCCGGCTGGATCCTGGACCACCCGATTCCCGCGCCGGGTCGGCAGGACTGGCGCACGCTGATCATCATCGTCACGATCAGCCTGGTCGCGTCGGTCGGCTTCACGCTGGTGGGTTACGGCCGCGCTCGGCTGGCCGCCAGCGACGCCCAGGCCCAGCGCGCCCAGCGCGCCGCCGTCGAGAACCAGTTGAAGCTGCTCGAGTCGCAGCTCGAGCCGCACATGCTGTTCAACACGCTGGCCAACCT
>CAZUPH010000407.1:0-1699 GCA_964621995.1 uncultured Rubrivivax sp. | reverse complement strand
CGCCGCTGCGCGAGCGGCTGGCCGACCTGGAGGCGCTGGTCGAGAACCTGCTGGAGGACGTGGCGCGGCGCAGCGGGCTGCCGCCGCGCAGCGTGTCGCCCGATGCGCTGGCGCTGCTGGCGCGGCGCAGCTGGCCGGGCAACATCCGCGAACTGCGCAACGTGCTCGAGCAGGCGGCGCTGATGACCGACGATCTGGTGCTGGAGCCGCGGCACTTCGTCGAAGGTCCTGCGGACGAAGGCACGGCGCCGCGGGCCGTTCCGGCGCCGCCGGTCGCCGGCCCGCCACGGCTGCCCCTCGCCGACGCCGACGCGGCCGGGCCCGAGGCCGACCCGCTGCTGCGCCCGCTGGCCGAGCAAGTGGCGGAGATCGAGCGCGCCGCGATTGCCCGTGCGCTGCAGGCCAGCGGCGGCAACCGCGTCGCGGCGGCCAAGCGGCTGCGCATGTCGCGCGCCGCGCTGTACGAGCGGCTGGCGCGCTGGCCGGATCTGGCGCCCTGAGTGTGTACGAAGTTCGTACAGCGACGGACCGCCTGTCGATGTACGGAAATCGCACAACTGCATGGATTTCAGTCATCCTGGCGGCCCACTTGCGTGCCGCAGGGTCTGCGCCGGCGGTCGAAAGGGTCTGGGTGCGCCATCTTGGCGCCTTCCAGTCAGGGTTTGCACCAAGCGCGAGCGTTCTGGCACAGGCATTGCGCCTGCAGGGGCCAAGGTGCGGCCCGTTCCGTGCCGCGAACCCGTAGCGACAGGAGACGACCCGATGAGCCGAACCGACCGCCGCCCCCCCGCCCGCACCACCGGCGCGCAGCTGCCGATGCGCCGCGCCACGATCGCGCTCGCCGCGATGGCCGCCGCCGCCGCGCTGCTGCCGGCGGCCGCGCTGGCCCAGGGCAAGCCCGACGTCAAGGTGGCGATCATCGCCAGCAAGACCGGGCCGCTGGAGGCCTACGCCAAGCAGACGATCACCGGCTTCATGATGGGCCTGGAGTACGCCACCGGCGGCACGATGACGGTGGCCGGCCGCAAGATCGTGGTCATCGAGAAGGACGACCAGGGCAAGCCCGACGTGGGCAAGGCCGCGCTGGCCGCCGCCTACGCCGACGACAAGGTGGACCTCGCGGTCGGCCCGACCGCCAGCCCGGTGGCCCTGGCGATGCTGCCGGTGGCCGAGGAGTACAAGAAGATCCTGCTCGTGGAGCCCGCGGTCGCCGACAGCATCACCGGCGACAAGTGGAACAAGTACATCTTCCGCACCGGCCGCAACAGCAGCCAGGACGCGGCCGCGAACGCCGCCGCGCTGGACCAGCCGGGCAACGTGATCGCGGTGCTGGCCAACGACAACGCCTTCGGCCGCGACGGCGTGAAGGCGGCCAAGGAGTTCACCAAGAAAGCCAAGATCGTCCACGAGGAATACCTGCCCGTGGGCACGACCGACTTCACCGCCGGCCTGCAGCGCATCATCGACAAGCTCAAGGACCAGCCGGGCAACAAGTACCTCTCGGTGGGCTGGTCGGGCGCGCCGACGCCGTTCCCGAAGATCGCCGACCTGGAGCTCGAGAAGCGCTACGGCATCAAGCTCGCCACCGGCGGCAACATCCTGCCGGCGATGGTGGCGTACAAGAACTTCCCCGGCATGGAAGGTGCGCTGTACTACTACTTCGGCATCCCGAAGAACCCGGTCAACGAGTGGCTGGTGG
>CAZUPH010000406.1:0-1702 GCA_964621995.1 uncultured Rubrivivax sp. | reverse complement strand
GCCACCCGCAAGCCGAGCGACTGCACGGCCTGCGGCGACACGCTGACCCCACCGGCGGCGTCCGCGCTCCCCTCGTCGGCGTAGCGCGGCACGAGCTGCATTTCCATGAACGGCGACTTGCCGGGCTTGTCGAACTTCTGCGTCGGCATCATGGGGTCGTACCAGTACAGGACCTTGCGCTCACCGGCAGGCGCTGCAGCGGGTGCCGCGTCACTGCCCTTCGGCAGGTAGCGCGACGCGCCCCAGCCACCCGCCAGACCCAGGGCCAGCATCACGGCGCCGGCCAGAACCGTCTTCGAATTGCTCATCGCTTCACTCCGCAATCAGGGTGGTCAGGCGCACGCGCACGGCGTCGCGCTGCGCTTCGAGTTCGATGGCGCGCAGGCGGACGTCCACCGCCTGCGCACGCGCCGCCAGCACGGCCCCGAGGTCGCCGCGGCCCGCCTGGTAGCTCACCGTCGCCAAGCGGACACGCTCTTCGGACAGCGCAAGGCCGGCGCCCTGCAGGCGCGCCAGTTGGGCCTCGAGCGCGGCACCATCGGCCAGCATCGCGTCGACCTCGGCGGCGTGGCGGCGCAAGGCCTCCTCGCGCTCGGCCTCGATGCGCAGCGCCTCCTGGCGCTTGCCTTCGACGGCCGGCTGCTGGCGCCGGTCGCGCTGCCACGGCAGATCGAAGCTGAGCTGGAACGACACCATGTCGTCGTAGCGCGGTCGCCGGCTGTAGGCGACCTCCCAGGCCCAGTCGCCGCGCTTCTCTGCGTCGGCCTCGGCCATCTCAGCGTTGGCCATGTCGCGCATCGGGCGATAGGCCAGCAACTCGGCATGCTGATGCAAGTCGCCCCGTACCGTCTCGGCCGCCACGCCTAGCAGCATGGGAGGTCCGACCAGCGGATCGTCCGCGCGCACCCCGACCCAGCGGCGCAGCTCCGCCCTCGCGCGTCTCAGGTCACGCGCCAGTTCATCGCCGCGGTCAGCGATGGTCAGCGCTTCCTGCCGGGCCATCGTCAGGTCGGCCGGCTGCGACTGCCCGCCTGCGATACGGGCGGGCAGCGTGTCCTGCAGCAACTGGTTCTCGCGCCGGAGCTCGGCCAGCAAGGCCAGCCGCCGCTCGGCGTGGTACACGCCGAGCCAGGCCAGCGCCGCCTCTCTCTTGACGGTCAGAGCGGTCACGGCCCGCGTCGCGCGCTCTCGCTCGATACGGGCCTCGGCCACCTGCTGCCGCGCCTCGCGCTTGGCGCGGTTGGGCACTTCCTGCATCAGCGCCAGGCGCTGCATGGTGCCGCTGTCGCGCGTCGCGCTCCAGCGGTCCGGGCCGGCCATCGGCAGGTTCTCAATGCCGGCAGCGAGCCGTGGATCAGGCAGCGTGGCGGCTGCCGGCCGCGCTGCGGCGGCACTGGCCACCGCGGCATCGCCGGCCCGAAGCGCCGGCGCGGTCTGGCGGGCCAACTCGATGGCCTGCGCATAGCTCAGACCGGCAGCCAGGCTCGATCCATTGAGGCAGACGACCAGCACAACCGCTACCAAGCTGGATCGATTCGGGCAACGCCGGCTGCGGGTGCACGGCGCGGGCACGCCGGGGGAAAGGGGATGAGACACGGGAACTCCTTCGGATCAGCACGGACAAGATGCGCGCGACAAAGCGCCCAGGGCGCGCTCGACGCGCGCCACGAGGTCCGGCGACCTAGTTCCGAAGGACGAGAAG
>CAZUPH010000405.1:0-1714 GCA_964621995.1 uncultured Rubrivivax sp. | reverse complement strand
GTCGGCACCACCGGGATCGGCTCCTTGGTGATGTCGACGTTGGCGAAGTTGTGGCCGATCTCGAAGATCGACGGCAGCCGCTTCATGATGGTCTCGACACCCAGGTGGGTCATGTCGAGCACCACGTAGTCCTTGTTGGGCCCGCAGCCGCGACCTTCCTTGATCTCCTGGTCCATGCAGCGGCTGACGAAGTCGCGCGGCGCCAGGTCCTTCAGCGTGGGCGCATAGCGCTCCATGAAGCGCTCGCCGTCGCTGTTGCGCAGGATCGCGCCCTCGCCGCGGCAGCCTTCGGTCAGCAGCACGCCCGCGCCGGCCACGCCGGTGGGGTGGAACTGCCAGAACTCCATGTCCTCCAGCGGGATGCCGGCGCGCGCGGCCATGCCCAGGCCGTCGCCGGTGTTGATGAAGGCGTTGGTGCTGGCGGCATAGATGCGGCCCGCGCCGCCGGTGGCCAGCAGCGTGGTCTTGGCCTCCAGGATGTGCACGTCGCCGGTCTCCATCTCCAGCGCGACGACGCCCAGCACGTCGCCCTCGGCGTCGCGCACCAGGTCCAGCGCCATCCACTCGACGAAGAAGTTGGTGCGCGCCTTGACGTTCTGCTGGTACAGCGTGTGCAGCATCGCGTGGCCGGTGCGGTCGGCGGCGGCGCAGGCGCGCTGCACCGGCTTCTCGCCGTAGTTCGCGGTGTGGCCGCCGAAGGGGCGCTGGTAGATCGTGCCGTCCGGGTTGCGGTCGAAGGGCATGCCGAAGTGCTCGAGCTCGTAGACGACCTTCGGCGCCTCGCGGCACATGAACTCGATCGCGTCCTGGTCGCCCAGCCAGTCGCTGCCCTTGATGGTGTCGTAGAAGTGGTAGTGCCAGTTGTCCTCGGCCATGTTGCCCAGGCTGGCGCCGATGCCGCCCTGCGCGGCGACGGTGTGGCTGCGCGTCGGGAAGACCTTGCTCAGCACCGCGACGTTGAGCCCGGCCTGCGCCAGGCGCAGCGACGCCTGCATGCCCGAGCCGCCGGCGCCGACGATGACGACGTCGAAGCGGCGGCGCGGCAGCGACGAATGCGTGGTCGCGAACATGGTCTTCAGAGTCTCCACAGCACTTGCACGGCCCAGCCGGTGCAGCCCAGCAGCCAGACGATGGTCGCCACCTGCAGCACCAGGCGCAGGCCGACCGGCTTGACGTAGTCCATCCAGATGTCGCGTACGCCGACCCAGGCGTGCCAGGCGAGCGCGACGAAGACGACCAGCGTCAGCAGCTTCATCCACTGCGCGGCGAAGATGCCGGCCCAGCGGTCGTAGCCCAGCTCGCCGGGCATCAGCAGCTGCACGACGAGCACGACGGTGAACAGGGCCATCAGCACCGCGGTGACGCGCTGGCTGAGCCAGTCGCGCAGGCCGTAGTGGGCGCCGACGACGCTGCGCTTGGAGCCGTAGTTGACGGACATCGCTGCTCTCCCGGTTCAGTACAGCGCGAACAGCTTGGCGCCCAGCGCCAGCGTGAGCAGGCCGCCCAGCAGCAGCGTCAGCCGCGCCGAGAAGCTGCCCTGCACCTTGCTGACGCTGTGGGTGGCGTCCATCCACAGGTGGCGCACGCCGGCGATGAAGTGGTGCAGGTAGGCCCAGATCAGCGCCAGGCACACCAGCTTCAGGAACCAGGGCGCGAAGGGCCCGACGCCGGCGACGAAGGCGCTCGTGAAGCGGTCGTAGCTGGCCTCGGAGCT
>CAZUPH010000404.1:0-1722 GCA_964621995.1 uncultured Rubrivivax sp. | reverse complement strand
TTCGATAGTCGGCGTTGATGCTGACGTAGTCGTGCGACAGGTCGCAGGTCCAGACCATCGCGTGCGCCGGACCGCGGTGCAGATCGACGCGCACCGTGATCTCGCTTTGCTTCATCACGCGCTGGCCGTCGGCCTCCTGGTAGGCCGGGTGGCGACCGCCACGCACGACCACATGCACGTCGTCGAGGAAGAGGTCGATCAGGCCCTGGTCGAGGTCGTCGATGCCGGCGTAGCCCACCGCAGCCAGGATGCGGCCCAGGTTCGGGTCGCTGGCGAAGAAGGCCGTCTTGACCAGCGGCGAATGCGCGATCGCGTAGGCCGCGAGCCGGCATTCCTGCTTCGTGCGACCGCCATCGACGCGCACAGTGATGAACTTGGTGGCGCCCTCGCCGTCGCGCACGATCGCCTGCGCGAGTTCTCGCGACACCGCGAACACCGCCTCGCGCAGCGCGGCACCGTCGGCCGACTCGAGCTGCGTGATCGGCGCATGGCCGGCGCGTTGCGTCGCGATCAGCACGAAGCTGTCGTTGGTGCTGGTGTCGCCGTCGATCGTGATGCGGTTGAAGCTCTGGTCGGCGGCCTCGCGCACCAGAGGCTGCAGCAGCGCCGGGTCGATCACCGCGTCGGTGGCGACGAAACCGAGCATCGTCGCCATGTTGGGGCGGATCATGCCGGCACCCTTGGCGATGCCGGTCACGGTCACCGACTTGCCGCCGATGATGACCCGCCGCGACGCCGCCTTGGGCAAGGTGTCGGTCGTCATGATGCCCTGCGCGGCGTCGAGCCACGCGTCCGGCGCCAGCGCCGCCACGGCGGCCGGCAGGCCGGCCGCGATGCGCTCCACCGGCAGCGTTTCCATGATCACGCCGGTGGAGAACGGCAGCACCTGCTGTGCGTCGATGCCGAGTTGCGAGGCCAGTGCGGCGCAGGTCTGGCGTGCACGCGCGAGACCGTCCGCACCCGTGCCCGCGTTGGCGTTGCCGGTGTTGATCACCAGCGCGCGGATGCCGCGTCGCGCGTCGAGGTGCTCACGGCAGACCTGCACCGGCGCGGCGCAGAAGCGGTTCTGCGTGAACACACCCGCGGCCGTGGCGCCCTCGTCGAGGGCCATGACCACGAGGTCCTTGCGGTTGGCCTTGCGCACGCCGGCCATCGTGACGCCGATGCGCAGCCCCGGCACGGCAGCGAGACTGTCTGAGGCGGGAGCAATGAGGTTGACGGGCATGGCGTGGACAGTCGCTGCACAGGCATCGAATTGTAGGTTGAGCAACTTGGCTGACCGCCCAGATGCGCAGCACGGGTTCATCGAAGTCCAGGTCCGGCAGCGTCGTCTCGCGCATCACGGGGCTGCGACACAGCGATCCACCGGCGTGGAACGCGGCCGACAACCTCGGCCGATGAGGTCTCTCGCTGACCTGACGGCTGCGTCGATCGCCGCGCGCCGTTCAGGCCAGCCGGCCGTGGCAGTGCTTGTACTTCTTGCCGCTGCCGCACGGGCACGGGTCGTTGCGGCCGACGCGCGGCACGACGTCGGCCGCGGTCGCCGGGTCCTTGTCCTCCGACACGCTGCCGTCCTCGTTCGGGTGCACGTAGGTCACGTTGCTGACGTGGCTGGCCTGCTCCTCCAGCGCCTCGGCGGCCTGGGTTACCTGCTCCTGGGTCTGGATGCGCACGGTCATCAGGCCGCGCGTGACCTCCATCTTCACCAGGCCCAGCAGCTGT
>CAZUPH010000403.1:0-1730 GCA_964621995.1 uncultured Rubrivivax sp. | reverse complement strand
ACCAGGCCGGCGAGGACAACCGCAACGTCGCGCGCATGGCGCTGCTGCTGGCCGGCCTGCCGAAGGAGGTGCCCGGCGCGACGATCAACCGCCTGTGCGGATCGGGCATGGACGCGGTGGGCAGCGCGGCGCGCGCGATCAAGTCCGGCGAAGCCGAGCTGATGATCGCCGGCGGCGTCGAGAGCATGAGCCGCGCGCCCTTCGTGATGCCCAAGGCCGAGAGCGCGTTCTCGCGCGCGAATGCGGTGTACGACACGACGATCGGCTGGCGCTTCGTCAACCGACTGATGAAGGAGCAGTACGGCGTCGACTCGATGCCCGAGACGGCCGAGAACGTGGCCGCCGACTGGAAGATCGAGCGCGAGGCGCAGGACCGCATGGCGCTGGCCTCGCAGCGAAAGGCGGTGGCCGCGCAGCAGGCCGGCTTCTTCGACGCCGAGATCACGCCGGTGACGATCGCGCAGAAGAAGGGCGACCCGATCGTCGTGGCCAAGGACGAACACCCGCGCGACACCTCGCTCGAGGCGCTGGCCAAGTTGAAGGGCGTGGTCAGGCCCGACGGCAGCGTGACCGCCGGCAACGCCAGCGGCGTCAACGACGGCTCCTGCGCGCTGCTGCTGGCCAGCGAAGGCGCGGCACGCCGCCACGGCCTGACGCCACGCGCGCGCGTACTCGGCATGGCCACCGCCGGCGTGGCGCCGCGCGTGATGGGCATCGGCCCGGCACCCGCCACGCGCCGCGTGCTCGAGCTGACGGGCTTGAAGCTCGCGCAGATGGACGTGATCGAACTCAACGAGGCCTTCGCGGCGCAGGGCCTGGCGGTGCTGCGCGACCTCGGCCTTGCCGACGACGATGCGCGCGTGAACCCCAACGGCGGCGCGATCGCGCTCGGCCATCCGCTCGGCGCCAGTGGCGCGCGCTTGGTGACGACTGCGGTGAACCAGCTGCACCGCATCCAGGGCCGCTACGCGCTGTGCACGATGTGCATCGGCGTCGGCCAGGGCATCGCGCTGATCGTCGAGCGCGTCTGACCCCGTTCAGTCCTTCTTCTCGCCGACCTGCCAGGCGGGCAGGGTCCAGCCGCTGACCAGCGCCACGCCGCGCAGCAGCGTTGCGCTGCCGGCACCGATCACCAGCGCCGCCTCTGCCGACAAGCCGGCCCCCTGCGAGCCCACCAACAGCCAGCCGCCGGCGAAGGCACAGACCGCGTAGGGCCGGTGGTCGCTGAAGGCGCGCGGGATCTCGTTGCAGACGATGTCGCGCAGCACGCCGCCGAAGACCGCGGTGACCACGCCCATCAGCACCGCCACCAGCGCCGGCGAGCCGTTGTCCAGCGCGATCTGCGTGCCGGTGGCCGAGAACAGGCCGAGGCCCAGTGCGTCGGGCCACTGCATCGCACGCTCGGTGAGGCCGAAGTGGCGGCGGCGCAGGAACAGCATCGCGACGATGCACAGCGCGAGCAGCGCCCACAGCCAGGCCGCGTGCTGGACCCAGAAGAAGGGCCGGCGGTCGAGCAGCACGTCGCGCAGCGTGCCGCCGCCAAAGGCGGCCAGGCCCGCGACCACGCACACGCCCACCGCGTCGAGCTTGCGTCGCGCCGCCTCGATCAGCCCCGACAGCGCGAACGCGAGCGTGGCCACCGCCTCGACCGCGACCTGGGCGGTGGACAGCGACAGCAGCGGGTTGGTGACGCTCATGGGGTGGGACGGCGAGGCCGCGGCAGTCTAGCC
>CAZUPH010000402.1:0-1737 GCA_964621995.1 uncultured Rubrivivax sp. | reverse complement strand
TCGCGATCGGCTCGGGCACCAAGCTGGCGCTGGAGGACGCGATCGAGCTGACGCGCGAGTTCCGCGACCACGGCACCGGCGACATCCCCGACGTGCTGGCGCGCTACCAGGCCAACCGCGAGGTCGAGGTGCTGCGACTGCAGAACGCGGCCTGGAACGCGATGGAGTGGTTCGAGGTGGTCGGCACGCGCTATTGCGACCAGCTCGAGGCGCCGCAGTTCATGTACTCGATGCTGACGCGCAGCCAGCGCATCAGCCACGAGAACCTGCGCCTGCGCGACGCGGGCTGGCTCGAGGGCTACGAGCGCTGGTTCGCCGAGCGCACCGGCATCACTGTGGCGCCGGCCTCGAAGCCGCCGAGCCCGATGTTCACGCCCTTCACGCTGCGCGGCGTGACCTTCCCGAACCGGGTCGTCTGCTCGCCGATGGCGATGTACTCGGCGGTCGACGGCGTGCCGAACGACTTCCACCTCGTGCACTTCGGGGCGCGCGCGCTCGGTGGCGCAGGCTTGCTCTACACCGAGATGACCTGCCCGAGCGCCGACGCGCGCATCAGCACCGGCTGCGCGGGGCTGTGGAACGAGACGCAGCGCGACGCCTGGAAGCGCGTCGTCGACTTCGTGCACTCGCAGTCGGCCGCCAGGATGGGCTTGCAGCTCGGCCATGCCGGGCGCAAGGGCGCGACCTGCAAGCCCTGGGAGGGCGGTGACGACAAGCCGATCGATGCACCGTGGCCGCTGGTCTCGGCCTCGGCGATCGCCTACAACGCGCAGATTCCCGCGCCGCGCGAGATGTCGCGCGAGGACATGCAGCGCATCACTGCCGACTTCGTGCGCTCCGCGCAGTTCGGGGCCGAGGCCGGCTTCGACATCCTGGAGCTGCATTGCGCGCACGGCTACCTGCTGTCGAGCTTCCTGTCGCCGCTGACCAACCGGCGGACCGACGCCTACGGCGGCAGCGTCGAGAACCGCGCGCGCTGGCCGCTCGAGGTGTTCGCCGCGTTGCGCGCGGTGTGGCCGGCCGACAAACCGATCTCGGTGCGCCTGTCCTGCCACGACTGGCATCCGGGCGGCAACACGGCCGACGACGCGGTGGCGATCGCTCGCCTGTTCAAGGCCGCGGGCGCCGACATCATCGACTGCAGCTCGGGCCAGGTGGTGGCCGAGCAGCAGCCGGTGTATGGCCGCATGTGGCAGACGCCGTTCGCCGACCGCATCCGCAACGAGGTCGGCATCCCGACCGTCGCGGTGGGCGCGATCTTCGAGGCCGACCACGTGAACATGGTCATCGCCGCCGGCCGCGCGGACCTGTGCGCGGTCGCGCGGCCGCACCTGGCCGACGCGGCGTGGACGCTGCACGAGGCGGCGAAGATCGGCTGGCCGGGTGCGCACTGGCCGGTGCAGTACCAGAGCGGCCGGCGCCAGTACGAAACCAATCTCGCGCGAGCGAAGACGCAGCAACCCCCATGACCGACGACAAGCGCCCCTACCAGCACTACGCGGCCCAGCATTTCGGCTGGCGCTGCAGCGACGACGGCCGCGTGGCCACCGTCACGCTCAATCGCCCGGACAAGAAGAACCCGCTGACCTTCGACAGCTATGCCGAGCTGCGCGACCTGTTCCGTGGCCTCGTCTACGCGAGCGACGTGCGCGCGGTGGTCATCGCCGGCGAGGGCGGCAACTTCTGCTCCGGCGGCGACGTGTTCGAGATCATCGAGCCGCTGACGAAGATGCCCGC
>CAZUPH010000401.1:0-1739 GCA_964621995.1 uncultured Rubrivivax sp. | reverse complement strand
CGCAGCCGCGTCAGCTCGGCCTGGCCGGCGCGCCAGGCGGTCTCCAGGGCGGCCGCGGGCGGCCCGCCGTCGGGTGCCGCCTGCAGCGAGCACAGGCCGTAGGCGCGGTTGCGGCCGTGCGCCTTGGCCAGGTACATCGCGCTGTCCACCAGGTCCACGGCCTGCTGCCAGCCCAGCGCCTGCCGCGCCGGCGGCAGCGGGAACGTGGCGAAGCCGATCGACACGCTGACGTCGATGCGCAGCCGCCCGACGCTCACCGGCTCGCCGGCGACCGCCTCCAGCAGCCGCCCGGCCAGCGCCTGCACCTGCGCCGCCGGCAGCGAGGGCACGAGGACGAGGAACTCCTCGCCGCCCCAGCGCACGACGAGGTCCTCGTCGCGCACGGCGGCCGCGAGGCGCTGCGCCAGCTCGACCAGGACCGCGTCGCCTGCGGCATGGCCCTGCTCGTCGTTGATGCGCTTGAAGTGGTCGACGTCCACGAGCAGCAGCGCGCCCTCGAAGGCCGCCTCGGCCGCCGGCTGGCGCTCGGCCAGGTGGCGCAGCAGGTGGCGGCGGTTGGCCAGACCGGTGAGGGGGTCGCGTTCGCTGGCGTGCTCCAGCGCCCGGTTGCTGCTGGCCAGGTCGCGGTTGCTCGCCCCCAGCCGGCGCAGCAGCACCGCCACCACCGCCAGCAGCAGGCCGCCGGCGGCGATGCCCACCGCCCACAGGCCCTGCTGCAGGTCGCGCGCCAGCAGCTGCTGCTCCTTCAGCGCATTCTCGGTCTTCAGCAGCGCCAGCTCGCGCTCGCGCCGCTCCGCCTCGAAGGCCTCCTGCAGCTCCAGCACCGCCTGCTGGTGCTCCTGGCGGAAGACCTCGTCGGCGAGCCGCCGGTGCTCGGTGAGCGCGGCCCAGGCCTCGGGCAGGAAGCCGGCCTTCTCCAGGTACAGGCCGAGCTCGCGCCGGATCTCCGAGACGTTGGTCAGCGCGCCGGCACGCTGCTCGATGACCAGGCTGTCCTGCACCTGCCGCATGCCCTCGTCGCGCCGGCCCATCGAGATCAGCGCCAGGCCGGCATTGGTCAGCGCGACCGACTCGGTGGTCGCGTCGCGCACCTCGCGCGCCAGCGGCAGCGCCTGGCGGGACAGCGCCAGCGCGGTGGCCCAGTCGCCCTGCTTCAGGTAGTGGTCGGCAAGATTGGCCAGGGTCAGCGCCTCGTCGCGCGGCGCGTCGGCGCGGCGCGCCTCGTCCACCGCCCGCTGCATCACCTGCAGTTCCTCGGCGCGCCGGCCGGCGGCGCCGAGCAGCATGCCCTGCGTGGTCAGCGCGCCCGACAGCGCCAGCGCGTCGGCCGTGGCCAGGCGCAGCGCCTCCTGGTTGACGCGCCAGGCACCGTCGCGCTGCTGGGCCAGCAGCAGCGCGTAGGCCAGCCGGCTGCGCGCGTCGGAGCGGCGCCAGTCCGCGCCCAGGGCATCGGCCAGGTTGACGGCCTGCTGGTACAGGCGCACGGCTTCGTCCAGCCGGCCCAGCGACAGCAGCGCGCGGCCGTGGGCGAGGGCCAGGCGCAGGCGCAGCAGCGGCGAGGCCCTGGCCGGCAGCCGGGTCGCGGCTTCGGCGAACAGGCGGTCCGCGCGGCCGAGCGCGCCATGCTGGGCCTGCCAGGACGCGCGCAGCAGCAGCGCGGCGGCCGCCGCCCCGGGGTGCTCGTCCGCGGCCAGGGTCTCGAGCTCGCGCGCGCCGGCCTCCAGCGCGGCGGCCTGGCC
>CAZUPH010000400.1:0-1763 GCA_964621995.1 uncultured Rubrivivax sp. | reverse complement strand
TGCGCATCTCCAGCACCAGCCCCTGGTGCAGCCGGTTCGTGCGCGGATCGAAATACTCCACCCGCAGGCCGCGGTGCACGCGACGTCGGGTCGCCGCGACCCGTTTCGAGTCGCCCAGGGCGCGATCGATCGCGGCGCGCAGGCGGAACAGTTCGAAGTCCGTGGCCTGCCGCAACGCCTCCAGGACGGCGGTGTAGTTCATGCCGCCGGCTGCCAGCGATGCGGCAGCATTCCCTCGATATCGCGATCACGCGTCGTCGGCAACCGCGTCAGTACATCGGTGAGCCACGCATGCGGATCGCGGCCGTTGGCCTTGGCCGTCGCCAGCAGGCTCATGATCGCCGCCGCGCGCCGCCCGGCGGTTTCCGAACCGGCGAACAGCCAGTTCTTCCGGCCCAAGGCAATCGGCCGGATCGCGTTCTCGATCGGGTTGTTGTCGATCGGGAAGCGCCCATCGTCCAGGTAACGCGTCAGCGCCGCCCAGCGGCGCAGCGTGTAGTCGATCGCGTTCGCGGTGCCGCTGTTGCCGGCCACGGTCGGGCGCACGGCATCCAGCCAGGCCTTGAACCCGCGCACGAGCGGCGCGTGTCAAGGTAGTTGTCGCCTCAGTCATGCCGCCATGGGCGGTCTATCTTTGACGCTTGCGTGCGTGGTGACGACCGCGTCGCGCTCGGGGTTGAGGGTGACGGTGCCGACAGGGCGGCATCACGGGTCCGCGGATCGGCAGGGGCAGCAGACGAACCGGTCAGGACCAGGCGCGCTCCAGCAAACGCGTCTCCGGCAGGCCGGCCGGGCCGCTGCCGAACACCAGGCCACGACGGCCTCCCAGTCGACTCTCGCAGAACGCCGCGCCGATCCCGCCATCGCCCGCGCGCAGCAGCAGCGAGGCCTGCAGCGCCAGCGCCATGCGCTCGGCGAGCGTGCGCGCGGCGGCCTCGCGTTGCGATGCCGGCGCCTGCAGCGACTCGGCAATCACGGCGACCTCGCGATCCAGCAGCGCGTGCGCACCCTTCGCCAACGCCAGTTCCTTGAAATACGCCTCGGCCGTCGCCGGTTCGCGATCCAGCGCACGCAGCAGGTCCAGGCACTGGATGTTGCCGCTGCCCTCCCAGATGGAGTTGAGCGGTGCCTGCCGGTACAGCCGGGGCAGTGGCGAATCCTCGACGTAGCCGGCACCGCCCAGGCATTCCTGGGCCTCGTTGACGAAGGCGGGCGCGCGCTTGCAGACCCAGAACTTGCCCAGCGCCGTGGTGAGCCGCGCGAAGGCGGCCTCCCCGGCGTCACGGCCACTGGCATCCACTGCGCGCGCGACGCGGAAGGTCAGCGCGGTCGCCGCCTCGGACTCAAGCGCGAGGTCGGCGAGCACGCGACGCATCAGCGGCTGCGCAACCAGCGGCCGGCCGAATGCGCTGCGGTGCCGGGCGTGGTGGATCGCCTGCACCAGCGCCTGGCGCATCAGGCTGGCGGAACCGGTCAGGCAATCCTGGCGCGTCAGCGCCACCATCTGCAGGATGGTGGCGACGCCACGCCCCTCCTCGCCGACGCCCCAGGCCAGCGCGCCCTGGAACTCGACTTCGCCGCTGGCGTTGCTCCAGTCGCCGAGCTTGTCCTTCAGTCGCTGGATGCGGATCGCGTTGCGCTCGCCATCGGGAGTGAAGCGCGGCAGCAGGAAGCAGCTCAGCCCGCCCGGGGCCTGCGCCAGCACCAGGAAGGCGTCGCACATCGGCGCCGAGAAGAACCACTTGTGGCCGACCAGTTCGTAG
>CAZUPH010000399.1:0-1777 GCA_964621995.1 uncultured Rubrivivax sp. | reverse complement strand
GTGCTGCCAGGCCTCGAGCTTCTTGTGCGCGTTCTCGATCATCACCACGGCCGCATCGACCATCGCGCCGATGGCGATGGCGATGCCGCCCAGCGACATGATGTTGGCGTTGATGCCCTGCCCGCGCATGATGAGGAAGGCCGTCATCACGCCGAGCGGCAGCGCGATGATCGCGACCAGCGCCGAGCGCAGGTGCCACAGGAAGATCAGGCACACTGCCGCGACGACGAGGAACTCCTCCAGCAGTTTCATCGACAGGTTGGCGATGGCCCGCTCGATCAGCGCGCTGCGGTCGTAGGTGGTGACTACCTCGACGCCCTGGGGCAGGCTCTTCTGCAGCTCGGCGAGCCGGGTCTTCACCGCGGCGATGGTTTCCTGCGCGTTCTTGCCCGAGCGCAGGACCACGACACCGCCGGTCACCTCGCCCTCGCCGTCCAGCTCGGCAATGCCGCGCCGCATCTCGGGGCCGATCTGCACGGTGGCCACGTCGCCCAGGCGCACCGGCACGCCGCCGCGCGCCGCGAGCGGGATCGCGCGGAAGTCGTCCAGGGTCTTCAGGTAGCCGCTGGCGCGCACCATGTACTCGACCTCGGCCAGTTCGAGCACGGCACCGCCCGTCTCCTGGTTGCCGGCCAGCAGCGCCTCGCGCGCCTGGGCGTGCGTGACGCCGTAGGCCGCCAGCTTCATCGGATCGAGCACCACCTGGTACTGGCGATTCATGCCGCCCACCGTCGCCACCTCGGCCACGTTGGGCAGGCTCTTCAACTCGTACTTGAGAAACCAGTCCTGCAGCGCGCGCAGCTGCGACAGGTCATGCTGGCCGCTGCGATCCACCAGCGCGTACTGGAAGATCCAGCCGACACCGGTGGCGTCGGGGCCGAGCGCCGTCTTGGCACCTGCGGGCAGCCGCCCCTGCACCTGGTTCAGGTACTCGAGCACGCGCGAGCGCGCCCAGTACAGGTCGGTGCCGTCCTCGAACAGCACGTAGACGAAGCTGTCGCCGAAGAACGAGAAGCCGCGCACCGTCTTCGCGCCCGGCACCGAGAGCATCGTCGTCGCCAGCGGGTAGGTCACCTGGTTCTCGACGATCTGCGGTGCCTGGCCCGGCAGCGTGGTGCGGATGATGACCTGCACGTCGCTGAGGTCGGGCAGCGCATCGACCGGCGTCGTGCGCAGGCCCCACAACCCGGCGGCGGCCAGGCCGAGCGTGGCCAGCAGCACCAGGAAACGGTTGGCCACCGACCAGCGGATCAGCGCGGCGATCATGGCCGTGCTCCGGTGCCGGCAGCGCTCGCCGCGTGACCAGCATGGGGATCCGGCGCGGCCGTTGTCGCACGCTCGATGGTCGTGACGCGGTACTCATCGCCCTGCTGACGGAACCGGAACCGAACCGCATCGCCGGCCTTGAGCCCGCGTGCAAGATCCGGCCGTGAGAGCTGGAACGACATCGTCATCGCCGGCCACTTGAGCGACGGCACGGGCGCATGGTCGAGCGTGATGCCGCCGGCTTCGACGGCCGTCACCTTTCCCGTGGTCTCGTGCTCGCCGGACGGCGTCGCCGGTGGCTGCGTGGTCGCTGGCGTGGCCGGTGACGCTGCACGAGCCGTGACGCCCTGCAAGCTGGCTTCGGAGTCGATGAGGAACTGCCCCGAGGCCACGACCTGCTGCCCCGCATCGATGCCGCGCCGGATACCGATGCGTCCATCGGCCTCGCTGCCGAGTTCGACCTCGACCGGTCGATAGCGCCCCGGCGCATCGAGCAGATAGACCAGCGCCC
>CAZUPH010000398.1:0-1783 GCA_964621995.1 uncultured Rubrivivax sp. | reverse complement strand
TCGACGGCGCGGCGGATCAGCTCCACCGCCTTGGGCACGTCGAAGGGCTTGGGCAGGTATTCGAAGGCACCGCCCTGGAAAGCGCTGACCGCGCTGTCGAGGTCGCTGAAGGCGGTCATGATGATGACCGGCAGCCCGGGGTGGCGCTGCTTGACCTCGGCCAGCAGCTCGATGCCGCTGCCGCCGGGCATGCGGATGTCGCTGACCAGCACCTGCGGCGAGTCGTCGTCCAGCGCCTTGAGCACCTCGCGCGGGCTCGCGAAGGAGCGCACGGTGAACTGCTCGCGGGCCAGCGCCTTCTCGAGCACGAAACGGATGGATTGGTCGTCGTCGACGACCCAGATCGGCTTCATCGCTGGCACGCGCCCGCCGTCGCGGGAGTCAGGGCAGTGGGATGAGGATCCTGAAGACGGTGCGGCCCGGCACGCTGTCGCATTCGATGGTCCCCTGATGTTGTTGCACGAAGGTCTGGGCCAGCGTGAGCCCGAGGCCCGAGCCGCCCTCGCGCCCCGATACCAGCGGGTGGAAGATGCGGTCTCGGATGTCCTCGGGCACGCCGGGTCCGTTGTCCTCGACATGCAATTCCAGTGCCAGCCGGAAGCGCTGGCGGCCGAAGGTGGCCTGGCGGACGATGCGCGTGCGCAGCAGGATCATCGCGTCGCCGCGCGCGATGCGGCCGCTGAACGGCGAGTCGGCGTCGGCGCGGCCGCCGGCCAGCGCCTGCGTCGCGTTGTGCACGATGTTCAGCACGGCCTGGATCAGCTGCTCGCGGTCGCCGCGGAACTCGGGGATGCTGGTGTCGTAGTCGCGCACCACGGCGAGCCCGCGCGGAAACTCCGCCAGCACCAGCGAGCGCACGCGCTCGCAGACCTCGTGGATGTTGACGTCGCTGACCACATGCGGCCGCCGGTGCGGTGCCAGCAGCCGGTCCACCAGGGCCTGCAGGCGGTCGGCCTCGTGGATGATGACGTTGGTGTACTCGGCCAGTTCCCTGCCCGGCAGCTCCATCGCGAGCAGCTGCGCCGCGCCGCGGATGCCGCCCAGCGGGTTCTTGATCTCGTGCGCCAGGTTGCGCACCAGCTCCTTGTTCGCCTGCGCCAGGCCGTGCGTGCGCTCCTCGCGGTCCAGCCGCGTCTGCTGCTCGATCTCGATCATCTCGACCAGCACCCGCTCGGGCCAGTCGGTCTGGCTGACGATCACGTGCACCGGCAGGTCGCTGCCGCCCACGCGGCGCATCGCGGCGTCGAAGCGGCTGGTGGCGATCTCGTTGCGCGCCACCAGGCCCAGCGTGTCGGCCAGCTGCGCCGGCTCGGCCAGCCACTCGAGCACGCTGCCGCGCTGCAGTGCGCGCCGCGACACGCCCACCGTATTCTCGAGCGCCGAGTTGGCAAACAGGCAGTGGCCCTCGGGGTCGGCCAGCGCGACCATGGTCGCGAGCTGGTCGAAGGCGTCGAAGCCGGCCGGCCACTGCTCCGGCCACCCTGGCGGCCCGGCGCCCTCGGCCGGCACGGTCACGGCGGCGGCAGCTTGGCCAGCTCGCGGCGCAGCGCGGCGACGTCGGCTTCCTTGCGCTGGATCGCCGCGCGCATCTCGGCCACGCGGTCCAGGTAGCGCTGGTAGTTGCGCTCGTCGCCGCGGCGCTCGGGCTCGCCGTTGTTGAACTCGCGCCGCATCTCGGCCAGGCGCTCCTCCTCGCGGCGCAGCTCGTCGCCGAGGATGCGCCGGGCGTCGGTATCGCGCGCGCGCTGCGCCGCCGGGTCGATGCGCGCCTCGGGCGGGCGCG
>CAZUPH010000397.1:0-1809 GCA_964621995.1 uncultured Rubrivivax sp. | reverse complement strand
AGGGCCACAAGGTCGCCATGGTCGGCGACGGCATCAACGATGCCCCGGCCCTCACGCAGGCCGACGTCGGCTTCGCCATCGGCGCGGGCACCGACGTGGCCATGGAGAGCGCCCAGGTCGTGCTGATGAAGAGCGACCCCTACGACGTCGTCGGCGCGATCGAGCTGTCGCGAGCGACGCTACGCAAGATGCACCAGAACCTGGGGTGGGCGGTAGCCTACAACGTCCTCGCCTTCCCGCTCGCGGCCGGCGTGTTCTATCCGTTCACGCTGTCGCCCGAGGTCGCCGCGCTGTCGATGTCGGGCAGTTCGGCCATCGTGGCGATCAATGCGCTGATGCTCAAGCGCACCAAGCTCGCCGGCATCCGTAGTCCTCACGCATCGCCGGCCGCGTCCTCGACGGTCGCGCAAGGCGCGTCGGCCTGAACCTGACGCGGTGTTGCAGCGATGACAAACCCTGGCCGCCTCGAACGCCAGCGATTGCCGGCAGCGCCGCGGCTGGGGGCGTGGCAACTGGCTTGGCTGGCGGCTGCGGTCTTCGTCGTCTCCGCGGGCTATGGCGCGCTCATGCCCTTGCTGCCGGCTTGGCTCGCGCCGCTGATGACGGACGATGGCCAGGCCGAAGTCGCGCGCCATGTCGGACTGCTCAGTGGTCTGTACGCCGCCGGGGTGCTGGTCGGCGCGCCGCTGTGGGGGCTGGTCTCCGACCGCTGGGGTCGGGGCCGCATCCTGATGATCGGACTGGTCGGCTACGTCGCCAGCCTGCTTCCCTTGCTGCGGGCCGACTGGGTCGGGATCGCGGGCATCTATGCCTTGCGCGGCGCCACCGGCTTCTTCGTGGCGGCCGTCGTGCCGGTCGTGCCCGCGCTCGTCGCCGAGCACACGCCGCAGAGCCAGCGAGCGCGCCGGTTCGCGTGGCTCGGCGCGATGTCGCTGCTGGGCTTCCTGTTCGGGCCGGGACTCAATGCCGCCGCCGCGCAGATGGCCGGCGCACTCGCCGGCGTCGGGGACGGTACTCTCGACCCGACCGATCTCGTGATCGTGATGTCGGCAGCACTGGGCGCGCTGATGATGCTGGGACTCGCCGCCACCCTGCCGCGCGTCCCGCCAGCCGCCCTCGAGGACGATTCGCAGCCTGCGTCTGCCGATCGAAGGCGCGCAATGGCGCTGTGGGGGCTGAACGGCGTGGTCATGTTCGTGCTGTCCGGCTTCGAGCTCGGCATCGTGCTGCAAGGCCAGCAGCACCCGACGCTGTCGTCGCGCGAGATTTCGCTGATGTTCGCCGAGTGCAGCCTCGTGATGCTCGGCGTCAACGCGCTGCTGTTCTTCACCGGTCTGCTCGAGCGCGCCGCCGGCCGCGGCGTGATGGCGGCCGGGCTGGTGCTGGCGATCGCGGGCCTGGCGATGCTGGCGCAGCACCGCAGCGACGCCTGGATGTACATCGGCGTCAGTTTCACCGCCGCCGGCACCGGGCTCGTGCTGCCGACGATTTCCTACCTCGCCGCGGGAGCCTCCCGGCGACGGCTCGGCGCCACGATGGGCGGGCTGGCCGCGGCAGCAGGAGTCGGCCAGACGCTGGGCTCGGCGGCCACCGGCTGGCTCTTCGGCGCGGTGGCCCAACTCAGCTTCGCGTGGCTCGCGCTGCCGCTGCTGGCCACGCTGGGCAGCCTGATCGTGCGACCCGCGTGGTGGGCGATCGAAGGCCAGCCGTCGCGGTCGCCACGCGCTTCTTCCGAGCCGCTTCCCAAATGACAACCCCAGGAGCCCTGACCATGCGCCACTTCCTCGTCGCCCTTCTCGCCGCGCTGAC
>CAZUPH010000396.1:0-1817 GCA_964621995.1 uncultured Rubrivivax sp. | reverse complement strand
GCCTGCGTCTGGCGATCGACAAGGCCAAGGCGGCCAACATGCCGGCCGACACGATCAAGCGCAACATCGACAAGGCCACCGGCAACCTCGAGGGCGTGCAGTACGAGGAGATCCGCTACGAGGGCTACGGCATCGGCGGGGCGGCGATCATCGTCGACATGATGACCGACAACCGCGTGCGCACGGTGGCCGAGGTGCGTCATGCCTTCTCCAAGTACGGCGGCAACCTCGGCACCGAGGGCTCGGTGGCCTTCCAGTTCAAGCATTGCGGCCAGCTGCTGTTCGCGCCGGGCACGAGCGAGGACAAGGTGATGGAGGCCGCGCTCGAGGCCGGTGCCGAGGACGTGGTCGCCGGCGAGGACGGCTCGATCGAGGTGCTGACGGCGCCGGCCGACTTCGAGGCGGTGAAGAACGCGCTCGAGACGGCGGGCCTCAAGCCCGAGCTGGCCGAGGTGACGATGCGCGCCGAGACGCCGGTCGCGCTGGCCGGCGAGGACGCGCAGCGCATGCAGAAGCTGCTCGACGTGATCGAGGACCTCGACGACGTGCAGGCGGTCTACACCAACGCAGAGATCGACGCCTGATGTCCAAGGTCCTTGTCATCGGCAGCGGTGCGCGCGAGCACGCGCTGGCCTGGAAGCTGGCGCAGTCGCCCAAGGTGCAGAAGGTGTATGTGGCGCCGGGCAACGGCGGCACGGCGCTCGACCCGGCGCTCGAGAACCTGGCGGTCACCGACCTGGTGGCGCTGGCGGACTTCGCGGCGCACGAGCGCATCGGGCTGACCGTGGTCGGCCCCGAGGCGCCGCTGGCGGCCGGCGTGGTGGACCTGTTCCGCAGCCGCGGCCTGCGCATCTTCGGGCCGACGCGCGGCGCGGCGCAGCTCGAGAGCTCGAAGGCCTTCGCCAAGGACTTCATGGCGCGCCACGGCATCCCGACGGCACGCTACGCGAGCTTCGACGACGCCACGGCCGCCCATGCCTACGTCGACCAGCACGGCGCGCCGATCGTCATCAAGGCCGACGGCCTGGCGGCCGGCAAGGGCGTGGTCGTCGCGACCACGCTCGCCGAGGCGCACGAGGCCATCGACTTCATGCTCAGCGACAACGCCGGCGTGTCGCACAACGCCGGCCAGGCGCTGGTGGTGATCGAGGAGTTCATGGCCGGCGAGGAGGCCAGCTTCATCGTCGTCGCCGACGGGCGCCACGCGTTGGCGCTGGCCACCAGCCAGGACCACAAGCGCATCGGCGACGGCGACAGCGGCCCCAACACCGGCGGCATGGGCGCCTATTCGCCGGCGCCGGTGGTCACGCCGGCGGTGCATGCGCGCGTGATGCGCGAGGTGATCGACCCGACGATCGCCGGGATGGCGGCCGACGGCCACCCCTTCGGCGGCTTCCTGTACGCCGGGCTGATGATCGATGCCGAGGGCAAGGCGCGCGTCGTCGAGTTCAACGCCCGCCTGGGCGACCCCGAGGCGCAGGTGCTGCTGATGCGCCTGAAGAGCGATCTGTTCGAGGTGCTGATGGCGGCCACCGACGCCCATGGCGACGGCGTGCGCGACCTCGAGCTGCAATGGGACCGCCGCAGTGCGCTCGGTGTCGTGATGGCCGCCGGCGGCTACCCGGCGAGCCCGAAGAAGGGCGACGCCATCACCGGCCTGCCCGCAGGGACCGAGGACATGCAGGTCTTCCACGCCGGGACGGTGCGGCGCGACGACGGCAGCCTGGTCACCAGCGGCGGCCGCGTGCTGACGGTCACCGCACTCGGTGAGCCGTTGCGCGCGGCGCAGCAGCGCGCGTACGCGGCGCTGGCATCGA
>CAZUPH010000395.1:0-1826 GCA_964621995.1 uncultured Rubrivivax sp. | reverse complement strand
GTGCTGGTGACGCTCAAGCGCACGTTGCGCGACCTGAAGCTGGCCGAGCGCGGCAACGCCTATGAGCTGCGCGGCAAGCGCGTGGTCGAGCTCGCGCTCGACGAGGGTGTCATCCAGGCGAAGCTGGCGCGTCGCCTGATGCTGACGCCCGAGTGGGACCGCGTCGCCGTCAAGTCCTCTGCCGATCAGCGCAAGCTGGTCGACGAGGTGAAGAAGCGGCTCGCGCGCTGGGAGGCGGAGGAATGAGTTCCTACGACGCGCTCGAAACCCGCGACCCCGCCGCACGCGAGGCCGCGCTGCTGGCCGCGCTGCCGGCGCAGGTGGCGCATGCACAGGCCAACACCGGCGCCTTCGCCGAGCTGCTGGCGGGCGTCGACCCGGCCAGCATCACCAGCCGCGCCGCACTCGCGCGCCTGCCGGTCATCCGCAAGAGCGAGCTGCTCGAGCGCCAGAAGGCGCAGCGCAAGACCGACCCCTTCGGCGGCTTCTCCGCCATCGGCTGGGCGGCGCTGAAGCGCTGCGGCCCGGCCGGGCGCGTGTTCCAGTCGCCGGGCCCGATCTACGAACCCGAGGGCACCGGCCGCGACTACTGGCGCCTCGCGCGCGCGATGCACGCCGCCGGCCTGCGCGCCGGCGACCTGGTGCACAACAGCTTCTCCTACCACCTGACGCCCGGTGGCCTGATGATGGAGTCGGGTGCGCATGCACTCGGCTGCACCGTGTTCCCCGGCGGCGTCGGCAACACCGAGCTGCAGTTGCAGGCGATCGCCGAGCTGAAGCCCGACGCCTACCTCGGCACGCCCAGCTTCCTGCGCATCCTGGTCGAGAAGGCGGCCGAGACCGGCACCGACATCCGCTCGCTGAGGAAGGCGCTCGTCGGCGGCGAGGCCTTTCCGCCATCGCTGCGCGACTGGCTCGCGGAGCGTGGCATCGCCGGCTACCAGAGCTACGCCACCGCCGACCTGGGCCTGATCGCCTACGAGACGAGTGCGCGCGAAGGCCTGGTGCTCGACGAAGGCGTGATCGTCGAGATCGTGCGCCCCGGCACCGGCGACCCCGTGCCCGAAGGCGAGGTCGGCGAGATCGTCGTCACCACCCTCAACCCCGACTACCCGCTGATCCGCTTCGGCACCGGCGACCTGTCGGCGGTGCTGCCCGGGCCCTGCCCGACCGGCCGCACCAACACGCGCATCAAGGGCTGGCTCGGCCGCGCCGACCAGACGGCCAAGGTGCGCGGCATGTTCGTGCACGCGAGCCAGGTGGCGGACATCGTGAAGCGCCATCCCGAGATCGCGCGCGCGCGCCTGGTTGTCGAAGGCGAAATGGCCGACGACCGCATGACCCTGTTCGCCGAGCTCGCGGTGGCCGAGCCCGACGGCCTGGCCGAGCGCGTCGCGCAGAGCGTGCGCGACATCACCAAGCTGCGCGCCGTCGTGGCCTGGAAGCGCCCGGGCGAACTGCCCAACGACGGCAAGGTGATCGAGGACGCGCGCAGCTACCGCTGAGCGCGCCCGTCACCGTCGCCGAAGCCCTCGCGCCCAAGCGCGCCCAGCCGCGCGAGCTGGCGCTCGACCTCCTGGCAGTCGCCGCAACGCGCCAGGTGCCAGCGCAGGCGCAGGCGCTGCCAGCGCCCAAGAGGCTCGTCGCGCTGCTGCGACATCAGTCGCGCTGCCTCCTCGCAGGCGGGCTGCATCCAGCTCATGGCGGTCCTTCGTATCAGCGACACCGGGGGCCCTCGGCGTCTTGTGACGTGAGTCGCGCCTCGGTGGCGGAACGTGACACCTGAAATGTCATAGGGCCACTACGTAATGCCCTGGCGACCTCTG
>CAZUPH010000394.1:0-1830 GCA_964621995.1 uncultured Rubrivivax sp. | reverse complement strand
GAAGACCGGCCGCCCCACCGGGGAACGTTCTCTTCCATTGTTGGTTTACTCATCGAGCCATGCATGTGTGGTCGCGCCGCCGCGCAACAGGTGCTCATCGCGCACGCGACGAGTGTAGCCGATGCGATCGAAGAATTCGAGGATCTGGATCGCCACCTTGCGTCCGCCGCCGCCGCCGCCGTAGATGATGTCGCGCAGGTCGGCGGCACGTGCCGCGCCGTGGGCCGCATTCAGCGCCGCCACGATCCTTGCCAGTTCGGCGACGGCCTGCGCCGTGAAGTAATGGTCGTGCGCCACCGGGTACAACTCGCCGGCGCGGGCGACGCGGCGGAACAGCTGGCGTACGGTGTCCTCGCCCGTGCCGCTGGCGCGGAACACATCGCGCACGCGCGGCGGGTTGAACGGCGCCGCGTCGAGCAGCGGCTTAAGCACCGCGAACAGGTCGCGGTCGCCGGCCGAGACGCTGGCGACATGCTCCGGCAGGTGCAGCCAGGCGCGGGTCTGGGCGATCCTGCCGGCCGCCAGCAGTTCGCCGACGAGGGCATCGAAGGCGGCGCGCGGCAGGTTGGCGGAGGTCATGCGCCGCAGGCGTTCGCGCTCGACGCCGACCAGGTCGGATGCGCGTTCATGCTCGCGCGCCAGGGCGTCGGTCAGGCGTTGTTCGAGCACCGTCCAGGTTGTCCCGGCGAACCCCAGGCGCGACTCGCCGTCGCGAATCAACTTCAGTCCGGCACGCGACCAAAGCGCCTCGGCTTCCGCTGCGGCCAGGTTCCAGGCGGCGGCGAAACGCAGCAGATCGACGCCGGCACCGGCCTGCGCCGCCTGCAGCGAAAGGGCCGGCAGGGGATCGTCGTCACGCATCGCGGCGAGCAGGGCGAGCCTCTCGGCGCTGCGCTTGTGTCGCGTCGGCGGAAAGATGTCGAGCACGCGCCCGCCGGCAACGCTGCGCTGGGCGCCGGCGTCGCGCAGCACGAAGCGGTCGCCGCGCAGCGCCAGGGTGTCGCGATCGAGCAGGATTTCCACCAGCGCCGTGTCGCCGGCGCCAGCGCTCTGCGTCCCTGCGGGAACTTCCGCGCAATCGAGCAAGGCGACGCGCCCCATGATGTCCTCGGCGCCCAGGTGCACATGCACGGTCTGCAGATGTCGCAGCGGCGCCTGCCCGGCCGGCACGCGCAGTTCGCCCTGGAAGCGGCGCAAGGGAATCGCCAGTGCGGAATCAACCACCCACATGCCGCGTTCGATGTCGCGCTTTTCGAAGTCGCCGACCAGCGCCAGCGCGCAACGCTCACCGGCCTGTCCCTGCTGCGCGGGACGGTCCTGCACGTTCAGGCTGCGCACGCGCGCTCGAAGTTGTCCGCTGCGCCCCGGCGGCGACACGATCACCGTGTCGCCGACGCCGACTCTTCCGGAATGGGCCGTGCCGGTAACCACCGTGCCGGCGCCGGCGAGGCTGAAGCAGCGATCGATGGCCAGCCGGAAGCGCCCCTGCGCCAATGCGCGCGCGGTGCCGGCGGCGACCGCGTCAAGGTGTTCGCGCAAGGCCGCCACGCCCTCGCCGCCGCGTGCCGACAGCGGAAACACCGGGCTGCCGGCAAGTCCGGTTCCGGCCAGCAGCGCCGCCACCTCACCCTGCGCCTCCGCCAGCCGTTGCGGCGTCACGGCGTCGATCTTGTTCAGCGCCACGGCGCCGCGCGTAAGGCCAAGCAGGTCGAGCAGTTCCAGGTGCTCGCGCGTCTGCGGCATCGGGCCGTCGTCGGCGGCGATCACCAGCAGCACGAAGTCGATGCCGGTGGCGCCGGCCAGCATGTTGTGGATCAGCTTTTCGTGGCC
>CAZUPH010000393.1:0-1839 GCA_964621995.1 uncultured Rubrivivax sp. | reverse complement strand
GGCCGAGGTCATGCGCCTGAACCGCGACCTGCTGGTGCTGGAGGAGGAGCTGCTCTATCCCGCCGGCACGCAGGTCGCGCTCTTCGTCTCGATGGACGTGGGCAAGCTCTTCGAGCTGGAGTCGGTGCAGATCAAGCTCGGCGACAAGGTCGTCGCCACCCACCTGTACACGCCGCTGGAGGTGCAGGCGCTGCACCGCGGCGGCGTGCAGCGCGTCTTCGTCGGCAACCTGAAGACCGGCGAGCACCGCATCGACGCCTTCTTCACCGGCCGCGGCCCGCACGAGCGCGACTACAAGCGCGGCACCACGCTGAGCTTCGAGAAGGGCGCCGAGCCCAAGTACATCGAGCTGCGCATCAAGGACTCGCAGGCCCGGCTGCAGCCCGAGTTCGAGGTCAAGGTCTGGCAGTGATGCGCCTGCGCGCCGTCGTCTCCGCCGGACTGCTGGCCGCCCTGGCGTCGACGCTGGGGCCGACGTCGGTGTGGGCGTCCGGCCCGGCGCCGGCCGGCGACGCCTGGACGCCGCGCGCCGTGCAGGCGCCGCACTACGGCGACGCGCTGTTCCAGTTCTTCCAGGACCGCCACTTCGGCGCGCTGACCGCGCTGATGGTCTCGCAGCACTTCGGCCGCGTCGCGCCGCACGACGACGAGTCCGAGCTGCTGCGCGGCGGCCTGCTGCTCAACTACGGCCTGCACCGCGAGGCCGGCGCGGTCTTCGCGCAGCTGATCGAGCGCAACGCGCCGCCGGCGGTGCGCGACCGCGCCTGGTACTTCGTCGCGAAGATGCGCCACCGGCGCGGCCTGCTGGCCGAGGCCGAGGACGCGCTGGCGCGCATCGGCGGCCCGCTGCCCGGCGTGCTGGAAGGCGAGCACCAGCTGCTGCGCGCGCAGCTGCTGGTGGCGCGCGAACGCTACGCCGAGGCCGCCACGCTGCTGGAGGCGCTGCAGCAGCGCCGCGACCTGCCCGCCGCCGCCGCGATGGTCGCGCGCTTCAACCTCGGCGTCGCGCTCGTGCGCCTGGGCGAGACGGCGCGCGGCGAGGCGCTGCTGGCCCAGGTCGGCCAGACGCCGTCGGCCGACGAGGAGCAGCGCGCGCTGCGCGACCGCGCCAACGTCGCGCTCGGCTTCGCGCTGCTGCAGGCGAGCCAGCCGCGCGAGGCGCGCGTGGCGCTGCAGCGCGTGCGGCTGAATGCGGCCAGCTCCAACAAGGCGCTGCTCGGCTACGGCTGGGCCGCCGCCGAGCTGAAGGACCCGAAGCTCGCGCTGGTGCCCTGGACCGAGCTGGCCGCGCGCGACGTCGGCGACGCCGCGGTGCTGGAGGCGCGCATCGCGGTGCCCTATGCCTACGGCGAGCTCGGCGCCTACGCGACCGCGCTGCGCCACTACGAGCAGGCGGTGGCCGACTTCGAGCGCGAGCGCCGTGCGCTCGACGAGTCGATCGCCGCGGTGCGCGCCGGCACGCTGCTGGACGCGCTGCTGGCGAAGAATGCCGCCGCCGGGCTCGGCGACGCGAGCGGCATCGCGACGCTGCCCGACGGCGAGGCGGTGCCGCACCGCGCTCACCTGCTCGCGCTGATGGCCAGCCACGGCTTCCAGGAGGCCTTCAGGAACCTGCACGACCTGCAGTTCCTGCAGCGCAACCTGGCGCACTGGCAGGCCAGCCTGTCGGCCTTCGACGACCTGCTGGCGAGCCGCCGCCGCGCCTACGCCGAGCGGCTGCCGGCCGTGCAGCAGCATCCGCGCGCCGAGCGCATCGCGGCCCTGCGGCAGCGTCGCGATGCCCTGGCCGCCGAGCTGGCGCGCGCCGAGGCCGAGCGTGATGCGGCGGCCTACGCGAAC
>CAZUPH010000392.1:0-1857 GCA_964621995.1 uncultured Rubrivivax sp. | reverse complement strand
CCAGCACCATGCCTTCGCTGAGGCCGAACTTCATCTTGCGCGGCGCCAGGTTGGCCACCAGCACGGTCAGCTTGCCGGCCAGGTCTTCCGGCGCGTAGGCGCTGGCGATGCCGCTGAAGACGGTGCGCTGCCGCCCCTCGCCGGCGTCCAGCGTCAGCTTCAGCAGCTTGCTGCTGCCCTGCACACGCTCGGCGGCGACGATGCGCGCCAGGCGCAGGTCCACCTTGGCGAAGTCGGCGATGCCGATCTCCCCGGCGATCGCCTCGCCGCCCGGCAGCGCGGCCGCGGCCGCGGGGGCCGCGGCGTCGGCCGGCGGCTCGAACAGTGCATCGACCTGCCGGGGCTCCACGCGCTGCAGCAGGTGCCGGTACTCGGCGATCTCGTGGTGGCCCAGCGCCTGCGCGGTGTCGGCCCACAGCAGCGGCGGCACCTGCAGGAAGGCCTCCACGCGCGCGGCCAGCACCGGCAGCACCGGCTTGAGGTAGATCGTCAGCACGCGGAAGGCCTCGATGCACACGCTGCACACGTCGTGCAGGGCCGCGTCCATGCCGGGCTGCCTGGCCAGCTCCCAGGGCTTGTGCTGGTCCACGTATTCGTTGACGCGGTCGGCGAGCGCCATCACCTCGCGCAGCGCCTTGCCGAATTCGCGCTCCTCGTACAGCTGGCGCACCGTGTCGGCATGGGCGCGCAGGCCGTCCAGCAGCACGCGGCCCTCCACGCCCACGTCCGCCGAGAGCCGGCGGCCGAAGCGCTTGGCCAGGAAGCCGGCGGCGCGGCTGGCGATGTTGACGTACTTGCCGACGAGGTCGGCATTGACGCGGGCGACGAAGTCCTCGGGATTGAAGTCCAGGTCCTCGACGCGGCCGTTGAGCTTGGCGCAGAGGTAGTAGCGCAGCCACTCGGCGTCCAGCCCCAGCTCCAGGTAGCGCCGCGGGCTGATGCCGGTGCCCCGGCTCTTGCTCATCTTCTCGCCGCTGACGGTGAGGTGGCCGTGGACCCAGACGCGGTCGGGCACCTTGCGTCCGCTGAACTTCAGCATCGCCGGCCAGAACAGCGTGTGGAAGGTGACGATGTCCTTGCCGATGAAGTGCACCTGCTCGACCGCCGGGTCGGCGAGATACTCGTCGATGTCCCGCCCCTGCTTCGCCAGCCAGGCCTGCAGCGAGGCCAGGTAGCCCACCGGGGCGTCCAGCCAGACGTAGAAATACTTGCCCGGCGCGTCCGGGATCTCGATGCCGAAATAGGGCGCCTCGCGGCTGATGTCCCAGTCGCCCAGCGCGACGCGGCCTTCGGCGTCGCGCACGAACCACTCGCGCACCTTGTTCGCCACCTCGGGCTGCAGGCGGCCGTCCTGCGTCCACTCCTCGAGGAACTCCACGCAGCGCGGGTCCGAGAGGCGGAAGAAGAAGTGCTCGCTGCTCTTGAGCACCGGCGTCGCGCCGGAGAGCGCGGAGTACGGGTTCTTCAGCTCGACCGGCTGGTACACCGCGCCGCAGACCTCGCAGTTGTCGCCGTACTGGTCCTTCGAGCCGCAGCGCGGGCACTCGCCCTTGACGAAGCGGTCGGGCAGGAACATGCCCTTGTCGGGGTCGAAGAACTGCTCGACGGTGCGCACGTCGATCAGCTCGTTCCTGCGCAGCGCCAGGTAGATCGCCTTGGCCAGCGCGTGGTTCTCCGGCGCGTCGGTGCTGTGCCAGTGGTCGAACGAGATCGCGAAGCCGTCCAGCACCGGCTTGCGCGTGGCCGCGATCTCGGCGACGAACTGCTGCGGCGTCTTGCCGGCCTTCTCGGCCGCGATCATGATCGGCGCGCCGTGCGCGTCGTCGGCGCAGACGAAGTGCACCTCGTGGCCCTGCA
>CAZUPH010000391.1:0-1889 GCA_964621995.1 uncultured Rubrivivax sp. | reverse complement strand
GGGGGGGGGGGCGGGGGCGGCGGTTCGTAGCGGGCGTGACTCGGCGCGGCGGCGCGGCTTGCGCGGCGCGCGCGGCCGCACGTCGGAAAGCAGGCCGGCCAGCAAGCTGGCGTCGATGTTGCCGCCCGACACCACGGCGCACTTGTTGCGGCCCGCCACGCGGCGGCCTGCGGCCAGGGCCAGGGCGCCGGCACCTTCGGCGATGACGTGCTCCTCCAGTGCCAGCCGCACCAGGGTTTCGCGCAGTTCGGCCTCGCGCACGATCACCAGGTCGTCCAGCAGCGTGGCCAGAAGGCGGCGCGTGATCTGGCCGGGGTGGCGCACGCGCACGCCGTCGGCCAATGTTGTGCACGGCAGCGGCGCGCTGTCGTCGCCGCGCAGCACGCGGGCCATGTTGTCGGCGCCCTCGGGCTGGGCGCCGACGATGCGCACGCCCTGCGACTTCAGCGCCAGCGCCACGCCGGCCGCCAGGCCGCCGCCGCCGATGGGCACGATGACCACGTCGGGCGCGTGCGCGGCCAGCTCCAGGCCCACGGTGCCTTGGCCGGCAATCACATCCGGGTCGTCGAACGCCGACAGGAAGCGATAGCCGTGCAGCGCAGCCAGTTCGATCGCGAACGCGCGCGCCTCGTCGAAGCTGGCGCCGTGCATGCGCACCGTAGCGCCCCAGTGGGCCACGCCGGCGACCTTGGTCTCGGGCGCGCCGACCGGCATCACCGTGATGGCCTGCATGCCCAGCCGGTGCGCGGCCCAGGCCAGGCCCTGCGCGTGGTTTCCGGCCGAGGCGGCGATCACCGGGCGGCGGTCGCCGCGCTCGCGCGCCACCAGCAGGGCGTTCAGCGCGCCGCGCACTTTGTAGGATCCGGTGCGCTGCAGGTTCTCCAGCTTCAGCCAGGTGCCGAAGCGCTCGGCGTAGTGCAGCGGCGTGGCCGGCAGGAAGCGGCGCAGGCGGGCGTGCGCGGCCAATACGTCGGCGACGCCAACGTCGTCCTCCGACGGTGGCGTGCGCTCAGCCACGAACCGCAGCGGCGCCTGGAAGAAGACGCCCCCGGCCGGCGCCACGGGCGCGCCGGACAGCGGGGCGATGGGCGACGACGCGGCTCATACCGCAGTCAGCCAGTGCGCATGCGCCGGCGACCCGCCACGCACGACCCGCAGGTAGCGGGCGCGCAGTTCATCCGCGACCGGGGTCGCGCCGTAATCCTTCCGGTCCAGCGCGGCGACCGGCATCACCTCCGCCGAGGTGCCGGTGAGGAAGACTTCGTCCGCCTCGAGCAGCTCCTCCAGCGTCACCGGCCGCAAGGCCGCGCCCGCCAGCTCGACCACGGTGTCGCGGGTGATGCCGGGCAGTGCATCGGGATGTTCGACCGCCGTCACCTGGCCGCCCTGGACCAGGAACACGTTGACGCCGGTGCACTCGACCACGAAGCCGGCGTCGTCTATGAACAGCGCATCGTCGTAGCCGCGGCTGCCGGCCTCGCGCTTGGCCAGGATCGAGTTGACGTAGGCGCCGCTTAGCTTGAGCGGCGGCATCGCCTCGGCGCGGTTGCGCCGGAATGGCGACACCGTCAGCCGCACCGGCTTCTCGCCCAGATGCGGAGCCCAGGGCATGGACGCCACCATCAGGTGCCGGCTCAGCGGCGCCACGTCCAGGCCCAGCGACCCGGTGCCGTGCCACAGCAGCGGCCGCACGTAGGCATCGCGGTGGCGGTTGGACCGCAGCACCGCGATCACCGCCGCGAAGGCTTCGTGTTCATCGAACCGGGCGCCAAACGCCTCGGCGCCCCGCGACATGCGTGCGAGGTGCTCGGGCAGGCGGAACACCGCCGCGCCGTCGGGCGTGGCGTAGCTGCGGATGCCCTCGAACACCGCCGTGCCGTAGTGCATGG
>CAZUPH010000390.1:0-1895 GCA_964621995.1 uncultured Rubrivivax sp. | reverse complement strand
AAGCTGCCGTAGCCGACCTAGACCATGACGGGCAGCACCGTGCCCGCAGCGCCCGCCGCGCCGCCGGTGGCCAGCGGCGCGCCGCCGACGGCCAGCAGCACGCGCGCCGCGAGCTCGGCCGCGGCGGCCGGCGCCGCGGCGGGCATCAGCACCAGGAACTCCTCGCCGCCCCAGCGCACGACGAGGTCGCCCTCGCGCGCGGTGCCGGCGATGCGGCGCGCCACCTCGGCGATCACCGCGTCGCCCGCGGCATGGCCATGGCGGTCGTTGACCTGCTTGAAGTGGTCGATGTCCACCAGCAGCAGCGCACCGGCGAAGCGGCGGTCGATGCCGCGCGCCGCGGCCAGCTCGTGCAGCGCGCGCCGGTTGGCCAGCCCGGTCAGCGGGTCGCGCTGGCTGCGCTCGCGCAGCAGCGCATGGTTGTGCTGCAGCTGCCGGTGCGTGACGCGCACGCGGCGGTACAGCAGCGCCACCAGCAGCACCGCCAGCGCCAGCGCGGCGGCGCCACCGGCCCACACCTGCTGCATCGCGGCGCGGTTGTCGATCTGCGCGCCCATCAGCGCGTTCTCGCGCGCCAGCTGGTCCAGCCGGCGCTGCTGCGCCTCGCGGTCGTGGCGCTCGCGCAGCTGGGCGAGCGCCGCGTCGCGGTCGGCGGCCATCATCTGCGCCACCAGCGCGCGTTCGCGGTGGTACAGCGCCAGCGCCGTGCGCAGCGCGCCGGTGGCGGCGTAGGCGTCGGCGAATTCGCGCAGCACGCCGGCCTCGTCGGCCGTGACGCCGCCGGCGCGGTAGTCGGCGATCAGTTCGTCCAGCGTCTTCAGCGCCGCGTCGCCCTGGCCCAGGCCGATGCGCGCCAGCGCCGCGTTGTGCAGCAGCGCCCGTTCGAGCCGGCGGTCGCCGGCGCGGCGCGCCACCGGCAGCGCATGCTCGGCGGCGGCCAGCGCCTGCCGCGGGCGGCCCTCGCGCACGTCGAGGTCGCTCAGGTTGGCCAGCAGGATGGCCGCCAGGCGCGGCGCACGCGCCTGCTCGGCCTGGGCCAGGCCCTGTTCGGTGACGCGGCGTGCGCCGGCGGCGTCGCCGCGGCGCAGGTGCACGCGCAGCTCGTAGATGTGCACGCGTGCCAGCGTCTGCGGTGTGTCTGCCAGCTGCGCCAGGCGCTGCGCCTGCGCCAGATGTCGCTGTTCGGCGCCGGCGTCGCCCACTTCGCCGGCCAGGTCGGCGGCCATCGCCAGCGCCCAGGCCTGGCGGTGGTCGTCGCCGAGGTGGCGCGCCAGCTCGGCCGCCGCCAGGGCATGGGTCAGCGCGATGCTCGGCTGGCCGCGCAGCGCGTCGTGGCGTGCCAGCAGCTGCAGCGCGCGCCAGGTGGAGCGCAGGTCGCAGGCCTCGTGCGCCGGGCACAGGCGCCGGTAGGCCTGCAGCGCGTCGCGCGCCGCGGCGCTGGCCTGCGTGCTGTCGCCATGCGCGTCGGCCAGCACGGCCTGCACGAGCCGGCGGTCGGCGCCGGCCAGCAGGTCGTCGGCGGGGAAGGCGTCCAGCGCGGCGGCGGTCTGCCCGTCGCGGCCGGCGCCGGCGGCCACCAGCGCGCGCGCCAGCGCCAGGGCACGGCGTTCGGCCGCCGCCGCCGGCAGGTGGCCCACGCGCGGCTGCAACAGCGCCAGTGCGGCCAGCGCGCGGTCGGGCTGCTCGTAGCCGAGCTGCACCTGCGCGTCCAGCTGCGCCTGCCAGGCCGCCGCGGCATGCACCTGCGCCTGCTCGGGCAGCGGCGCATGCAGCGCGAACGACGGACCGGCGGCCGCGACCGCCACCGCGGCCACCGCCGCGACCAGCGCGCTGCGCAACATCGGCCTCATGCGGCGCCCACGGGCTCGGCGGCCGCGGCGCCGCCGGGGCCGGCC
>CAZUPH010000389.1:0-1917 GCA_964621995.1 uncultured Rubrivivax sp. | reverse complement strand
CGGCCGGCGCATCGGCCGCCGGCTCCGCGCCGTCGGCGGCCGGCGCGCGCCACTCGTGCTGCGCGCCCTGCCCGGCCTCGGCCGCGGCATGCAGCCAGCCGCGCAGTGCGGCGGCCAGCGCCGGCGGCGCCGCCTCGGCCAGCGGCAGGCCCGGCAACGCCTGCGGCTCGCAGCCGAAGAAGCTGCCGGCGGTCTGGTTGGTCTGCTGCACGCGCAGGCCGCGTGCGTCGAACAGCGCGATGGCCAGCGGCGCCGTCTCGATCACCCGCTGCAGCGAGGCCTGGGCCTGCGCGATGTGCACCTCGGCCTGGCGGCGGCGCTCGATGTCCAGCAGCGCGAAGGTCAGCTCGTGGCCGCCCTCGCCGCCCGGGCGGCTGGTCAGCACGGCGTTGCCGACGACCCAGAATTCGCGCCCGTCGCGCGCCGTGAGCCGGCATTCGAAGGTCTCGGCGCGGCCCGGCTCCAGGCGCGCCAGCCAGTCGGTGCGGCGCAGCGGGTGCTCCGCCTCCGGCGTGGCGACGATGCTGATCGGCTCGCCGACGAAGTCCGCCAGCTCGCCGCCGAACATGCGCCGCGCCGAGCGGTTCATCCACTCGATGCCGCGCTCGGACACGGTGACGATGCCCACCAGCACCGAGTTGAGGATGGCCCGCGTGCGCTCGGCCTGCACGGCCAGGGTCTGGCGCGCGCGGCGGCGCTCGTCGACGTCGACGAAGCTGCTGATGACGCCGGCCTCGGCATCCTCGGCGTCCACCGGGCGCACCGCGACCTGCACCCAGATCAGGCTGCCGTCGCGCCGGCGCAGCCGCCGCTCGGCAACGTAGCGGCCCTGCTCGCGCAGGCCGCGCGCGACGCGGGCCTCGAAGTCCACGCAGTCGCGCGCGCTCTCGTGCAGCTCGGCGGCATCCAGCGTCGCCAGCTCAGTGCTGGACCAGCCGGTCAGGTCGGCCATCGCCTGGTTGGCACGCTCGATGCGCGCGCCGCGCTGGTAGACGATGCCCACCTCCGAGAGGCTGAACATCAGCTCGCGGTCGCGCAGCAGCCGCTCCAGCTCGGCCTGCTGCGTCTTCAGCCGCGTGATGTCGGTCAGCACCGCCACCGCCTCGGCGCTCGCGCCCTCCGGCGTGGCGCGGCGCACCGACAGCGAGTACCACTGGCCGGCGCCGACGCCGCCGTCCAGCGGCAGCTCGGCCTCGAAGGGACGGCCCTGGGTCAGCGCCTCCAGCGCCTCGCGCACGCCGTCCAGCGGGCCGAAGACGCGGCCGAAGATCTCGTGCAGCGAGGCGCCCGCCGCCGCCCCGGGCTCGAAGCCCAGCATGCGCTCGAAGCGCCGGTTGCAGCGCACCAGCAGCGGCCCACGCAGGTAGGCGATGCCGGCGGTGGTACTGTCCAGGATGGTCGTCAGCTCGCGCAGCAGCTGCTCGTTGCGGCGCTGCGCGGTCTCCTGCTCGGTCACGTCCAGCGTCACCACCGAGGTCGTCGCGCGGCCGCCGGCCAGTGCCCCGGGCTCCACGCGCGTGAGCAGCCAGCGCAGGCCCAGCTCGGGGTGGCGCACCGCGTAGCGCACCTCCGTGCGCTGGCCGCCGCGCAGCGCACGCTGCAGGCGTTCGTACTCGGGCAGCGAGTCGGCGTCCACCAGTTCGCGGCTGATGCCCAGCAGCGCGCCACCCTTCGCGGCGCCGCTGCCGCCCGCCGCGGCGCCGTCGGTGCCGCCGCGCGGCGGCGCCAGCCAGCCGCGCGTGGGGTCGTAGGTCGCCACGCCCACGCTGGCAGTATTCATCAGCATCCCGATCTCGAGCTGCGCGAGGTCGCGCTCGTCCTCGGCGCTGCGGTCCTGCACGACGGCCATCACGCGGCGGCCGGCGCCGTCGCCGCCGTGGCAGGCCAGGCGCGCGGACAGCCGCCGGCGGCGCCCGT
>CAZUPH010000388.1:0-1918 GCA_964621995.1 uncultured Rubrivivax sp. | reverse complement strand
TGTTGCGGCCGCGCTTCTCGGGCCGGTCGCCGCGCTCGCCGCGTTCGATGCGCTCGGCCTGCGCCGCGGCGCCGGGGCCGGCGGCCAGGCGACGCAGCGCACGCACGTCGTGTTCGCTCAGGTCCACCCACACGCCGCGGCGCAGCCCGCGCGGCAGCACCGCGCTGCCGTAGCGGATGCGGATCAGGCGGCTGACCGCGTGGCCCACGGCCTCGAACAGGCGCCGCACCTCGCGGTTGCGGCCCTCGGTGATGATCACGCGGTACCAGTGGTTGACGCCCTCGCCGCCGCCGTCGGCGATGCTCTTGAAGGCGCAGCGCTGGCCGTCGATCTCGACGCCGTCGAGCAGGCGCTGGCGCTGCTCTTCGTCGAGCAAGCCCAGCGATCGCACCGCGTACTCGCGCTCGACGCCGAAGCGCGGGTGCATCAGCTGGTTCGCCAGCTCGCCGCTGTTGGTGAACAGCAGCAGGCCCTCGGTGTTGATGTCCAGCCGGCCCACCGACTGCCACTTGCCCTGCTGCAGCCGCGGCAGGCGGCGGAAGACGGTCGGGCGCTGCTGCGGGTCGTCGTGCGTGACCACCTCCCCGGCGGGCTTGTGATAGGCCAGCACACGCGGCAGCGGCGGCGCGATGCGCACCTTGACCGGCTTGCCGTCGACCGTGATGCGGTCGCCGAAGGAGATGCGCTGCCCGGTGTGCGCCGGCTCGCCGTTCACCGCGACGCGGCCCTCGACGATCATCTGCTCGAGGTCGCGCCGAGAGCCCACGCCGGCCTGCGCCAGCACCTTGTGCAGCTTGGGCGCGTCGCGCTCGGGCGCGAGCACGCGGCGCGTGGCCGCGGCGTCGGCAGCGTCGGCGGGAGCCGGCTCCTCGGTGTCGGGCGCCTGCGCCTGTGCATCCGCGACCTCGGTCGCGCCTTCCGCGCCTTCCGCGCCATCCGCGGCCGCCTCGGTTCCCGGTGCACCGGGCGTCGCGGCACCCGCCTCCGCGACGTCCTCATGCACCCCCGGCACCACGCCCGCGTCCTCGGGCACGGCCGTCTCGTCCGAGGCCGGGACATCGGCATCGAACTCGCCGGAGAGCAGTTGCGCGAACACCTCGCCGGCATCGGCCGGCAGGCGCACGGCCGCGGGCTCCGCAGCCGCGGCATCGATGGGAATACCGTCGCGCGCGCGGTCGCCGCCGCGGCGCCCGCGCCGGCGGTTGCGGCCGCGGCGGCCACCCGGACCCCGTTCGGCGTCGGCGCCTTGCGGCGGCGCACCGTCGGCCTCGTCGCCCAACGTCGCGGGGACGTCTTCACCGGCGGACTCCATCGTGGACCGGTCGGTGGCCTCGCCGGGGGCCGGACCGGCCGCAGCCGCAGCCGCCGGGGCGGCGCCTGCGGCGTCGGGCGCACCGACCGAAGGTGTCGCGCCGACCGGCGCCGCCGCGTCGGCATCGGCCGCCGCCTTGCGCCGCCGGGGCGCACGCACCGGCTCGGCCGCCACCGCTTCGTCCGGTGCCGCGGCGGGCGCCGTCTCGGCCGGCGCAGCTACCGGCGGTACCTCGGCAGGCGCGCTGCCTTCGGCGGCGACGGTCTTGCGCGGCGCACGGCGGCGCTTGGGCGCTTCGGCCGGGGCATCGCCGGCCGGGGTGTCGTTCGCCGGCGGCGGCAACGGATCGGCTTCGGAAGCGTTCATGCGGGTGCGTCGGTGGGAGTGATAGGTGCCGGCGGGCGCGGGGCCTCGGCGGAGACTTCTTCGGCGGGCAGCGGCTCGACCGCCGCGAAGGCGGCGTCAGGAGGCGCCTCGGCCTCCAGCGGCAGCGCCGCCTGGGCCTCGCCCAGCAGCGGCGGCAGTTCCTCCTGCAGCGCGGCCAGCGCCTCGGCGGCATGCACGCCGTCGCCCGGACCCTCCAGCGGCGGCAGCTGGTCCAGGCTG
>CAZUPH010000387.1:0-1929 GCA_964621995.1 uncultured Rubrivivax sp. | reverse complement strand
CCGCCACGAAGCCGACCGCGCCGCGGCCGCCGGCGCCGGCACCGCCGCCGCGCGCACCTCGCAGGGTGGTGAGTTCCTGACCTTCCGCCTCGGCGACGAGGAATACGGCATCGACATCCTGCGCGTGCAGGAGATCCGCTCCTACGAGCCGCCGACGCGCATCGCCAACGCGCCCGCCTTCATCAAGGGCGTGGTCAACCTGCGCGGCGTGATCGTGCCCATCATCGACCTGCGGCTCAAGCTGGGCTGCGCGCAGGTGGAATACAACGCCTTCACGGTGGTCGTCGTGCTCAACGTGCGCGGCCGTGTCGTTGGCGCCGTCGTGGACTCGGTGTCCGACGTGCTGGAGCTGACCAAGGAGCACATCAAGCCGGCGCCGGAGCTCAACTCGGGCGTGGACGCCTCGTTCATCACCGGCATCGGCACCGTAAAGAACGGCCACGGCAAGGACGAGGACGGCGGCGCCGCCGAGCGCATGCTGATCCTGATGGACATCGAGGGCCTGATGTCGAGCGCCGACATGGGCCTCATCAGCCACTGATCCGCGCCGCGGGGCGCCGCGACGCGCCCCGCGCCCTGTCACCCCCCGCCCGACCCCCTTCTCGGCTGCCGACGCAGCAGGCCGTATCGCTGCACCGGCGCGAGCTCCTCCGCGCGCCATGAAACTCCTCTCCTTGGCCCCGTCCCGCAGCGGCTCGGTGGCCCGTCGCATCTCCACCGCCGGCGGGCTGACGCTGGCCGCCGTGCTGCTGGGCATCTGCTCGGTGATGAGCGTGATCGCCACCGACCGCTCGCGCGAACGCATCGTCGACAACGCCGCACACAGTGCGCAGGCCATCGCCGAGGCGGCCGCCGCCTTCGACATGACCGCGCGCATGACGGTCGAGAAGCTCTACGGCGGCTTCGCCGCCGAGTTCCAGGGCGAGTTCACGCTCAACGACGCGGGCGAGCTCAAGCACTGGGGCGAGCTGCTCAACGGCAACACGACCGCGGTCGACCGCTTCCAGCAGCAGACCGGCGGCGTGGCCACCGTCTTCGCGAGGAAGGGAGACGACTACCTGCGCGTGACGACCTCGCTCAAGCGCGAGAACGGCGAGCGCGCGGTCGGCACCCTGCTGGGCAAGACCCACCCCGCGCACGCGCTCGTCGGCGCCGGCAAGGGCTACACCGGCCCGGCCACGCTGTTCGGCAAGCCCTACATGACGCGCTACGAGCCGATCAAGGACGCCGGCGGCCGGATCGTCGGCATCCTCTTCATCGGCATGGACATGGGCCCGCACCACGCCGCGCTGGCGCGCCTGGCGGCGAACGCGAGGCTCTACGACACCGGCGGCATCTACCTCGTGGACCCGCGCAGCGGCCCGGCCGAGGCGGTGATCGCCGTGCACCCCACCCTGGCCGGACGCAAGCTGGCCGAGGCCGTGCCCGGCGCCGAGACCGTGCTCGCGCAGCTGCTGGACCCGGCCACGCGCGGCCGCGTGGCCACGCCGGGCGTGCTGCACGCCGAGCACGGCGACGCCTGGGCGGTGGCCCGCCGCGCCGAGGGTTCGTCGTACTGGGCCGTGGCCGAGGTCTCCGACGGCCAGGCGATGCGCACGCACTGGGCCACGCTGGTGCCCTTCTGGTTGCTGCTGGGCGGCGCGACCGTCGCGCTGTCCTTCGCACTGCACCTGGCGATGCGGCGCTGGGTGGCGCAGCCGCTGGCCGAGCTGCAGCGGGCCGTGGCCGAGGTGGCCGACGGCCGGCTCACGCAGCCGGTGGACAGCGTGCGCGCCGACGAACTCGGCGAGCTGATGCGCGGCGTCGAGCGCATGCGCCGGCAGCTGCTGGCCAGCCTGCAGACGGTGCGCGAGAGCGCCGATTCGATCCGCGTCGCCTCCACCGAGGTCGCCACCGGCAACCAGGACCTCTCCGGCCGCACCGAGCAGA
>CAZUPH010000386.1:0-1956 GCA_964621995.1 uncultured Rubrivivax sp. | reverse complement strand
CGGCGACCAGGATGCTCTGCTCGGAGGCCACGGTGCTGAACTTCTCCAGCACGTTCTCGACCTTCTCGCGCGGGATCGCCTTCATCCTGGCGATCGTCTCGCCCAGGCGCTGCACTTCCTTGGGCTCGAGATGCTTGAAGACCTCGGCGGCCTCTTCCTCGCCGAGCGACATCAGCAGGATCGCGGCGTCCTCGACGCCCTGGTCGTCGAGCGCGCTCACGAGGCCTCTCCCTTGACCCAGCCACGCACGATGTTGGCCACCGCTGCGGGGTTGTCCTTGGCGATTTGGCGCGCGGTGACCAGGCGCTCATCGGTGCGCGGCGCTTCGAGCATCGGGGTCGTGCCGCCGGGCAGGGCCACCGGCTCGTCGGCCACCAGGTTCAGGTTGTTGCCGCGGGCCGCCGTGGCCGGTGCGGGCTGCGCGGCCTTGAGCGCCGGGCGCACGAAGCCGAACACGAACAACATTGCCACCAGCACCAGGGCCGCGGGTGTGGCGCCGGTGCGCAGCAGGTCGAGCAGCCAGTCCTGTTGCCAGATCGGCAGGTCGGCGGGCTTCGGGATTGCGTCCTGCTTGAACGGCGCGTTGATCAGCTTGACCGAGTCGCCGCGCTCCTTCGAGAAGCCGATCGCCTCCTGCACCAGCGCGGTCAGCTTCTCGACCTCGTCGTTGGACAGCGGCGTGCTCGTGGTCTTGCCGTTGGGCGCAGTGTTCACGCGGTGGTTCACGACCACCGCCGCGTTCAGGCGCTTGACGTTGCCCGTGCTGTTGCGGGTGACGCGCACGGTCTTGTCGACCTCGTAGTTGGTCACGGCCTCGCGCCGCGAGTTGCCGCCCGAGGTGCCGGCGGCCGCAGCCTGCAGCGGCGCCGAGGCACCGTTGATCGGCGCGGTCGCCGGCACCGGCGGCTGGTTCGACGCCGCGCCGGGCACGCCCGAAGGCGCACTCTGCGCACCGGACCCCGACTCGCTGACCTGGCTGCTGCGCACCGCGGCCGGTTCGTTGCCCTGGTTGGGGCGGAACTGTTCGGACGTCGACTCGCTCTGCGAGAAGTCGATCTCGGCGGCGATCGTCGCGCGCAGGTTGTCGCGGCCGACGATCGGCTCGAGGATGTCGACCACCCGCTTGTGATAACTCTGCTCGACCTGCTGCACGTACTGCAGTTGCTGGGCATCGAGGCCCTGGCCGGAGGCGTTGTCGCTCGGGCCCGACAGCAGCGCGCCGCTCTGGTCGATGATGCTGACCGCCTTGGGCGTGAGTTCGGGCACCGACGAGCTCACCAGGTGCACGATGCCGGCGATCTGCGCGCGGTCGAGCGCGCGACCCGGGTGCAGGGTCACCAGCACCGAGGCGCTGGGCTTCTGCTGTTCGCGGAAGAAGCCGTTCTGCTGCGGCAGCGCCAGGTGCACGCGCGCGGCCTGCACCGCGCCGAGCGCGAGGATCGAGCGCGTCAGCTCGCCTTCGAGCCCGCGCTGGAAGGTCAGGCGTTCCTGGAACTGGGTCTGGCCGAAGCGCGCGCTGTCCATCAGCTCGAAGCCGACCACACTGCCCTTGGGCAGGCCGGCCGACGCCAGTTTCAGGCGCGCGTCGTGCACCTGGCCCGAAGGCACCAGGATCGCGTTGCCGCCATCGGCGTGGCGGTACGGAATGTTCATCTGCGACAGCTGGGCGATGATCGCGCCGCCGTCCTTTTCGGACAGGTTCGCGTACAGCACCTTGTAGTCGCCGCGCGAACTCCACAGCGACAGCGCGGCGAGCACCGCCACCAGGCCGGCGACGCCCAGGCCGAGCTTGAACTTGGCCGGCCCGGGCAGGGCAGCCAAGCGCGCGAGTCCGCCCTCGGCCGCGGCCGGGGGGGCGGGGTTTCCAACGGTGACGGCGTTGTCCATGGGTTGCAGTGAAGCTCGGGGGCCATTGTTCGGCCCGACCTCCAGAACCTATAGCGCGAACAGTCGGAC
>CAZUPH010000385.1:0-1973 GCA_964621995.1 uncultured Rubrivivax sp. | reverse complement strand
CATCGCCGACGCGCCGGGCCACGAGCAGTACACACGCAACATGGTCACCGCCGCGGCCGGCAGCGACGCCGCGGTGGTGCTGGTGGACGTGACCAAGCTCGACTGGCAGCACGAGCCGGTCGTGCTGCTGCCGCAGACGCGCCGCCATGCCCTGTTGGCCAGGCTGCTGCGTGTGCCGAGCATCGTGTTCGCGGTCAACAAGCTCGACGCGGTGGGCGATCCGGGCGCCGCATTCGCGGCCGTGAAGCGCGCGCTCGACGCCTTTGCCGCCGACGCGAAGATCGAGCTCGCAGCCACGGTGCCGGTGTCTGCGCTGCGCGGCGACAACGTGACGCAGCCGCTCGACGCGGCCTGGTACCAGGGCCCGTCGCTGCTGCAGGTGTTGGAATCGCTGCCGACGGCGCATGAGCGTGCCGAGGGCTCGTTCGAGCTGCCGGTGCAGTACGTCGGCCGCGATGGCGACGGCACCGGCCACGCACCCCGCATCTTCTGGGGCCGCATCGCCCAGGGCCATATCCGGGCCGGTGACGCAGTGCAGGTCTTCCCGAGCGGCGAACGCGCCACCGTGGTGGAAGTGCGCCGCGCCGGCAACACCGTCGAACGCGCGCAGGCCGGAGAAAGCGCGGGCCTGGTGCTCGACCGCCAGCTCGACATCTCGCGCGGCGACTGGATCGGCGCGCCCGACAGCTTGCGCGCGACGCAGCGCTTCGCCGCCACGCTGGCCTGGCTCGACAACGAGCCGGCGATCGTCGGCCGCAAGTACTGGCTGCGCCACGGCAACCGCTGGGTGCAGGGCCGCATCGCGTCGATCGAGCATGTGCTGGACATCCACACCCTGGTGCCCGGCGACGCGCACCAGCTCGCGGCCAACGAGATCGGCCAGGTGACGGTCGAGGCGCAGCAGGCGCTGCCGCTGCAGCCCTATGCCGACAACCGCGTCGGCGGCGCGCTGATCGTCGTCGACCCGGCCAGCCACCGCACCAGCGGCGCCCTGCTGGTGGAAGGTGCGGCCGCATGAGCGCCAAGAAGGCCGTCGTCTTCGTCGGCGCCGGCCCGGGCGCGGCCGACCTGATCACGCTGCGCGGCGCGCAGCGCCTCGCCGCCGCAACGGTGGTGCTGCACGACGCGCTGACCGACCCGGCGCTGCGGGCCATGGCGCCGCAGGCCACATGGGTCGACGTGGGCAAGCGCGGCTTCTGCGACTCCACCGGCCAGGCGCGCATCAACGCGCTGCTGGTGCGCTACGCCCGCGAAGGCCACGCCGTCGTGCGCCTGAAGGGCGGCGACCCAAGCGTGTTTGGCCGCCTGGAAGAAGAACTCGAGGCCCTGGCCGAGGCCGGACTCGACGCCGAGGTGGTGCCCGGCGTCACGGCCGCCATCGCCGCGGCCGCCTCGCTGCAGCGGCCACTGACGCGCCGCGGCAGCGGCCGCAGCGTGGCGCTGACCACCGCGATGACCCGCAGCGGCGAGCTGCGCGCCGCGCGCAGCGCCGACACCGAGGTCTTCTACATGGCCGGGCGCCAGCTCGGCGCGTTGTCGCGGCGCCTCGCCGATGCCGGCTGGCCCGCGGACACCCCGGTGGCCGTGGTGTCGCGCGCCGGCTGGCCGGACCAGATCGCGAGCGACCACCGTGTCGGTACGCTGGCCGAGGCGGCCCTGCTGCACGCTGGGCGGCCCACCGTGGTGACGGTCGGCGTGGGCGCCCGGCCGGTCGCCCACCTGCGGTACCGCAAGCTTTCGCTAGGGGCTTCGACCGGCGCGCCGGTGGCTCAGTCATAAAATCTGCGCTTTGTGCGTTCCGCGGCGCCGCGTTGGCGCTCTGCGGCCGGCACGTCCAACCCGCTCCACCGCAATGACCCACGTCGTCACCGAATCCTGCATCCGCTGCAAGTACACCGACTGCGTCGACGTTTGCCCTGTCGACTGCTTCCGCGAGGGGCCGAACATGCTGGTGATCGACCCCGACGAGTGCA
>CAZUPH010000384.1:0-1983 GCA_964621995.1 uncultured Rubrivivax sp. | reverse complement strand
GTTCAGCTCGTGGCTGAGCAGCGAGGCCATCTCGCCGACGGTGGCCAGGCGCGCCGTGGCCTGCAGCCGCTCCTGCTGCTGGCGCGACAGGTCCTCGATGCGGCGCTGCTCGGACAGGTCGACCGCGGCGCTCATCCAGCCGGTCTGGCGGCCGCTGCTGTCGACCAGCGGTGCCTCGTAGATCACCACCGGGAAGCGCTCGCCGCCCTTGCGCATGAACACGGTCTCGTTGCCGATGCGCGTGTCGCTGCCGGCCAGCGCGCCGCGCATGCGCTGGGCCTGGCGCGCGCTGTACTCCTGCACGCGCTCGGGCGGCCAGTATGGGGGCACGGTCGCGTCCCGCAGCTCCTCGGCCGAGAAGCCCACCATGCGGCAGAACGACGGGTTGACGTAGGTGATGCGGCCCTCGAGGTCGCGCGCGCGCAAGCCGGTGACCAGCGAGTCCTCCATCGCCTTGCGAAAGGCCAGTGCCTCGGCCAGCCGCTCCTCGGCTTCGGCGCGCCGGCGCACGTCGCGCGCCAGCAGCAGCACCAGCGCCATCAGCGCCATCGACAGGCCGACCACCAGGGCGACGCTGAGGTTGGGGATCAGGTGCGGACGGCCCTCTCGGCTGTCGGCACGCACCTGCAGCTTGACGCCGGGCAGGTCGACCACGCGCTCGGCGCGGTAGATGCCGGCGCCGCGGGCGTTGCCGGCGCGGGCCAGGCGCGCGCCGTCGCCTTCGACGAAGGACAGCTCGTGGTCGCGCGTGGCCGGGTCGGCGGCCAGCGCGGCCTCCAGCAGCGCGGCGAGCGAGAAGCTGGCCACCACGCTGCCGCCGTCGGCCGCCTCCAGCGGCACGCACAGGTCCATCAGCTCCATGCCGCCGCCGCCCTGCAACGGCGCGAAGTAGCTGCGCGAGAAGGCCGGCGAGCCGGCGCGGCGCGCCTCGCCGCAGGCCGCCTCGGCCTCCAGGCTCAGCGCCGTGCGCGGGATGGCCTGGAACAGCGCGGCCAGGTGCGGCGCCTGGACCGCGTCGACGAGGCGGAAGGCCGCGTCGCGGCGCTCGATGCGCACCAGCTCGCGACGGCTGCTCAGCAGCGCGGCGGAGTCGCTGCGCCACTGCGCCGCGCTGCGCTCGCTCCAGACCAGGATCTGCAGCGTCTGCAGACCGCGCGACAGCTGCTGGCGCAGCTCGGCGGCGGCCGAGGCGGCGACGGCGTCGCTGCGGTCCTGTGCCCGCGCGTCCTCGTACACCAGCACCAGGAACACGAGCAGGGCCTGCGCCACTGCCAGCAGCGCGATCAGCAGGCCCCAGAGCAGCACGCGGCGCCAGCGCCGTCGCGGGGCGGGCGGCGGCGGGGCGGTGGCGACGGCGCTCATCGTGCGGACCAGTATTGCGTACCGCCCGCGCAAACCCGATACGCGGTTTCTCGCATCAATCGCGCGGGCACGGGGCCCGGTTCACCCGTACCATGACAAGGTCCTGTCAGACCGCCCCGAGAGAGACCATGTCCAGCTACGAAGAAAAGCGCGCCGAGCTGCGCCGCCACGCCCTCGAGTACCACGAGTTCCCGACGCCGGGCAAGGTGGCCATCGCCGCCACCAAGCCGCTGTCGAACCAGCGCGACCTGGCGCTGGCTTACTCGCCCGGCGTGGCCGCGGCCTGCGAGGAGATCGCGGCCGACCCGAACAACGCCTTCCGCTATACCGCGCGCGGCAACCTGGTCGCGGTGGTGACCAATGGCACCGCCGTGCTCGGCCTGGGCGACATCGGCCCGCTGGCCGCCAAGCCGGTGATGGAAGGCAAGGGCGTGCTGTTCAAGAAGTTCGCCGGCATCGACGTGTTCGACATCGAGGTCAACGAGAAGAACCTCGACAAGCTGGTCGACTGCATCGCCGCGCTCGAACCCACCTTCGGCGGCATCAACCTCGAGGACATCAAGGCGCCGGACTGCTTCTACGTCGAGCGCAAGCTGCGCGAGCGCATGAAGATCCCGGTCT
>CAZUPH010000383.1:0-1987 GCA_964621995.1 uncultured Rubrivivax sp. | reverse complement strand
CAGCCGGGTGCCCAGCGGCGCCGTCAGCACCGAGGCCAGCGCGATCGCCGCCGCCGCCGGCAGGAACACGTAGCCCCAGCTGCCCGGCGGCAGTACGCCGGCCGCCGGGCCGTGGGCCGCATAGCCGGTGGCGCCGGCCAGCGCGATCGCCACGCCGCAGGCGCTGGAGGTGCCCACCGCCAGCACCGGCCGTACACCGCGCCAGACCAGCAGCGGCACGGTCATGCTGCCGCCTCCGATGCCGACCAGGGCGGAAATCGCACCGATTCCTGCGCCGGCCGCCGTGTAGGCCGGGCCGAGCGGTGCATCCGGCCGTTGCGTGCGCGAACGCGGCCAGTCGAGCCCCAGCTGCAGCGCCGCCAGATAGCAGTAGATCGCGATGAACGTCCGCAGCAGGCCACCGTCGAGCTGGGTCGCCAGCAGGCTGCCCAGCCAGCCGCCGACCAGCACGCCCGGCAGCAGCCAGGCCACGCTCGGCCAGAGCACGCTGCCGCGCCGATGGTGGGCCCAGGACGAGGACATGCCGGTGAGCACGATGCTGGCCAACGCCGTCGCCAGCGCCACGTGCACCGCCATCGCCGCCGGAATCCCCTGGCTCGGCAGCAACCAGACCAGCGCCGCCACCAGCACCAGCCCGCCGCCGATGCCCAGCAGCCCCGCAAGCACGCCCGCCGCCGCCCCGAGGGCCAGGTAGGCCAACAGCGCCAGGCTCATGTGCGCACGGGGCGCTCAGGCGCCATGGGCTAAACTGCCGGTCATGTCCAATGCCCTGATCCGCACGCTGCTGCTCCTGCTGGCCACGCCCCTGGCGGCGGCGCAGGTGGCGCCGCCGGACCTTTCCCGCGAGCGTCCCGCCATCCTGGAAGGATTCCGGCTCGCCGAGCAGGGCCGGCTCAGCGTACAGGACCTCGCACGCATCGAAACCCACCCACTGCGTGGCTGGGTGGAGTCCACCGCCCTGCACCGTCGCATCGGCGTGGCCACCCCCGCCGAGGTCCGCCGCGTGCTGCGCCGACATGACGGCGAGCCCTCGGCCGACTGGCTGCGCGACCGCTGGCTGCTGACCCTGGCCGCGCGCGGCGACTGGACCGACTTCCGCGTCGACTACCGCCCCTCGGCCTCGCTGGAACTGCGCTGCGCCGACCTTGCCGGCCGCCTGGCCACGGGCGCCACGGATGCCGGATGGATCGCCGACGGCAAGGCGCTGTGGCGGACCGGGCGCGCGCTGCCGGCGCACTGCGACCTGCCCTTCAGGTCGCTGCAGGCCCTGGGTCATCTGGATGCGGCGCTGCGCTGGGAGCGGATCATGCTGGCGGCCGGCGAAGGCCAGACCGGGCTGATGCGCACGCTCGCCGCCGGCCTGTCCACGGCCGAGGCGGCGCAGGTGCGCGACTACGCCGACTTCATCGACGCCCCGCACGCACGCGCCGTCGACTGGCCGAAAGACGCCCGCAGCCGCGCGGCCGCCGCCGAGGGCCTCGCGCGCCTGGGCCGGCGCTCGCCCGACGAAGCCGAGGCCCAGCTGGCCAGGCTGGCGCCACTGCTGGGCATGGGCGAGGCCGAACGCGGCAAGGTCCAGCACCAGGTCGCGCTTTGGACCGTAGCCTCCTACCTGCCGCGCTCGGCCGAGCGGCTGGCGGCGGTCCCGAAAGCGTCCTACGACGATCGCCTGCACGAATGGCGGGTGCGCGAAGCGATGAGCCGGCGCGACGACGCCGGGGCCATCCGCGCGATCGAGTTCATGCCCGAGGCGCAGCGCCGTGACCCGCGACGACCCGGCCGCGAACGCCTCGACGATCGGCCACGAGCGGTCGGCGCTGCCGTCGTCCACGTAGACGATCTGCCAGTCGTCGGTCTCGGCCGCCAGCGTCGCCGTGAGCCGGCGATGCAGCTCCTCGAGCGTCGCTTCTCCCCGGTAGACCGGCACGACTACACCCAGCTTTGCCACGGGGGACACTATAACCGCAGGGACTGGGGGCTGGAGACC
>CAZUPH010000382.1:0-2011 GCA_964621995.1 uncultured Rubrivivax sp. | reverse complement strand
GGTGCTCGAGATCGACGAGGACAAGCGCCGCATCAGCCTGGGCATGAAGCAGTGCAAGGCCAACCCGTGGGAGGAGTTCTCCGCCACGGTCAAGCGCGGCGACAAGGTCAAGGGCCCGGTCAAGTCGATCACCGACTTCGGCGTCTTCGTCGGCCTGTCGGCCGGCATCGACGGCCTGGTGCACCTGTCCGACCTGAGCTGGAACGAGCCGGGCGAGAGCGCGGTGCGCAACTACAAGAAGGGCCAGGAAGTCGAAGCCATCGTGCTGGCGGTGGACGTGGAGCGCGAGCGCATCAGCCTGGGCATCAAGCAGCTCGACGGCGACCCGTTTGCCACCTACACCACGCTGAACGACCGCGGCGCGGTCGTCACCGGCAAGGTCAAGACGGTGGACCCGCGCGGTGCCGAGGTGCAGCTGACGGACGATGTGATCGGCTACCTGCGCGCCTCCGAGATCAGCCGCGACCGCGTCGAGGACGCGCGCAACGTGCTGAAGGAAGGCGACGAGGTCAGCGTGATGATCGTCAACATCGACCGCAAGACGCGCAACATCCAGCTCTCGATCAAGGCCAAGGACAGCGCCGACCAGCAGGAAGCGATGCAGCGCCTGTCGGCCAGCAACGAGCGCGAGAGCGCCGGCACGACGAGCCTGGGCGCCCTGCTGCGCGCCAAGATGGACAACAAGGACAACAACTAAGTCCACCGGGCCTTCATGACGCGCTCCGATCTCGTGGCGGCGCTGGCCGACAAGTTCGGCCAGCTGACCCAACGCGACACCGAGTTCGCAGTGAAGACCATTCTCGACGCGATGTCCGACGCCCTGGCGCGCGGACACCGCATCGAGATCCGCGGTTTCGGCAGCTTCTCGATCAACCGCCGCCCGCCGCGGCTGGGGCGCAACCCCCGCAGCGGCGAGCAGGTGACGATCCCCGAGAAGCTGGTACCGCACTTCAAGCCGGGCAAGGCCCTGCGCGAAGCGGTCGACGCCAAGCTGCCGCCTGACGACCCGCCGCCGACCTCGGCGTGAATGACCCAAAGACGCGCCCTTCACGGGCGCGTTTTCCTTCTAACATTCACCCGATGCGTGTTCTTGCCTGGGCCTTGCGCGCCTTCATCTTCTTCGCGCTGTTCGCGTTCGCGCTGAACAACCAGCAGGAGACCGTGGTGCACTGGTTCTTCGGCTTCGAGTGGCGCGCGCCGATGGTCATCGTGGTGCTCGTCGCATTCGCCGCCGGCTGCGCGCTCTGCGTGCTGGCGATGGTGCCGGCCTGGTGGCGCAACCGCCGTGTCGCGCAACAGGCCACGCCGCCCGTCACGGTGCAGCCCCCGGCACCGTCGACCCAGGTGCCGTCGCAGTTCGGTGCCGAGGTCGGCATGCCGCCACGCGAGGGGCTCTAGCGGGCATGGAAGGCTTCGACATCCAATGGCTGCTGATCGGCCTGCCGCTCGCCTTCGCGCTCGGCTGGATCGGCTCGCGCATCGACCTGCGCCAATGGCGGCGTGAGCAACGGGCCCAGCCCAAGGCCTACTTCAAGGGCCTGAACCTGCTGCTCAACGAACAGCCCGACAAGGCCATCGACGCCTTCATCGAGGCCGTGCAGCACGACCCGGACACCAGCGAGCTGCACTTCGCGCTCGGCAACCTGTTCCGCCGCCGGGGCGAGTTCGAGCGCGCGGTGCGCGTGCACGAGCACCTGCTGCAACGCGGCGACCTGCCCGCGGCCGAGCGCGAGCGCGCCCAGCACGCGCTGGCGCAGGACTTCATGAAGGCCGGCCTCTTCGACCGCGCCGAGCAGGCGTTCAAGGCGTTGGCCGGCACGCCTTACGACACCGAGGCCCGCCTCGCACTGCTGCAGCTGCACGAGCGCGCGCGCGACTGGCGTGCCGCGGCCGACGACGCGGCCCAGCTCGAGCGCGCCCGCGCCGGCTCGTTCGCGGCGCGCATCGCGCACCACTGGTGCGAGATCGCGCAGGAGGCCGACGCGCGAGGCGACGATGCGGCTGCGGCAGC
>CAZUPH010000381.1:0-2021 GCA_964621995.1 uncultured Rubrivivax sp. | reverse complement strand
TGCTCGGCACGCCCATCGTGACCCACTCGCCCTGGGTGCCCAGTGCCCAGTCGCGCATGTGGTCGATGGCGGCATTGGCCGCGCTGGCCGCGCTGCTGAGGCCGCGCGCCTCGATGATCGCGGCGCCGCGCTTGCCCACGGTGGGCAGGAAGACGTCGCGGTTCCAGGCGTGGTCGTTGATCATGTCCTTGACGCTGGCGCCGTCTATCGTCGCGAAGCGGTAGTCCGCATACATCGTCGGGCTGTGGTTGCCCCACACGCCGAGCTTCCTGATCGACGCCACCGGCTTGCCCGTCTTGGCCGCGACCTGGCTCAGCGCGCGGTTGTGGTCCAGGCGCAGCATCGCGGTGAAATTCTCGCGCGGCAGGTCCGGCGCGCTCTTCATCGCGATCCAGGCGTTGGTGTTGGCCGGGTTGCCCACCACCAGCACCTTCACGTTGCGGCTGGCCACCGCATTGAGCGCCTGGCCCTGGCCGATGAAGATCTTGCCGTTGATGCTGAGCAGCTCGGCGCGCTCCATGCCGGCCTTGCGCGGCATGCTGCCGACCAGCAGCGCGTAGTCGGTGTCCTTGAACGCGGTCATCGGGTCGCCGTGCGCCTCCATGCCGGCCAGCAGCGGGAAGGCGCAGTCCTCCAGCTCCATCATCACGCCCTTCAGCGCCTTCTGCGGGCCCTCGGCCGGGACTTCCAGCAGCTGCAGGATCACCGGCTGGTCCTTGCCCAGCATCTCGCCGCTGGCGATGCGGAACAGCAGGGCGTAGCCGATCTGGCCGGCGGCACCGGTGACGGCCACGCGGACGGGCTTCTTGCTCATGAGTCGGTCTCCTGGGAGGGGCAGGGTGGTGTCGGGGGGAGGAGGAACCCGCGATTTTAGGCTGTCCCGGCTGACTGAAGTCTTATGTCTTATGCAAGACAATAGGCCCATGCCCGCCGACCCCGCGACCGCCAGCGCCCCCGCTGCCGCTGCCCCCGCCGCGGAGGCCGGACCGGCCTTCAGCCCGCTGTACCGGCAGATCAAGGCGCTGCTGGTCAAGAGCCTGGAGGCCGGCGACTGGGGTCCCGGCGAGGCCATCCCCAGCGAACTGGAGCTCGCGGCGCGCTTCCGCGTCAGCCAGGGCACGGTGCGCAAGGCCATCGACGAGATGGCGGCCGACAACCTGCTGGTGCGCCGCCAGGGCAAGGGCACCTTCGTGGCCACCCACGCCGAGGCGCAGACGCAGTACCGCTTCCTGCGCCTGACCGCCGACGACGGCAGCGCCGCGCCGCTGCAGCGCCGGCTGCTGGACTGCCGGCGCATGCGCGCGCCGGCCGAGGTGGCGCGCGCGCTGGCGCTGAAGTCCGGCGAGGCCGCGGTGCAGATCCGCCGTCTGCTGCTGGCCGCCGACGCCGACCCGGCAGCGCCCCGCGGCGCGCTGCGGCCGGTGGTCTTCGACGACGTCTGGCTGCCCGGCTCGCTGTTCCGCGGCCTCACCGCCGAGCGGCTGGAGTCCTGGCGCGGGCCGATGTACCGCATGTTCGAGGCCGAGTTCTCGGTGCGCATGATCCGCGCCGAGGAAAAGCTGCGCGCCGTGGCGGCCACCGCCGACGACGCGGCGCTGCTCGACGTGCCCGCCGGCGCGCCGCTGCTGTCGGTGGAGCGGCTGTCCTTCACCTACGGCGACCGTCCGGTGGAGCTGCGCCGCGGCCTGTACCACACGGCGCGCCACCACTACCGCAACGAGCTCGGATGAAGGCAACTCCAGTTCCGCGTAAGCCTGCTGCGTTGCAATAAACTCGCTGGGTTTCACCCGGTTTCGACCGCTAGGACAGAGAGCAAGAACAGATGGCTGAGACGAGCAGACAGCGGCCGGTCGCGCGGCCCGGGACGATGCGGCTGGTGGACGCGGTGAAGTACCGGCTGCCGGTGGCGGGCTGGGTGTCCATCCTGCACCGCGTCAGCGGCGGCCTGATGTTCGTGCTGCTGCCCTTCGTGATCTGGATGTTCGACCACAGCGTCAGCTCCGAGGCCAGCTACGACCGCT
>CAZUPH010000380.1:0-2022 GCA_964621995.1 uncultured Rubrivivax sp. | reverse complement strand
GCCCCAGCAGACCGATCGACAGCGCCGCGAGCACCGCGCTCATCGCCACTTCGGTGCCGGCCTCGTCGCGCTCCTTCATCGTGTGCGCCGCGTAGAGCATGCGCCCCTGGGCACCCGTGGCGACACCGAACACGCGCCACCCCGGCACGTCGCTGAAACCAGCCGTCGGCACTTTCTGCAGACTCAGCGGCGGCGCGTTGGATGATCGGCGCAGCACGACGCCGTCGGCACCCACAAGCTGCCAGGCGAAGTCACCTTCGTTGATCACCGGCTGCGGCGAAGGATCCAAGGAGCCGTTGCCGGCCAGGACGATCGCGCGCGCCAGCACCAGAGCCGTCGCGTGCAGCGACTCATCGAGCAGTTCCTCGACCTCGTGCTGCGCGGCCCATCCCACGGCAGCCGACACGCCGACGCCCCAGGCCAGCGCCCACCAAAGCAGCGCCGTCGACAAGCGCCCGGTGATCGACGGCAGCTTGGCCGGCCCTGAGGTCACGCACCCTCCCCGCCGACGCGGTAGCCCATGCCGCGAACCGTCTCGATCAGTTCGCGGCCGAGCTTGCGGCGCAGCGCCGACACATGCACCTCGAGCGCGTTGCTGGCCAGCTCGCTGTCGAAGCCGAGCACGATCTTCTCCAGGTCGGCCTTCGGCACGATGCGTCCGGTGCGCAGCACCAGGGCCTCGAGCACCGCCCATTCGCGCGCGGTGAGGTCGGCACGCTGGCCTTCGACGAAGGCGGCGCGCGCGCCCAGGTCCACCTCCACCGCGCCGAAAGCCGCACGAGACTGCGCCGCACCGGCACCGCTGCGCCGGCTCACGGCCCGCAGGCGCGCCGCCAGCTCCTCGGGCGCGAAGGGTTTGACCAGGTAGTCGTCCAGCCCGGCATCGAGCCCGCGCACGCGGTCGGCCAGGCGGTCGCGCGCGGTCAGCATCAGCGCCGGCGTGCGGTCGCCGCGCGTTCGCCGCGTGGCCACCCAGTCCAGGCCCGAGCCGTCGGGCAACTGCCAGTCCACCAGCCAGGCGTCGTAGGGCTCGCCGCGCAGCGCCTCGGTGTCCGCCAGGCGCTCGCACCAGTCGACGCGGTGGCCGTCGGCGCGCAGGAAGTCGCGCAGGCCTTCGCCCAGCGTGGGGTCGTCTTCGATCAGCAGCAGGCGCATGGTGCGGGCCGAACGGTATCACCGTGACACGGCGAGCCGTCTTCAGGCGTGCTTCAGACGCCGTAGGCCCACTGGTGCCGATGTCGAACCGCCGCGCCCTGCCCCTGCCGTTCCCGCGCTACACGCTCACCAGCAACCAACTGGTACTGTCGGCCAGCGCGTTCTGGGCCATCGCGCTGAACCGGCCCTTCTTCGCTGCCGCGCTGCGCGGCCACGCGCTGGGCGAAGCGGCGACCTGGCAGCTCGCGCTGGCGCTCATGGTCGCGCTGATCGGGCTGCACGCGCTGCTGCTCGGCCTGGTCGGCACGCGCCGGGTCCTCAAGCCGCTGCTCGCGCTGCTGACGCTCATTGGCGCCCTCGCGATGCACTACATGCAGGCCTTTGGCGTCGTCATCGACCCGTCGATGGTGCGCAACACGCTGCACACCGACGTGGCCGAGACGCGCGAGTTGCTCGGCTGGGGCCTGGCGCTCGACCTGCTGCTCTACGCCGCGCTGCCGATCGCGCTGCTGGCCTCGGCGCGCATCGAGGTGCGGCCCTGGCTGTCGGCGCTGAAGGCGCGCGCGGCGCTGCTGGCCGGCGCGGCGGCGGCGCTCGCGCTGGCGCTGCTGTGGCAGTTCCAGCCATTGGCAGCGCTGACACGCAACCACAAGGAGGTGCGCTACCTCGTCACGCCGGCCAATACCCTGTGGTCGCTCGGCAGCGTGCTGGCCGCCGACGCGCGCGGTGCCGCCCAGCCGCGCCGGCCGATCGGCCTCGACGCCAAGCCCGGTGCCGGTGCGGCCACCCAGCAGCGCCCGCGCCTGGTGGTGCTGGTGGTCGGCGAGACGGCGCGCGCGGCGAACTGGGGCCTGTCGGGCTATGACC
>CAZUPH010000379.1:0-2035 GCA_964621995.1 uncultured Rubrivivax sp. | reverse complement strand
ACGCTCGCCACCGCGATCCGCACGGCCGCAATGTCGGTGGTCGCCGCGCGCGCGCTGGCCCGCCCCCACAGCCGCACGATGGCGCTGATCGGCAACGGCGCGCAGGCCGAGTTCCAGGCCATCGCCTTCCGCGACCTGCTGGGCATCCGCACGCTGCGCCTGCACGACACCGACCCGATGGCCACGGCCAAGCTGGTGCGCAACCTGATGGGCACCGGCGGCCCCAAGCTCGAACTGCGGATCTGCGAGAGCGCCGCCGACGCGGTGCGCGGCGCCGACATCGTGACGACGATCACCGCCGACAAGACGCTGGCCACCATCGTCACGCCCGACATGATCGAGCCCGGCATGCACCTCAATGCCGTCGGCGGCGACTGCCCGGGCAAGACCGAGTTGCACGCCGACGTCCTGCGCGCGGCGTCGGTGTTCGTCGAGTACGAGCCGCAGACGCGCGTCGAGGGCGACCTGCAGCAGATGCCGGCCGACTTCGCGGTCACCGAGCTGTGGCGCGTGCTGGCGGGTGAGGTCCGCGGCCGCACAGCGACCGATGAGGTGACCGTGTTCGACTCGGTCGGTTTCGCGCTCGAGGACTACTCGGCGCTGCACTTCCTGTTCGACGCGGCGCGCGAGCTCGGCATCGGCGACACGATCCAGCTCGTGCCGCGCCTGGCCGACCCGAAGGACCTGTTCGCGACCATCGCGCGCAGCGACGCCGGCGCAGCCCCCACGGCGCCGAACCTGCCCGCCTCCGAGGCCCGGACCCGCGCGCTGGCCTGACCGCCGCCGCGCTTGCGCGCGCGCAAGCCGCGCGGCGTCGTCGCGGGCCACAGTCGGTGCCACAAGACCGCCGACCGAGGACCGACATGCCCGCTGCCGCTGCACCCCTGTTCATCGACCGCATCGACGCCGCGGTCGACCACGTGCTGGACGCCGTGTCCGGCGACATCGTCCTCGGCCTGCCGCTGGGCATCGGCAAGCCCAACCCTTTCGCCAACGCGCTGTACCGGCGCATCAAGGCCAACCCGGCGCGCAAGCTGCGCATCATCACGGCGCTGTCGCTGGCCAAGCCGGCGGGGCACAGCGAGCTGGAGCAGCACTTCCTCGAGCCGCTGGTCGATCGTCTGTTCGCCGACTACCCCGACCTCGAGTACGTGAAGGACCTGCGCGCCAACGCGCTGCCGCCGAACATCGAGGTGCGCGAATTCTTCATGAAGACCGGCGACTACCTCGGCAACGCCGTCGCGCAGCAGGGCTACATCTCGACCAACTACACCTTCGTCGCGCGCGACATGGGCGTGCAGGGCATGAACGTGATCGCGCAGGCGGTGGCGGCGCGCGGCGAAGGCGACGAGTTGCGCCTGTCGCTGTCGAGCAACCCCGACGTCACCTTCGAGGTGATCGAGCGCTATGCCGAGCTCGGCAAGCCGCTGCTCAAGGTCGGCGTGATCAACCGCAGGATGCCCTTCATGCCCAACGGGGCCGAGGTCGCGCCGTCGATGTTCGACGTGGTGGTCACCGACCCGGCGGCCACGCACACCCTGTTCGGCGCGCCGAACAACAAGGTGACGCCGGCCGACTACGCGATCGGCCTGCATGCGGCCAGCCTGGTCGAGGACGGCGGCACGCTGCAGATCGGCATCGGCTCGCTCGGCGACGCCATCGCGCAGGCGCTGATCGTGCGCGACCGCCACGGGGCCGAATACCGTCGCATCCTCGAGTCGCTGTGCCCCGATGGCCTGGCCGGCCGCGAGACGGGCCGCTTCGACCGCGGCCTGTACGGCTGCTCCGAGATGTTCGTCAACGGCTTCCTGCGTCTGATCGAGGCCGGCGTGATCCGGCGCGAGGTGTTCGGCGACGCGGTGCTGCAGCAGCTGATCAACCATGGCCGCATCGTCGACGAGACGGTCACGCCCGACACGCTGCGCGCGCTGCTCGACGCCGGCCGCGTGCGCTCGCCGCTGACGGCGGAGGACCTCGACTTCCTGCAGCGCGTGGGCGTGCTGCGTCCCGAGGTGCGCCTGGCCGGCGGACTGCT
>CAZUPH010000378.1:0-2078 GCA_964621995.1 uncultured Rubrivivax sp. | reverse complement strand
TGCGCGGCGGCGACGGCGCGCCGCGCCGCATCGCGATCGCCGTCGAGGACACCGGCCCCGGCATCGCGCCGGACAAGCACGCCCAGGTGTTCGAGCCCTTCGTGCAGGCCGACGAGTCGACGACGCGGCGCTTCGGCGGCACAGGCCTGGGCCTGGCGATCTGCCGCCAGCTTGTGACGCTGATGGGCGGGCGCATCGTGCTCGACAGCTCGCTCGGCCGCGGCAGCTGCTTCACGGTCGAGCTGCCGCTCGACCCGCCGGCGCGCAGCGTGCCGATGCCGGCGCTGCAGGGCCGGCGCCTGGCCTGGATCGAGGAGGAGGGCGGCAGCTTCGACGCCTGGCGGCCCTGGCTCGCGCAATGGGGCGTCGAGGTGGTGCTGGCGCGCCACCCGGCGCAGGCGCTCGGCCAGCGCGAACTGCCGATCGACACGCTGGTGTTCGAGGGCGTGGCGCAGCCGGCGTCCTACGACGCGGCCGTGCGCGAATGGCGCGGGCGCGGCGAATTGCGACGCCTGATCCTGTTGCACGGCGTCGGTGCGGTCGACGCGATGGTCGAGCGCCCGGCCGGCGCCTTGCCGGCCGCCCGCGGCCTGCCGGTGCTGCGCCTGACGCGGCCGCTGGCGCCGCGCGAGTTGCACGAGGCGCTGTCGCGCAAGCCCGAGGGCCGCTTCGACCCGGGTGTGGCGCCGCCCGCCGCCCTGCGCCGGCTCGACGGCCGGCGCGTGCTGCTGGCCGAGGACAACGACGTCAACCTGCTGCTGGCGCAGACCATGCTCGCGCAACTCGGCGCCGAGGTGACCAGCGTGCGCGACGGCGTGCAGGCGCTCGACCGTCTGCTGAACGGGCGCTACGACGTGGTGCTGATGGACATCCAGATGCCCGCGCTCGACGGTACCGACGCCGTGCGCCAGTGGCGCCAGATCGAGACCGAAGGCCAGGCGCCGCGTGCGGTGATCGTGGCGCTGACCGCGCACGCGATGAGCGGCGACCGCGAGCGCTTCATCGCCGCCGGCTTCGACGGCTACCTCGGCAAGCCCTTCACGATGCAGACCCTGCTCGAGGCGATCGAGACAGCGATCGCGCAGCCGCTGGCGGCGCGTGATGCCGAGTGACGTGAAGCGGCGCTACGCCAGCAGCTCGGCGAGCGCGCGCGCGACGACCTTCGTCGCGCGGCGCAGGTCCTCCAGCACCAGGTGCTCGTCGGCGCGCTTGGCATTGCTCTCGAGCACGGTGCGCGGCCCGGCGCCGTAGATCACCGCCGGCACGCCATGCGCGCCGTACAGGCGCACGTCGGTGTACAGCGGCGTGCCCACCACGGGCGGCGTCTCGCCGAACACGGCCGTGGCATGTCGGCGGATCGCCTCGACCAGCGGCGCGTTGGCCGACTGCGGCTGCAGCGCTTGGGCCAGCAGCAGGCGGCGGATCTCGACCTTCACGCGCGGGTCGTGCGCCGCGACCGCGCGCTCGATCAGCGCGCGCACCTCGGCCTCGACCGCGGCCGCGTCCTCCTCGGGGATCATGCGCCGGTCGAGCTTGAGCACCACCTTGCCGGGCACGACATTGGTGTTGCTGCCACCGTCGATGCGGCCGACGTTGAGGTATGGGTGCGTGATGCCCTCGACCTTGGAGCGGCGCTCGCGCAGCACTGCGTTGTGCGCGTACAGCGCCGTGAGCAGCGCGTTGGCGGCCTGCAAGGCGTCGACGCCGGTGCTCGGGTGCGCCGCATGCGTGGCCAGGCCATGCAGCGTGACCTCGAGCTGCAGGCAGCCGTTGTGCGCGGTGACCACCTGGTACGAGAAGCCGGCGGCGATCAGGAAGTCGGGCTTGGTCAGGCCATGCTTGAGCAGCCAGCCGGGGCCGAGCTCGCCGCCGAACTCCTCGTCGTAGGTGAAGTGCAGTTCGATGCCACCGCGCCTCGGCTTCGCCACCGCCTCCAGCGCGCGCAGCGCGAAGGTGAAGCTCGCGAAGTCGCTCTTGCTGACCGCCGACGCGCGGCCATAGAGCTTGCCGTCGGCCACTTCGCCGCCGTAGGGGTCGTGGGTCCACCCTTCACCGGGCGGCACCACGTCGCCGTGGGC
>CAZUPH010000377.1:0-2085 GCA_964621995.1 uncultured Rubrivivax sp. | reverse complement strand
CGCGGCACCGCTGCCGCTCACCGAACTGGCCGCGTCCATCGAGGCCGCGGGCCTGCTGCACAACCTGATCGTCGTGCGCGGCGCGCGCGGCTTGCACGAGGTCTGCGCCGGCGGCCGGCGCCTGCGCGCGATGGCGCTGCTGGTGGAGCAGGGCCGCTGGGCCGAGAACCAGCCGGTGCCCGTGCTCGTGGTGCCGGCCGAGCAGGCGCTGATGGCCAGCCTGATCGAGAACGTCGAGCGCGAGGCCTTGAACCCGGCCGACGAGTTCGCGGCCTTCGCGCGGCTGATCGACGGCGGCCGCTCGGTCGAGGACGTGGCGGCGGCCTTCGGCGTCACGCCGCAGGTCGTGAAGCGCCGGCTCAAGCTGGCGGCGGTGTCGCCCGCGCTGATGAAGCTGTTTCGTGAAGGCGGGATCGGCCTGGACTGCCTGATGGTGCTGGCCTCGATCGACGACACGGCGCGGCAGGAGCAACTGTGGCAGCAACTGCCCGAGTGGAACCGCAGCGCGGATCAACTGCGCAGACTGCTGACCCGCGGCGAGGTCGAATCGGACCGTGACGGCGTGGCGGTCTTCGTGACGCTGCCTGCCTATGAGGCCGCTGGCGGCCCGCTGCGGCGCGATCTGTTCAGCGACGATGGCAAGGCCTATCTGCAGGACGCCGCGCTGCTCGAACGGCTGGCGCTGGACAAGCTGCAGCCGCACGCCCGCGAGGTCGCCGCTGAGGGCTGGAAGTGGGTCGATGTGAGGACCCGGTACGTCTACGAAGACTACGTCCGCGACGGCGAGGTGCGCCGCACACGCCGCACGCCAAGCGCGGACGAGGCGGCGCGCCATGCGCAACTCGAAGCCGAACTGGAAGCGCTGCACGCGCGCATGGAGTCGATCTCGGACGACGACGGCGACGGCGACGGCGACGAGAACGAGTACGCGGCGCTGGAGGCCGACGACGAGCGGCTGCAAGCGGAACTGAACGCCATCGACGAAGCGCTGGCTGTGTTTCCGGCGGACATGATGGCGCAGGCCGGCTGCGTGGTGTGCGTGGGATCGCGCGGAACGGTCGAGGTCAAGCGCGGGCGGGTCCGGCCCGAGGACCGTGATGCGGTCGTGCAGGCGGCAAGGCAGTGCGAGCCGGCCGCGGGCACGGCGCTCGTCAGCCTGCCCAAGGGCGGCGTCCGCGCGGTGCACTCCGAGAAGCTGATGCGCAGCCTGACCGCGCACCGCGTCGCGGCGATCCAGGCCGAACTGCTGCTGCGACCGGACGTGGCCTTGGCGGCGCTCACGGCCCACCTGGTCGCCAAGCTGCTCAAGGACGGCTTCCACCACTACCGCGGCGGCGACGACGCGCTGACCGTGAGCGCGAGCGAGACGCATGATGCGCTGCGGCGCGAGTCTGCGGGCATGGCCGAGACCGAAGCCTGGAAGCAGATGGAGCAGACCCGCGTCGAGTGGACCACGCGGCTGCCGGCCGATGGCCCGGCGTTGCTGCCCTGGTTGCTGGCGCAGGAACGCACCACCGTGGTCGAACTGCTGACCTTCCTCGTCGCCGCGAGCGTCACCGGGGTCGAAGGCATCGAGCGTGAACGCCAGAGCACGGACGCGCTGGCCCAGGCGCTCGGGCTCGACATGCGGCGCTGGTGGAGGGCCAATGCCGCCTCGTACTTCAGCCACGTGTCGAAGGCGACGACGCTTGCTGCGGTGACCGAAGGCGCCGGCGCCAATGCCGCCGCGCCGCTGGCCGGACTGAAGAAGGACGGGGCCGTTGCAGGTGCCGAGCAGGCACTGGCCGCGACCGGCTGGCTCCCGCGCTGCCTGCGGACATCGCCGAGCGGAGAAGGGCGAAGCGAGGAAGCGGCCGACGAACACGCCGAGTGAGGTGTCTTCACGGATGCGCCACAGCGGCGACGGCAGGTGGTCGAGCCTCCGATGTGGAAGGGTCGGACACGGCCGGCGATCCCTGCGGTGCCCCTTGCGGGCTCCCCCGCACGACGACTGACCGACCGAGATAGGCGATATGGGCAGCTGCACATATCGCGTATTTAGGTTCGTCCGCGGTTATGCGCAGCAAGGGCCGCAAGCCGAGCGAT
>CAZUPH010000376.1:0-2107 GCA_964621995.1 uncultured Rubrivivax sp. | reverse complement strand
CCGCCGGCCCTTCGCCAGAGACTGGTGTGTGCGGAGCGACTAGAGAGCTGATCAGGTAAGCCCCGGCCCGTAAATGCGGGCGGGGGATCGACGCGGCGATCGGCGTGTGATCTGATGGGCGCATGCCCACTCCGATTCGCTGGTCGTGTCCGACGGTGCTCGATGCGGAGGAGCAGACGCTGGCGGCGGCGCTGCACCGGATCGGCAAGTTCTACGTGTTCCTCCGCACGATTCGCGCGGAGCTGTTCGACGAGGCCTTCCAGGCCGAGTTGGCGGCGATCTATCAGCCGCGCGGGACCGCGCCGGTGCCGCCGGCCCTGCTGGCGATGGTCGTGCTCCTGCAGGCGTACGATCAGGTCGGTGATGCCGAGGCCGTCATCACGGCGCGGATGGACCGCCGGTGGCAGTTGGTGCTCGGGACGCTGGGCCAGGCGTCCGCGCCGTTCTCCCAGGGCGTGCTGGTGCGGTTCCGCGAGCGGCTCATCGCGCACGATCTCGATCGGCGGCTCATTGATCGGACGGTGGCGATGGCGCAGACGCGCGGGGGCTTCGGCTGGCAGGCCCTGCGCGCCGCACTCGACTCGTCGCCCCTGCTCGGTGCAGGCCGGGTCGAAGATACGTGGAACCTAGTGGGCCGCGCGCTGCAGACGGTGGCGACCTGCGCCGCGGCCACGCTGCGGACCTCGCGCGACGTGGTGCTGCGCGACGCGGGCGTGACGCTGCTCGGCGCACCGAGTCTCAAAGCCGCGCTCGACATCGACTGGACCGAGCCGGGGGCGCAGGCCGCCGCGCTCGCCCGGCTGCTCGCCGAGGTCGATCGCCTCGAGCAGTGGGTCGCGACGCATGTGCCGGTCGCCGACGCCCCGCCCGTGCAGGCCGCGCTCACCGCGCTCCGACGCGTCCTGCAGCAGGATCTCGAGCCGGATCCCACGACGGGCCAGCGACGGATCCGCCGCGGCGTGGCCGCGGACCGGATGCCGTCGCTCGGCGATCCCGAGATGCGCCACGGCCGCAAGACCCGCACGAAGCCGTTCAACGGCTACAAACGCCATGTGCTCACGCTGATCGATCACGATCTGATCGTCGACGCGATCGCGCGGCCGGCCAATGAGCCCGAGCATGCCGCGCTGGCGCCGCTCGAGCCCGCGCTGGCCCGGCATGGCGCGCTCGGCGAGCTCGCGATCGATCGGGGCTACCTCGCGAGTCCGCGGATCGGCCCGCTGCATGCGAGCGGCGTCACCATTCGCGCCAAGGCGTGGCGCAGTCCCAACGGCGGGCGCTTCCCCAAGCAGGCGTTTACGATCGACCTGCCGGGCCGCTCCGTCACCTGTCCCGCCGGCCACGCCGCGCCGATCGCCGCGGGGGCCGCCGCCGTGCACTTCCGCCCGACCGTGTGCCAGCCGTGTGCGCAGCGGGACGCCTGCACGACGGCGCAGGGCCGCTCGGTGTCGCTGCATCCGCAGGAAGCCTTGCTGCAGACGCTGGCCGCGGCGCAGCGCCAGCCCGCCGGCCGCGCGCGCCTACGCGAACGCACGGCCGTCGAGCACACCCTGGCGCGCATCCAGCAGATCCAGGGCCCCCGCGCGCGCTACAAGGGCGTGCGCAAGAACACCCTCGACCTGCGGCGCACCGCCACCGTCGTCAATCTGCAGCGGCTCGCACGTCTCGCCACCGCTGCGTGACCGTTACCTGCTCAGCTCTCTAGGCCGGGGCCAGCGGACTCGGTTCAGACCGGCTCGGAATCGCTCAGTACCGACGTCGTAGGCGTGTTGTGTTCGGGATCCTCGATGGCCGTTGAACCGGCCAGGCGCTGCATCTTGCGCCCCAGCCACACGGCGTTGACCGCCGAGAGCGCTGCCAGCGCCACCGCCACCGACGAGATCCCGGCCACGCCGGCGCCGAGCGCCGCCAGCGGTGCATACGCCCAGGCGCCGAGCTGATCGCCGGCGCGGTAGATGACTGTGTCGATGAAGGTCTTCGACTTGTAGCGATCGGCGCGCGGCACCACCGTGAAGAGCACCTCACGGGCGGGCCGAGCGACCGCGAAGTTACCGGCCCGGCGCAGCACCTGGTGAACGGTGGCCCCCTCCAGGCGGTCCGCGAAGCG
>CAZUPH010000375.1:0-2113 GCA_964621995.1 uncultured Rubrivivax sp. | reverse complement strand
CCAGGTCGCCGGGCAGGAAGCCCAGGCGCTCGCCGGCCTCGACCGCGGGCCGCGTCAGGATGATGCGCTGCACCGCGCTGCGCTCGAGCGCGTCGACCGCGCAGGCCACCGCGAGAAAGGTCTTGCCGGTGCCGGCCGGGCCGATGCCGAAGGCGATGTCGTGGTCGAGGATGTGGCGCAGGTACTGGCGCTGGTTCGGCGTGCGGCCTTCGAGGTCGGCGCGGCGCGTGTGCAGCACGATGGCATCGTCCGGCCCGTGCGTCGCGGGTGCCGCGGCGCGCGGCGCCTGTGCATCGGCCAGCGCGAGCTGCAGCGCCTGCTCGCCGATCGGCCGCGCGGCGCGCAGGTACAGCGCCTCCAGCACCGCCTTCGCGCGCTCGGCTGCCGGCTTGGCCCCATCGATGCGGAAGGTCTCGTGGCGGCGCGTGATCGTGACGCCGAGCGCGGACTCGACCGCGCGCAGGTGCGCGTCGAGCGCGCCGGCCAGGTGGGCCAGGCGCTGGTTGTCGACGGGCGTGAAGGCAAGACGCAGGATCAAAGACGGGCTCGCAGCGGTTGCGCAGGATGCAACGAAGGCGCGATTGTCGCTGGCCGGTCGTACGCGCACCATCCTGCACAATCGATCGCATGCCCCGCCTTGCCGCCTGGATCGCCGCGCTGTGTCTGCTGTTCGCCGGTGCAGCCCAGGCCCAGGCCTTCGCCACGCAGCGCTTCGCCGACGCGCTGATCGCCGACGACAACGGCAGCACGCACTTCCCCACCAACGCCAGCTGGCGCGTCGTGCCCTTGCCGGACGACTGGGAGCGGTCGCGGCCCCATGCGCGCACTCCGGCCTGGTACCGCCTGCGCTTCGACGCCGTCGGCGCGCGCGAGCGCGGCGAGCTGCTCGGCCTGCTGGTCGAGCGCGCCTGCGGCAACGTCGAGGTGCAGCTCAACGGCCAGCGCCTGCATGCGGCCGGGCGCACGACGGACCCGATCCGCCTGGACTGCGAACGCCCGTTGCTGGTGGCGCTGCCGGCCGCGCTGCTCGAGGCGCGCGGCAACACGCTCGACCTGCGCCTGGCCGGCTACCCGCTCGACCAGGTCGCCTCGCGCCAGCGTGCCGCCGGCCTGTCGGCCCCCGCGATCGGGCCTTACGACGAGCTGCACGCCGAGCACGCGCGGCTGATGCTGCTGAAGTCGACACTGCCGCAGGTGGCCTCGGCCACGCTGCTCCTGATGGGCGTGGTGGTGTTCGTGATGGGCTGGTGGCACCGGCGCGAGAGCCACCTGGCCTACTTCGGCGCGCTGTCGATCGGCTGGTCGCTGATCACCGCGCGCCTGTGGTGGCAGGGCAGCGGGCTGCCCAACTACGACAGCGAACTGCTGCTGGTGGCCGCCATCCCGCTGATCACCTTCGCGGCGGTGCAATTCCTGCTGCACTACGCGAACCGCCGCTCGCGCCCGATCGAGGTGGCGCTGGTGGCTCAGTGCGCGATCGTGCCGGCCAGCCTGCTGCTGGCGGGGCCGTTGCGCATCCACATGATCGCCAGCTCCTGGTACGTGCTGCTGGCGATCCAGGTGCTGGCGGCACTGGTGTTCTACCTGCACACCACGCGGCGCGAGCGGCCGCGCGACTTCTGGCCGATGCTCGGCGTGCTGGGCGGCATCGGCGTCATGGTCGGCATCGAGCTGGCCGCGCAGCAGCACCTGCTGCCCACCGCGTGGCGCGTGCTGCCGAACATCGCGATGCCGCTCGGCTTCCTCTGCCTCGGGGTCTGGCTGGTGCACCAGTACGGCCGCGCGCTGCAGACCGCCGAGGAGCTGAAGGCCTCGCTCGAGACGCGGGTGCGCGAGGCCACCGCGATCATGGAGCGCGGCTACGCGCAGATGGCCGAGGCGCGCGTCGAGCAGGTCACGCAGCAGGAGCGCAAGCGCATCGCCGCCGACCTGCACGACGACCTGGGCGCCAAGCTGCTGACCATCGTGCACACCAGCGAGAGCGAACGCATCTCGACCCTGGCGCGCGAGGCGCTCGAGGAGATGCGCCTGTCGGTGCGCGGTCTGACCGGCAAGCCGGTCAAGCTGATCGACGCGCTCGGCGACTGGCGCGCCGAGGTCGTGGGCCGCCTGA
>CAZUPH010000374.1:0-2145 GCA_964621995.1 uncultured Rubrivivax sp. | reverse complement strand
GCCGTGTCTCAGTCCCAGTGTGGCTGGTCGTCCTCTCAGACCAGCTACAGATCGTAGGCTTGGTAGGCCTTTACCCCACCAACTACCTAATCTGACATCGGCCGCTCCAATAGCGCGAGGCCTTGCGGTCCCCCGCTTTCACCCGTAGGTCGTATGCGGTATTAATCCGGCTTTCGCCGGGCTATCCCCCACTACTGGGCACGTTCCGATGTATTACTCACCCGTTCGCCACTCGTCGCCAGGTTGCCCCGCGTTACCGTTCGACTTGCATGTGTAAGGCATGCCGCCAGCGTTCAATCTGAGCCAGGATCAAACTCTTCAGTTCGATCTTGAATTTGCTCTAAGGAATCGAAGTGAACTTCACTTCAGTTTCCATGAGCGTTTGAGGCCTTTCGACCACGAGCCTCGCGATTGCTCGCTCGGCTCTTGGCACTCGCCTTCAAACGCCCACGCTTATCGGCTGTATGTTGTTAAAGAGCTTTGCGCTGCGGCTTTGACGCCCTCGCGCAGCGGCGCCGATCCGTGATCAGCGAAGACCGAGATTCTGACATTTTTTCGAAACCACTGTCAAGCACTCGGATTTTCCGTCCCGTCTGCCAAGCTTGGCTGCTGCGCCTTGGCGCGCTGCCTTGCCTGCGTCGAGAAGAGCCTGTGACTATAGCACAGGCATTTTGCTTCGGTCAACGGCCGCCCTCTACGTCGCAGCAAGCTGCCGCGCCGGCTCAGTGCGGCTGCCGGGACTGCAGCGCCTGCTGCATCGCGGCCGCAGGGCTCTCTGCGGCCAGCACCTGCGGCAGCAGGGCCTGCAGGTGGCGCGTGTCCGCACGCAGCACGCGCTGCTTGACCGAGGCGATGCGCGCCGGATGCATCGAGAAGCTGCGCAGCCCCATCGCCAGCAGCAGCTCGGTGAAGGCCACGTCGCCGGCCATCTCGCCGCACACCGCCACGCCGCGCCCCAGCGCACCGGCGCGCGCGATGGTGTGCTGCAGCAGCTGCAGCACCGCGGGGTGCCAGGGGTCGTACAGGTGGGCGACCGCCTCGTCGGCGCGGTCGATGGCCAGCGTGTACTGGATCAGGTCGTTGGTGCCGATCGAGACGAAATCGAAGTGCTGCAGCAGCCGGTCGATCATCAGCGCCGCCGCCGGCACCTCGATCATCGCGCCGACCTCCACGCGACCGTAGGCGCGGCCCGCGTCGTCGAGCTGCTGGCGCGCGCGCGCCAGCGACTCGAAGACCTGGCGCGCCTCCGACAGGTGCGCGACCATCGGCACCAGCACGCGCACCTTGCCGAAGGCGCTGGCGCGCAGGATGGCGCGCAGCTGCTGGCGGAACATGCCGGGCTCGGCCAGGCTCCAGCGGATCGCGCGCAGGCCCAGCGCCGGGTTCAGCGCGTGCTCGTGGCGCAGCTCGTGCACGCTCATGCGCTCCAGCGGCTTGTCGGCGCCGATGTCCACCGTGCGCACCGTCACCGGCAGCCCCTGCATCGCAGTGACGGCGGCGCGGTAGGCCTCGAACTGCTCGTCCTCGCCGGGCAGGTCGCCGCCGCGGTTCATGAACAGGAACTCGCTGCGGAACAGCCCCACGCCGACGGCGCCAGCCTCCAGTGCACCGGCGGCATCGTCGGGCAGCTCGATGTTGGCCAGCAGCTCCACCGGCTGCCCGTCCAGCGTGACGGCCGGCGTGTGGCGCAGCCGGTTCAGCCGTGCCCGCTCGAGTTCGCTCTGGCGCTGGCGGAAGCGGTACTCCTCCAGCACGATCGGCGACGGGTTGACGATCACCACGCCGGCGTCGCCGTCGATGACCAGCCAGTCGTCCTGGCGGATGAGGCGGCTCGCCTCGCGCGCGCCGACCACCGCCGGGATGTCCATGCTGCGCGCGACGATCGCGGTGTGCGAGGTGCGCCCGCCGACGTCGGTGACGAAGCCGGTGAAGACGCTGCGCTTGAACTGCAGCATGTCCGCCGGCGCCACGTCGTTGGCCACCAGCACGAGCGGGTCCTCGCCGGCGAAGTCGCGCGCGGCCTGCGCGGCGGCCGGCGGCGCCGCACGGCCGTCGCCGCGCGCCAGCACGCGCAGCAGCCGCTCGACGACCTGCTCGACGTCGGCCTTGCGCTCGCGCAGGTACTCGTCCTCCATCTCGTCGAAC
>CAZUPH010000373.1:0-2146 GCA_964621995.1 uncultured Rubrivivax sp. | reverse complement strand
CGACGCCGCGCGTGCCAGCGCCGCCGCCGCCCGCGTGCCCGGGGCCGACGTGCGGGTGGGGCCGGTGGCGGCGCTGCTGCCGGCGCTGCCCCGGCAGTTCGACGCCGTGCTCTGCGTGGACGCCGCCTACCACCTGGGCCCGCGGCCGGCGCTGTACCGGGGCGTGGCCGGCGTGCTGGTGCCCGGCGGGCGCCTGGCCTTCACCGACCTGGTGCTGGACCGCGCACCCTCGCCGCTGCTCGCGGCGGCGGCGCGGCTCGCCGGCGTGCCGGCCGCGGACCTGGCCGACCTGCCCACGCAGGTCGCGCGGCTGCGCGCCGCCGGCTTTGCCGAGGTCGTCGCGACGCGGCTGGACGAGCCGGTGCTCGGCGGCTTCGTGCGCTTCGCCAGGGCGCAGGCGCGGCGCTTCGGCTGGCACGCCTGGCACCCGGGCTGGCGCCGCGTGGCGTTGACCGCGCGGCTCGTCGGCCCCTGCCGCCGCGCGGGACTGGGTTATGCGCTCCTGGCCGCCACCTGGCCCGGGGGGCCGCCGGCCCGACCGGAAAGCCGGTAGTCGGCGCCGCCGCAGCGTTCGGCAAAGGCCGCGAAGGCCGCGGTGTCCTCGACCTCTTCGGGCAGGGACAGCAGCTTGCGGCCCTGCGCGTCGCCGGCGACCCATTGCCAGATCGTCGGCGGCCGCGTCCGGTGACCCTGGCGGTGATGGGGCGACGTGCGGTCGTAGCGCTCCTGTTCCTCGCGGTTGATGTTGACCGGCTGCAGCGAGGCGATCGCCTTCCACGGCAGGCGCCGCGTGGCGAACCAGTTGCCGTCGGCGATGCCGTCGTCGTCGAAGCGCACGTGGCGCGTGCGCGAGCCGCCGGCGCTGGCGCTCAACCCGGCCAGCACCAGCGTGCCGGCGGCCAGCCCGGCGCCGACCTCGACCGGCGACCCGGCGCCGAAGTCCAGCACCAGCCAGACCGCGACCGCGGCGGCCGTCCCGAACACGCCGACCCAGAACGCCGCCGGGCGCGGCGGGCCGGCCGGTGCGAGCAGCGTGTGCTCGGCGGGCGCACTGCTGCCCGGGCGCAGTGCCTGCGTCGAGGTGGGCAGCCAGCGGCCGTCGACCCAGGTCCGGTCCTCGCCCCAGTCGCTGCGCGCCAGGCCGCGCGCGACCGCGCCCAGCACCGCCAGCAGCAGGGCCTGGGCCAGCAGCGGCAGGCCCAGGTGCCCGGGGTCGAGCACGCGCACACGCGCCGGGTCGGCCGGGTCGTGCGCGATCGCCAGGGCGTCCAGGCGCGACGTGAAGAGGTAGTTCGGCCGCGGCAGCAGCACGCGCACATGGCCCTCGGCGTCGGCGTGGTGTTCCGTCTGGCGCACGAGCTGCGGCACGCTGTCCAGCACCGCGCCATCGACCTCCAGCTCGATGGTGTCCGGCAGGTGGTCGTAGATCAGGACCGCATCGTGGTGCTCCCAGTCGGCAACGATGCGCACCAGCTCGGCGCCGCTGCGCAGCAGCGCCCAGGCGGTGGCCAGCGCGGCGGCGGCGGTCAGCGCGAGCAGCGCCAGGCGCAGCCGCGCCGCGGCCGCGTGGGCCGCATGGGCCGCATGGGCCGCATGGGGCGCTTGGGGTGGGCGCTTCGGCGGCATCAGCGCAGCCCACCGGGCGGCCGCTCGAGCCGCGCCAGGTAGGCGAACAGGGCGTCCAGCGAGGGGAAGGCCAGGCGGCCGCTGGCGCCGGGCACGGCGACCTCGGCCTGCCAGGCGCCGGCCATGCCCTTGCGGCGCAGCACCAGCTCCAGCCTCAGGGTCTGCGTCGGCTCCACGGTGCACGGGCGCGTCGCGGTGTCCATCGGGGGGTCTCCACGGTCCGGGGCGCGGCGTGCTGCACGCGTCCCAGACTGCATCGTGCCGCGCGGGCGTTGCAAGCGCGTTGCAGGGGCCGCGATGGCCGGACCGGCGCCGGGCCCCGGCCGGCGCTTCAGGGCCAGCGTGCCAGCAGGGCGGCCCGCAGCAGCGGACGCCGCGCCAGACTGTCGGCGAGCCGCTGCCGCAGCCGCTCGAAGGCGGCCCGCGCGGCCCGTGCGGCCTCGCGGGCCTGCTCGTCGCCGGCGCCTGCGCGGGCGGCCAGGGCCTGCAGCAGCGCCATCGCCAGCGGCCGCGGCGTGCG
>CAZUPH010000372.1:0-2189 GCA_964621995.1 uncultured Rubrivivax sp. | reverse complement strand
GATCCTGGCGCGCGCCGGCATCGCGCGCGCCGACTGGCGCCGCGGCCGCGTGCAGCAGGCGCTGGCGCAGCTGCTGCCGCTGCGCGACGAGGGTCTGGCGCTGCTGCGCCACGAGCAGCGCGGCGTGCTGCTCAACGCCATCGCGGGCTGTCATTCGGCGCAGGGACGCTCGGACCTCGCCTTCGCCTACATGTACGAGGCGCTGCGCGACGCCGGCCCGCGCCGCGGCCACGGCTTCGACGCGGTGCTGCACTGCAACCTCTCGCACGAGCTGCTGCAGCTCGGCGACCACGACGAGGCGCTGGCGCAGGTCGAGCGTGGGCTCGCGCGCTGCGCCGGCCTGGCCAATGCCAAGCTGCTGTCGGTGCTGCTGATCAACCGCGTCATCAGCCTCACCGAGACCGGCCGCGCGCACCAGGCGCTGGACAGCGTGCGCACGCTGGTCGCGCTGCCGCTGGGCGGCGCCGGCCGCGGCACGCATGCGCTGCACTTCGAGACCCTGGCCATCGCGGCGCTGCGCGCCGGCGACACGGCGCTGGGCGCGCAGCTGCTGGCGCAGGCGCGCGAGCGCGCACCGCCCGCGCTGCCCGACGAGCAGGTCGAGCTGGCGGTGGCCGAGGCGCTGGCCGCAGCGGCGCAGGGCGATGCGCGGCGCGGGCTGGCGGCGCTGGAGGCCGTCTCCGCGCAGGTGGCGCCCGACGAGCCGGCGGCCGGCGCTGCCGCCGACGTCGCGGCCGACGACCGGCTGGCCAGCCTGCGCGTGCGCTGCCTGCATGCGCAGGTGGCGTCCGAGCTGCACGAGGCCCTGGGCGACGGCACCGCGGCGCTGGCCGCGGTGCGCCGCTGGCAGCGCCTGAATGCCGAGCGTGCACGCCATGCCTCGCGCGCACGCTACCAGGCCGCGGCCCTGCAGACCGAACTGCTGAACCTGCAGCATGCGCTGGAGGAGCAGCAGGCGCGGCGGCGCGCCACCGAGCGCGCGCGCGCGGCGCTGGCGGCGGCCAACGCGGCGCTGTCGCGCAAGGTGGCCGAGGTGGAGGCGCTGCAGGCGGCGCTGCGCGAGCAGGCCACGCACGACGCGCTGACCGGCCTGGCCAACCGCCGCCACCTCAACGACATGCTGCCCAAGCTGCTGGCGATGGCGCTGCGCGAACGGCAGCCGCTGGCCGTGGTGCTGATCGACCTGGACCACTTCAAGGCCGTCAACGACACCCACGGCCACGGCGCCGGCGATGCGCTGCTCGCCGCCTTCGGCCGCCTGCTGCGCGAGCAGCTGCGCGGCAGCGACCTCGCCTTCCGCTACGGCGGCGAGGAATTCTGCCTGCTGCTGCCGCACACGGCGGCCGAAGACGCGCAGCACAAGGTGATCGCGCTGCTGCAGCGCTGGCACGCGCAGGTCTTCGAACTCGAAGGCACGATGCTGCACGCACAGGGCTTCTCCGCCGGCGTCACCGACACGCGGCAGAGCGCGGCGTCGCCCGATGCGCTGCTGCGCACCGCCGACGCGCGGCTGCTCGCGGCCAAGCGCGCGGGCCGCCACTGCGTCGTCGGCGGCGAACCGGCGGCGCGGCGCGCATGAGGGCGGGGCCCGCGCCCGTGCCCGCGCCGCTGCCCGTGGAAGGCGAGGAGCCGCGCTACGGCTGGGTCGTCGTCGCCGCCAGCTTCACGGCGCTGGCGCTGATCTTCGGCGTGTCCTATTCGTTCGCCGCCTTCTTCGAGTCCTTTGCCGGCGAGTTCGGCGCCTCGCGCGCCGAGGTCTCGCTGGTCTTCGGCCTGTCGGGGCTGCTGTATTTCGTGCTCGGCGCCTTCGGCGGCATGCTGTCCGACCGCTACGGGCCGCGCCGGGTCACCGGCGCCGGCATGCTGTGCATCGCCGCCGCGCTGGCCGCCGGCAGCCAGGCCGCGACGATGACGCAGGTGGTGCTGGCCTACGGGGTGCTCCTGGGCGTGGGCATCGCGCTCGTCTACACGCCGTCCATCGGCAGCGTGCAGCCCTGGTTCACGCGCCGGCGCGGGCTGGCCGCCGGCATCGCCAGCGCCGGCATCGGCGCGGGCACGCTGGTGGTGCCGCTCGCGGCCGCGGCGGCCATCGCGGCCTGGCAGTGGCGCGGCGCGATGCTCGCGCTGGCCGCCGCCGTGCTGGTGCTGGGCCTGGCCGCCGCCGCGCTGCGCCGCCGCGCGCCCGCGGC
>CAZUPH010000371.1:0-2202 GCA_964621995.1 uncultured Rubrivivax sp. | reverse complement strand
CGCGCCGGACACCACGGCCGCCGCGGCGGCTGGTGCGGCGGCCCCGGCCGCGGCGCCCGTCGAGGCGCGGCCGGCCGCGCGCGCCTCGGCGCGCGCCGAGGCCAAGGCGGCCGGCACGCCGGAGTCGAGCACGCTGCGCGTGTCCGTCGAGAAGGTGGACCAGCTGATCAACCTGGTCGGCGAGCTCGTCATCACGCAGGCCATGCTGGCGCAGACCGGCAAGGGCGTGGACCCCGCGCTGTACCAGCAGCTGGCGTCGGGCCTGGCCGACCTGGAGCGCAACACCCGCGACCTGCAGGAAGCGGTGATGTCGATCCGCATGATCCCGATGAGCCTGGTCTTCAGCCGCTTCCCGCGCATGCTGCGCGACCTGGCCGGCAAGCTGGGCAAGAAGGTCGAGCTGGTCACGCAGGGCGAGGCCACCGAGCTGGACAAGGGCCTGGTCGAGAAGATCACCGACCCGCTGACGCACCTGGTGCGCAACAGCTGCGACCACGGCATCGAGCTGCCGGCCGAGCGCGTGGCCAAGGGCAAGCCCGAGCACGGCACCGTGACGCTGGTGGCCAGCCACCAGGGCGGCAGCATCGTCATCGAGGTGCGCGACGACGGCCGCGGCCTGAACCGCACCAAGCTGCTGAAGAAGGCGCGCGAGCGCGGCATCGAGGCGCCGGACACGATGTCGGACCAGGAGGTCTACGGCCTGATCTTCGCGCCGGGCTTCTCCACCGCCGAGCAGGTGACCGACGTCTCCGGCCGTGGCGTGGGCATGGACGTGGTGAAGAAGAACATCACCGCGCTCGGCGGCACCGTGGAGATCGACTCCGCCGAGGGCTACGGCATGACGGTGCGCGTGCGCCTGCCGCTGACGCTGGCCATCATGGACGGCATGAGCGTGGGCGTGGGCGAGGAGTGCTACATCCTGCCGCTGTCCAGCGTGGTCGAGAGCTTCCAGGTGCAGGCCGGGATGATCCGCACCATCGGCGGCAGCGGCCGCGTCGTCGAGGTGCGCGACGAGTACATGCCGGTGATCGACCTGGAGAAGGTCTTCGAGGTGCCCCGCTTCGACTTCGAGCGCCAGAGCAACATCATGGTCGTCGTCGAGGCCGAGGGCGGGCGCGTCGCGCTGCTGGTGGACGAGCTGCTGGGCCAGCAGCAGGTGGTGGTCAAGAACCTGGAGAGCAACTACCGCAAGGTGGACGACGTCTCCGGCGCGACCATCCTCGGCGACGGCCGCGTCGCGCTGATCCTGGACATCGGCTCGCTGGTGCGCCGCTCGCGCCACTGACCCGAGGAGACCGACGATGGAATTCCTGGTCGCGCCGCTGCGGCGCTTCACGATCCGCGTGCGCATGATCGGCGCGGTGGTCATGGTGCTGGGCATGTTCGCGGTGATCGGCCTGATCGGCGTCGCCGGCGGGCTGAAGATCCAGTCGCTCAGCGAGGACTTCATGGCCCAGGCCGTGCAGGAGCTCGAGACCGTCGGCCAGGTGCGCCAGCACCTGGCCGCGGTGCGGCTGCACGAGAAGCAGATGGTCATCGACTACGAGGACGGCGCACGCGTCGCGAAGCACCGCGAGGCCTGGCTGGCCGAGATCGGCGCCACGAAGAAGGCGCTGGCCGCGATGCTGGAAGGCGGCGAGGACGCCGACAACGCGCTGGCCCAGGAGGCCACGCAGCGCCTGGATGCCTACGTCGAGCGATCCGAGCCGGTGCTGAAGAATATCCAGGACGGCCAGTACGACAACGCACGCGCCGCCGACCGCATGCTCGGCCGCGCCAAGGACGAGGTCGCGGTGGCCGAGGAGCGCGTCGAGCAGATCGCCGCCGTCGTCAGCAGCGAGGCGGCGCAGATGCGCTCCGAGCTGCAGGCCCTGCTGGGCTGGGGGGTGACGGCCTTCGGTGGCGCGCTGGTGGTGATCCTCATCGTCGTGGTGCCCTTGACGCTGGCCAACTCGCGCTCGATCACCGCGCCGATCGCCTATGCGGTGGGCGTGGCCGAGCGCATCGCCGCCGGCGACCTGAGCCGGCCGGTCAGCGTGCAGGGTCAGGACGAGGCCTCGGCGCTGGTCGGCGCGCTGCAGCGCATGCAGGCCAGCCTGCAGCGCGTGGTCGGCGACGTGAATGCGTCGTCTCAGAGCATCCGGCTGGCCTCCACCGAGGTCGCCACCGGCAACCAGGACCTCTCCGGCCGCACCGAGCAGA
>CAZUPH010000370.1:0-2235 GCA_964621995.1 uncultured Rubrivivax sp. | reverse complement strand
GATGTCGCTGCCGGCCAGCGCCGCCTCGGGCAGCGCCTCGGTGCACGCGGCCAGCTCGTCGAAGCCCAGCATGCCCGGCAGCGGCGCGCCGGGCTCCTCCGAGGGCAGCCACAGCAGCTGCTCCACCTGCGTGTCCAGCGCCGCCGCGGCCTGCGCCAGCGCTGCCAGGCCGCTGTCGGTGGCCAGCCAGCGGGCGCCGGCATGGCGCAGGATGTACGCGGCCTCGTCGGCCTTGAGCATGAAGTTGATCGGCACCAGCACCGCGCCCAGCCGCGCCAGCGCGAAGCGCAGCGCCGCGAAACCGTGCGAGTTGCGCGCCAGGATCGCGATGCGGTCGCCCTTGGTAACGCCGCGCAGGGCCAGGCCGGCAGCCACGCGGGTGCAGATCGCGTCGAATTCGGCATAGCTCCAGCGCGTGTCGCCGCAGGCGATCGCGAGCTTTGCGGGGTGGCGGGCGGCGCTGCGGTGCAGCAGGTCGGCCAGGGTCTGGCGGCGCAGGGCAGGGTGCATGCCGCCAGCCTAACCAGCGTGCTCGCGCCGGGGCGAGCGGGAAAGCACGCATGCCGCGCCGCCCCGCTGCCGCGGCCGGGTCGCGTGCGCGACAAGCGCGCGACAATCGCATCACTTCAGCACTGTCCGAACTGCACCTGCCATGACGACCCCCTTCACCGCCCCCCGCCTGGCCGACGAGGTCGGCTCGCTGCTCGCCGGCCTCGGTGCCGCGCGCGAGACCTGGACCGGCGGCACGCTGCCCGCCCGCTCGCCGATCAGCGGCGAGGAACTCTCGCGCGTGCCCGAGACCGATGCCGCCGGCGTGGCCGCCGCGGTCGGCCGCGCGCACGAGGCCTTCCTGGCCTGGCGCCGCGTGCCGGCGCCGCAGCGCGGCGAACTCGTGCGCCTGCTCGGCGAGGAACTGCGCGCGCACAAGGCGGCGCTGGGCCGGCTGGTCAGCATCGAGGCCGGCAAGATCACCAGCGAGGGCCTGGGCGAGGTGCAGGAGATGATCGACATCTGCGATTTCGCGGTCGGCCTGTCGCGCCAGCTCTACGGACTGACGATCGCCACCGAGCGCGCCGACCATCGCATGATGGAAACCTGGCATCCGCTGGGCGTGGTGGGCATCGTCTCGGCCTTCAACTTTCCGGTCGCGGTGTGGTCGTGGAACTCGGCGCTGGCGCTGGTGTGCGGCAACGCCTGCGCGTGGAAGCCCTCGGAGAAGACGCCGCTGACCGCGCTGGCGGTGCAGGCGCTGTTCGAGCGCGCCCGTGCACGCTACGGCGCGGCGGCGCCCGCGGGGCTGTCGGTCGTGGTGCAGGGCGGGCGCGAGGTCGGGCAGGCGCTGGTGGACGACGCGCGCGTGCCGCTGGTCAGCGCCACCGGCTCCACCGCCATGGGCCGCGCGGTCGGCCCGCGGCTGGCGGCGCGCTTCGCGCGCGCCATCCTCGAGCTCGGCGGCAACAACGCCGCCGTCGTGGCGCCCAGCGCCGACCTGGACCTGGCGCTGCGCGCGATCGCCTTCGCCGCGATGGGCACCGCCGGCCAGCGCTGCACCACGCTGCGCCGGCTGTTCGTGCACGACAGCGTGTACGGGCAGCTGGTGCCGCGCCTGCAGCGTGCCTATGCCGGTGTGGCCATCGGCAACCCGCTGGAAGCCGGCACGCTGGTCGGCCCGCTGATCGATCGCGCCGCCTGGCAGGGCATGCAGCGTGCGCTGGAGGAGGCGCGGGAAGCGGGCGCCAAGGTGCATGGCGGCGAGCGCATGCACGCCTCGGCCGCGCCGGATGCGTACTACGTTCAGCCGGCACTGGTGGAGATGCCTTCGCAGTGCGGGCCGATGCTGCACGAGACCTTCGCACCCATCCTCTACGTCGTGCGCTACCGCGAGCTCGACGAGGCGCTCGCGCTGCACAACGCGGTCGGTGCCGGACTCTCGTCGGCCATCTTCACGACCGACCTGCGCGAGGCCGAGCGCTTCATCGCCGCGGACGGCTCGGACTGCGGCATCGCCAACGTCAACATCGGCCCCTCGGGCGCCGAGATCGGCGGCGCCTTCGGCGGCGAGAAGGACACCGGCGGCGGCCGCGAATCCGGTTCCGACGCCTGGAAGGCCTATATGCGCCGCCAGACCCAGACGGTGAATTTCAGCCGCGACCTGCCGCTGGCCCAGGGGGTCAGGTTCGAACTTTAGGTCTCCTCCCCACCGCAGATGGGGAGGAGACGGGGTCTAGGGCGTCG
>CAZUPH010000369.1:0-2251 GCA_964621995.1 uncultured Rubrivivax sp. | reverse complement strand
GTGCAGCCGCTGCACCGGGCCGCCGCCGAGACCACCGCGCCCACCGTCGTGCAGGTCACCATCGACCGCATCGACGTGCGCCTGCCGCCCGAACGCGCGGCCGCCGCGGCGCCGCGGCGCGTGCGTCCGGCACCGGCGGTGGCGCTGGCCGACTACCTGCGCGATCGCGACGGAGGGCGCCGGTGAGCTCGCCGCTGGCCATCGGCGCCGTCAGCGCGGTGCTGCGCAACCTGCTCGACAACGGGCTCATCGACGCCAGCGGGCCGCTGGGCCCGGTGACGGTCAGCGCACTGGCGCCCGACCGCATCGACCTCGAGGACCCGGCGCCGCGGCTGAACCTGTTCCTGCACCAGGTCAGCCGCAATGCGGCCTGGAGCAACCGCGAGCTGCCCACGCGCTCGCCGGCCGGCGAGCGCATCGCCAACACCCCGCTGGCGCTGGACCTGCACTTTCTCGTCACCGCCTACGGCTTCGCCGACCTGCATGCCGAGATCCTGCTCGGCTATGCGATGCACCTGCTGCACGAGCGAGCGGTGCTGGACCGCGCCGCGATCCGCCGCGCGCTGGACCCGAGCCCGCTGGACGTCTCGATGCTGCCGCCGGCCTTCGCGGCGCTGGCCGCCAGCGACCTGGCCGACCAGATCGAGGCGCTGCGCATCACGCCCGTGCCCATGGGCACCGACGAGATGGGCAAGCTGTGGTCGGCCCTGCAGTCGCACTACCGGCCCTCGGCGGCCTACCAGGTCAGCGTCGTGCTGATCGAGGCCGCGCGGCCGGCACGTTCGCCGCTGCCGGTGCTCTCGCGCGGGCCGGTGGACCAGGCCAGCGGCCGCGACCGCGGCGTCGTCGTGCAGCCGGACCTGCTGCCGCCGGGGCCGACGCTGCTCGCGCTGGCGCCGCCCGGCCGCCAGCCCGCGGCGCGCCTGGGCGGCACGGTCACGATCGACGGCGTGCGGCTGCAGGGCAGCGGCGTGCGCGTGCTGCTGCGCCACCGCCTGCGCAGCACGGCGCTGGAGCTGCCGGCCACGGTGGACGCCGCGGGCCGCAGCGCCAGCGTCGTGCTGCCGGCCGATGCCGCGGCGCAGGCCGAGCTGCCGGCGGGGCTGTGGCAGCTGAGCCTGGTGCTCACGCCGCCGGCCGAGCCGGCCGAACGCGAGACCAATGCGCTGCCGCTGCTGCTGGCGCCGGACCCGGTCATCGGGGCCGATGCCGCGCTGGGGCTGCCGGCCATCGCGCTGGTGCGCGGCGGCAGCCCGCCGCGCGTGACGGTCACGCTGCACTGCCGGCCGCAGGTGCGGCCCGAGCAGGCGGCGACGCTGGCGCTGGGCACGGCCACCGCGCTCGCGGCGCGTCGCGCCAGCGCAGGCGCGCCGCTGGTCTTCGAGTTCCCCGACAAGCTGCCCGCCGGCGCAGCCTGGCTGCGGCTGCGCGTGGACGGGGTCGACAGCCTGCTCGTCGAGCGTGCGCCGGGGCCGCCGCGCTTCGACTCCACGCAGCAGGTCACGGTGCCGGCATGAATGCCCGCCAGCCGGCCCTGCCGCTCGACTGGAGCACCCGCAACCAGCGCTGGCTGGTGCAGCGCCTCACCGCATTGCGCACCACGCTGGCGCTGCGGCTGCAGGGCGTACCGGTGCCGGCGCGCAGTGCGCCGGCCGACGACGAAGCGCTCGCCGCGGACGACGACTTCGTGCCTGCGCTGGAGCATTGCGCCGCGGTCTTTGCGCTCTCGCCCTTCGAGCGCGAGCTGCTGCTGCTGCTCGTCGGCGCCGAGGTCGACGAGGGCCTGCGCGCGCTGCTCGCCGACCACGCACCCGAGGGGCCCACGTTCGCGCAGGCGATGGGCTGGCTGGACGGCGCGCACTGGGACGCGATGGCGCCGCAGGCGCCGCTGCGCCACTGGGCGCTGCTGCACCTGCCGGCGGGCCGCCTGCCGGCCCATGCGCCGCTGGTCGTGGACGAGCGTGTGCTGCACTTCGTCTGCGGCGTCGCCGCGGCGCCGGCGCAGCTCGAGGGCCTGGCGCGCTGGGCCGACGGCGCCACGCCGCTGGCCGACGACGCCCTGGCCACCCGCCTGGCCGGGGCGCTGGAGCGCGCGGCGCAGGACCCCGCCGCGTCGCCGCCGCGCTTGCTGCTGGCGGGCGATGCCGTCGCCGCGGCCCGGCTCGACACCGCGCTGGCCGCCGTCGCCGCGGCCGGCGCGCGGGCGCTGGTCGTGGTGCTGGACGAGTTGCCGGCCGACGCCGCGGAGCGT
>CAZUPH010000368.1:0-2258 GCA_964621995.1 uncultured Rubrivivax sp. | reverse complement strand
GCCGATCATCGTGCCGCGGGCGCCCAGCGCCCAGGCCTTCAGCACGTCCTGGCCGCTGCGGATGCCGCCGTCCATCCAGACCTCGATGCGCTCGCCCACCGCGGCCACGATGGCCGGCAGCGCGTGGATGCTGCTGGGCGCGCCGTCGAGCTGGCGCCCGCCGTGGTTGCTGACGACCAGGGCGTCGGCGCCGCTCTTCACCGCCAGCTCGGCATCCTCGACGTCCATGATGCCCTTGAGGATCAGCTTGCCGCCCCACTGCTCCTTGACCCAGGCCACGTCGTCCCAGTTCAGGCGCGGGTCGAACTGCTCGTTGGTCCAGGCGGCCAGCGAGGCCATGTCGCTGACGCCCTTCACGTGGCCCACGAGGTTGCGGAAGGTGTGGCGCCGCGTGCCCATCATGCCCAGCACCCAGCGCGGCTTGGTCGCGATGTCCAGCGCGTTGCCCAGGCTGGGGATGACGCTGGCGCGCAGCTTGTTCTTCAGGTCCTTGTGGCGCTGGCCGATCACCTGCAGGTCCAGCGTCAGCACCAGGGCGCTGCACCTGGCGGCCTTGCAGCGCTGGATCATGCGCGCCATGGCCTCGCGGTCGCGCATCATGTAGAGCTGGAACCAGAATGGCGCGGTGGTGTTCTCGGCCACGTCCTCGATGGAGCAGATGCTCATCGTGGACAGGGTGAACGGGATGCCGAACTTCTCGGCCGCGCGCGCGGCGTGGATCTCGCCGTCGGCATGCTGCATGCCGGTCAGTCCCACCGGCGCGATGCTCACCGGCATCTTGACGTCGATGCCGACCATCTTCGTCGCCGTGCTGCGGTTCTCCATGTTCACGGCCACGCGCTGGCGCAGCTTGATGCGCTGGAAATCCTCGCTGTTGGCGCGGTAGGTGCTCTCGGTCCAGCTGCCGCTGTCGGCGTAGTCGTAGAACATGCGCGGCACGCGCTTTTGGGCCAGCACGCGCAGGTCCTCGATGGTGGTGATCACGGTCATGGGGGCTCGTCTCCTGGTGCCGACGATGCTACCGGGCCGGCCGCTGCCCCGGCCGCGCGGCGAACCCGCAGGCGCCGGTGCGTCGTCTGCCAGCCGGCGCGGGCCGCCGGCGCGCGGGCTCACTGGGTCGGGTAGTCGCCGTGCACGTTGGCCGGCGCCGGCGCCGGGCGCCGACGCGGCGTGAACGGCAGCCGGGTGCTGGCCGCCAGCGCGCCGGCGATCTGCACGCCGATGGCCGGCGCCTCGACGAGCTGGTCCGGGTGCCAGACGCGGATCTGCGCCGGTCCGTCCGGCACGCCGGGGATCTGCGCGCGGCCGCTGGCGTCGGTGACCGCGAAATGCGGCGAGGCGCTGACGTAGATGTGCGCGCGCATCGAGCCATGCAGGTGGCAGCCGACGACGATGGCGCCGGGCTTGTCCAGCAGCAGGTCGGGGCTGACGTGGGTGCCGCGGCGCTGCGGGCCGAGGCGGAACTCGAACTCGGTCACCGGCGCGACCGAGCCCAGCGGACCGCCGGCCATCGAACGCACATGGTGGTCGAAGCGGTCCTGGTTGACGAAGCGCACGCGAGCGCCCACCGGCACCACGGTCAGCAGCGGCGCGAAGCGGATGTCCTTCTGGCCGATCACGGCAACGGGCAGCGGCTCGGCCGGCACCGCCGGTGTCGCGCCGGGGCCCTGCGGCTGCACGACGACCACGGCGTCGGCCACCGGCGAGCCGTCGGCGGCGGTCACCAGCATCTGCACGCTGCCGGCGCGTGCGCCGCCCAGCAGCATCAGCAGCAGCATGGGCAGCAGGGCGGGCAGCAGGGTGGTGCGCAGCAGGGCAGGCATGGGGCAACCGGCACGCGGGGACCGCCCGCCGGTGCTCCCGATCATAGGCGCGCCGCCTCGCGCCGGGCGGCCGGCGCACCGCCGGCCCGGGGTGGCGACGTTCACAAGCCGCAACAATCGCACAACAAATGTGCAACTTGCACATTTATACTGGCGACCCAGCGATGGCCGGGTGGCCGTCGCGCCGGTCCGCCGATGGAGTGCCCGATGAACCGCCCTGTGCTATCCCCTCTCCTCCCCCCCGCGGCTCACCCCGCCCGTCCCCTGTCCGCCGACGCCGACGCCGGCCTCGCGGCCCTGCCCGGCGCCACGCTGTCGCGCCGCCGGCTGCTGCTGGGCACGGCCTCGCTCGGCGCCGGGGCCCTGCTCGCCGCCTGCGGCGGCGGAGGCGGCGACCCGGCCGGCGCCGATGCCGGGCCGACCGAGGCGCCCGCC
>CAZUPH010000367.1:0-2310 GCA_964621995.1 uncultured Rubrivivax sp. | reverse complement strand
CCGCGACCGCGTGCGCGTGCGCGTGCTGCGGCTGGACCGCCGCGGCCGGCCCGAAGGGCGTGTGCTCGACATCCTCGAGCGGCGCAAGACGCCGATCATCGGCCGCCTGCTGCACGAGGGCGGGCAGTGGCTGGTGGCGCCCGAGGACAGCCGCTTCGGCCAGGACATCCTGATCCCGAAGAATGCGATCGCCAGTGCCGCCGTCGGCCAGGTCGTCTCGGTCGAGCTGACCGAGCCGCCCTCGCTGCACTCGCAGCCGGTGGGCCGCGTGGCCGAGGTGCTGGGCGAGATCGACGACGCCGGCATGGAGATCGAGATCGCGGTGCGCAAGTACGAGGTGCCGCACCGCTTCAGCCCCGAGACGCTGGCGCAGGCCGCGGCGCTGCCGGACAAGGTGCGCGCCGCCGACCGCCGCCACCGCGTGGACCTGAGCGACGTGCCGCTGGTCACCATCGACGGCGAGGACGCGCGCGACTTCGACGACGCGGTCTACTGCGAGCCGTTCAAGCGCGGCCGCGGCAAAAGTGCCGTCGAGGGCTGGCGGCTGCTGGTGGCGATCGCCGATGTCAGCCACTACGTCAAGCCCGGCGAGCCGATAGACGAGGACGCCTACGAGCGCGCCACCTCGGTCTACTTCCCGCGCCGCGTGATCCCGATGCTGCCGGAAAAGCTGTCCAACGGGCTGTGTTCGCTGAACCCGGACGTGGACCGGCTGTGCATGGTCTGCGACATGGTGGTGCTGGCCGACGGGCGCATCGAGGCCTTCCAGTTCTACCCGGCGGTGATGCATTCGCACGCGCGGCTGACCTACACCGAGGTCGCCGCGATCCTGCTCAATACCCGCGGGCCCGAGGCGCAGCGCCGCGCCGAGCTGGTGCCGCACCTGCTGCACCTGCACGAGGTCTACCGCGCGCTGCTCAAGCAGCGCGCCCACCGCGGCGCGGTGGACTTCGACACCACCGAGACGCAGATCGTATGCGACGAGCAGGGCCGCATCGAGAAGATCGTGCCGCGCGTGCGCACCGAAGCGCACCGGCTGATCGAGGAGACGATGCTCGCGGCCAACGTCTGCGCCGCCGAGTTCATCGCCTCGGCCGAGCACCCCTGCCTGTACCGCGTGCACGAGGGCCCGACACCGGAGAAGCGGCTGGCGCTGCAGAACATGCTCAAGGCGCTGGGCATCTCCGCGCCGCTGTCCGACGAGCCGACTCCGGCGGAGATGCAGGCCATCTCGCTGGCCACGCAGGGACGCGCCGATGCGGCGCAGATCCACACGATGCTGCTGCGCTCGATGCAGCAGGCCATCTACACGGCGTCGAACTCGGGGCACTTCGGCCTGGCCTACGAGGCCTATACGCACTTCACGAGCCCGATCCGCCGCTACCCCGACCTGCTGGTGCACCGCGTGATCAAGGCGCTGCTGGCCGGCAAGCGCTTCCACCTCGTGGCCAGCGACAAGACCCGCGTGCCCGAAGTGCGCCGCGGCGGCAAGGTCAGCCACCGCGCGGTCAAGCCGATGACGCAGGAGATGGCGCTGTGGGAGGCCACCGGCGTGCACTGCAGCGCCAACGAGCGCCGTGCCGACGAGGCCAGCCGCGACGTCGAGGCCTGGCTGAAGTGCCGCTACATGCGCGAGCACCTGGGCGAGGAGTTCGCCGGCACCGTCAGCGCGGTGGCAGCCTTCGGCCTGTTCGTCACGCTGGACGCGATGTATGTCGAGGGCCTGGTGCACATCACCGAGCTGGGCGGCGAGTACTACCGCTACGACGAGGCGCGCCAGGAACTGCGCGGCGAGCGCACGGGCATCCGTTATACCGTGGGCTCGCGCGTGCGCGTCCAGGTCAGCCGGGTGGACCTGGACGGCCGCAAGATCGACTTCCGCATGGTGCGCGACGGCGACGCCGACAAGCTGCTGGCGCGCGGCGAGCGGCTGCGTGCACCGGCCGGCAGCGCGGCCGAGGAACTGGCTGCCGTGCGCGAGAGCGACCGCCAGACCAAGGCCGCCACGCGCGCCGCCAAGGGCAAAGCGGGCGAGGGCCGCTCGCGCAAGCCGCAGGCCAAGCGGCCGGCGCCGAAGCCACGCGCGCGCCGGTAGTCAGCTCGCGCGCATCGCGTCGACCAGCTCGGCGGCCAGCAGCGGCCCGGTGCCGCCGCCGGCCGCGCGGCGGTCGGCCGCGTGGCCGTGGGTCCAGGCGGCAGCGCAGGCCACCGCCTCGGGCGCCGCGCCGGGCCCTTGTGCCCAGCGACCGCCGGCCCAGCCGGCGAGCACGTCGCCGGTGCCGGGGCTGGCCAGGGCGGCGTTGCCTGTGG
>CAZUPH010000366.1:0-2336 GCA_964621995.1 uncultured Rubrivivax sp. | reverse complement strand
CAGGAGCTGGAAGCCGTGATCGCGGCTTCACCTCGCAGCTTCGTTCCCTTCGACAAGCTCGTGCTGTCGCCGACTTACCAGGCGCGGCCCGAGAACCCGGCGGCGCCGCTGCCGCTCAGCGAACTGGCCGCGTCCATCGAGGCCGCGGGCCTGCTGCACAACCTGGTCGTCGTGCGCGGCGCGCGTGGCCTGCACGAGGTCTGCGCCGGCGGGCGGCGCCTGCGCGCGATGGCGTTGCTGGTGGAGCAGGGCCGCTGGGCAGAGAACCAGCCGGTGCCGGTGCTGGTGGTGCCGGCGGAACAGGCACTGATGGCCAGCCTGATCGAGAACGTCGAGCGCGAGGCCTTGAATCCGGCCGATGAGTTCGCGGCCTTCGCCCGGCTGATCGACGGCGGCCGCTCGGTCGAGGACGTGGCGGCCGCCTTCGGCGTCACGCCGCAGGTCGTGAAGCGCCGGCTCAAGCTGGCGGCGGTGTCGCCCGCGTTGCTGAAGCTGTTTCGTGAAGGCGGGATCGGGCTGGACTGCCTGATGGTGTTGGCTTCGCTCGATGACCCGGCGCGACAGGAGCAGCTGTGGCAGCAGTTGCCCGAGTGGAACCGCAGCGCGGATCAACTGCGCCGGCTGCTGACCCGCGGCGAGGTCGAGTCGGACCGCGACGGCGTAGCGACATTCGTCACGCTGCCCGCCTACGAAGCCGCGGGCGGTCCGCTGCGGCGCGACCTGTTCAGCGACGACGCCAAGGCCTACCTGCAGGATGCCGCGCTGCTCGAACGGCTGGCACTGGACAAGCTGCAGCGGCCGGCAAGCCAGGTCGCCGCCGAAGGCTGGAAGTGGGTCGACGTGCGGGCCCGCTTCGTCTACGAGGACTACGTCCGTCACGGCGAGGTGCGCCGCGCGCGTCGAGCGCCGAGCGCAGAGGAGGCGACGCGCCATACGCAACTCGAAGCGGAGCTGGAAACGCTGCACGCGCGCATGCAGGCCATTTCCGACGAGGATGGCGACGAGAACGAGTACGCCGCGCTGGAGGCTGACGACGAACCGATGGAGGCCGAACTGAATGCCATCGACGAAGTGCTGGCCGTTTTTCCAGCGGACCTGATGGCGCAGGCCGGATGCGTGGTGTACGTGGGATCGCGGGGAACGGTCGAGGTCAAGCGCGGGCTGGTCCGGCCCGAGGACCGCGATGCGGTCGTGCACGCGGCAAGGCAGGCCGCGTGCGGCGACTCGGCGCCGAGCACGGCGCTGGTCAGCCTGCCCAAGGGCGGTGCTCGCGCGGTTCATTCCGAGAAGCTGATGCGCAGCCTGACCGCGCACCGCGTCGCGGCGATCCAGGCCGAACTGCTGCTGCGACCGGACGTGGCCCTGGCCGCCCTCACGGCCCATCTGGCCAGCAAGCTGCTCAAGGACGATTTGCACCGCTACCGCGGCGGCGACGATGCGCTCACGGTGAGCGCGACCGAGACGCACGATGGGCTGCGGCGCGAGTCCGCGGACATGGCCGACGCCGAGGCCTGGAAGCTGATGGAGCAGACGCGCATCGAGTGGACTGCGCGACTGCCGGCTGACGGCAAGGCGTTGCTGCCCTGGCTGCTGGCGCAGGAACGCGCCACCGTGGTCGAGTTGCTGACATTCCTCGTCGCCGCGAGCGTCACCGGGGTCGAGGGCGCCGAACGCGAAAGCCAGAGCACGGACGCGCTGGCCCAGGCGCTCGGGCTCGACATGCGGCGCTGGTGGAAGGCCAGGGCCGCCTCGTACTTCAGCCATGTGTCGAAAGCGACGACGCTGGCGGCGGTGACCGAGGCCGCAGGTGCGAATGCCGCCGCGCCTTTGGCCGGGCTGAAGAAGGATGGGGCGGCTGCGGGTGCCGAGCAGGCCATGGCCGCGACGGGCTGGCTGCCTCGTTGCCTGCGTACCTCGCCGCAACGGCCCGAAGTGGTGGGTGCTCGGCCTGACAGCCTGGACGCGGGCGCCGGGTCCGGCGAACAACCGAGAACCGAGGATACGGCCTGCGAAGTTGCTCAGTGATCGCCGGCCGGGGCGGTGGACTTCAGTGAAGCACGCAGCCCGCCTGCGACGGGGCCATCACAGGCTCCAGCATCAGCGGCACGGCGAATAGGGCATGGTCGCCGTGGGGTCCTCACGGCGTCGATGTGGAGGGGTCGGACACGGTCATGGCGGCGAGCTCAGCGACGTCAGGCGCGGGCGCCTCCGCCGGCGAGTCGGCCGGCGGTTTGCTGCGCACAACGGCGGACTGGCCCAAGTAGGCGATATGTGCAGCTACACATATCGCCTATTTAGGTTCGTCCGCGGTTATGCGCAGCAAGGGCCGCAAAGCC
>CAZUPH010000365.1:0-2350 GCA_964621995.1 uncultured Rubrivivax sp. | reverse complement strand
GCCGACCGCGCCGCGCTGCTGGCCAAGGCCGACCTGCTGACCGACATGGTCGGCGAGTTCCCCGAGCTGCAGGGCGTGATGGGCGGCTACTACGCGCGCCACGACGGCGAGCCCGAGGCGGTGGCGCTGGCCATCGAGGACCACTACCGGCCGCGCTTCGCCGGCGACGAGCTGCCGCGTGGCGAGGCGGGGCTGGCGGTGGCGCTGGCCGACAAGCTGGAGACGCTGGCCGGGCTGTTCGGCATCGGGCAGCTGCCCACCGGCGACAAGGACCCGTTCGCGCTGCGCCGGCACGCGCTGGGCGTGATCCGCATGCTGATCGAACGCGACCTGCCGCTCGCGGTGCCGGCGCTGGTGGACCTGGCCTTCGAGACTTTCGCCGCGGGGCTGGCGGACGCACGCACCGAGCTGACGCACTTCCTCTATGACCGCCTGGTGGGCTTCCTGCGCGAGGCCGGCTACAGCGCGCAGGAGGTGGATGCCGTCGTCGCGCTGCGCCCGCCGCGCTGGGCCGAGCTGCCGCAGCGCCTGGCGGCGGTGCGCGCCTTCGCCGCGCTGCCCGAGGCGGCGGCGCTGGCGGCGGCGAACAAGCGCGTGGGCAACATCCTGAAGAAGAGCGAGGCCGGCGGCGGCGGCGGGGACGGCACCCTGGGCTCCTCGCCCGACCCCGCGCTGCTGCGCGAGCCGGCGGAGGCCGCGCTCGCCGCCGCGCTGCATGCGGTGGAACCGCAGGCCGAGGCCGCCTTCGCGCGCGGCGAGCATGCCGCGTCGCTGCAGGCGCTGGCGGCGCTGAAGGCACCGGTGGACGCCTTCTTCGACCAGGTGATGGTCAACGCCGACGACCCCGTGCTGCGCCGCAACCGGCTGGCGCTGCTGGCGCGCCTGCACCGCGCGATGAACCGGGTCGCCGACCTCTCCAGGCTGGCCGCCTGAACACACGGGCTGCGCAGCGATGCACACCACCAAGCTCGTCATCCTGGGCCGCGACGGCATCCTCAACGAATACCGCGAGGCCCATGTCACGGCGCCGGAGGAATGGGTGCCGGTGCCCGGCGCGCTGGAGGCGGTGGCGCGGCTCAACCACGCCGGCTGGCACGTGGTGGTGGCCACCAACCAGGCCGGCATCGGCCGCGGCATGATCGACATGGCCGCCATCAACGCCGTGCACGTGCACATGAACCAGCAGCTGATGGCGCAGGGCGCGCGCATCGACGCCGTCTTCTTCTGCCCGCACACGCCCGAGGAAGGCTGCGACTGCCGCAAGCCGCGTCCGGGCATGATGCGCGACATCGCACGCCGCTACGGCGTGGACCTGCGCAGCGTGCCGCTGGTCGGCGACACGCTGCGCGACCTGCAGGCTGCGGCCGCCGCCGGCTGCGAACCGCACCTCGTGCTGACCGGCCGCGCCGCCGGGCTGGGCGACGAGCAGCTGCGCCAGATGCTGGGGCAGGTGCCGGGCACGCAGGTGCACGCGGACCTGGCCGCCTTCGTGGACTTCCTGATGCAGCGCGACCATGTCGCCGACTCCGCCTCCGGGGGGCTGGCCTGATGCGCATCGTCTGGGCGCTGCGCTCGGCGCTGTTCGTGCTGTGGATGGCCGTCACCGTGGTGCCCTGGGCCACCGTGGTGCTGCTGATGTCGCCCTTCGTCTCCTCCACGCGGCTGTACTGGGCCTGCGTGGGCTGGCTGCGCGTGGCGATGTGGGGCTGCCGGCATATCTGCGGCGTGCGCGCGCGCGTCAGCGGCATGGAGCACGTGCCCAGCGCCGCCGACGCCAAGGGCGCCGTGCTGCTGGCGCCCAAGCACCAGAGCACCTGGGAGACCTTCGCCTTCCCGACGCTGATGCCGCACCCGCTGGCCTACGTGTTCAAGCGCGAGCTGCTGTACATCCCGTTCTTCGGCTGGGCGATGGCGCGGCTGGACATGATCCACATCGACCGCAGCAAGCGCGCCGAGGCCTGGAACAAGGTCGCCGAGCAGGGCCGGCGCCTGTTCGCCGAAGGCGTGTGGGTGATCATGTTCCCCGAGGGCACGCGCACGCCGCGCGGCGGCCAGGGCGTGTACAAGAGCGGCGCCTCGCGGCTGGCGGTGGCCACCGGCGTGCCCATCGTGCCCATCGCCGTGACCTCGGCCAAGTGCTGGCCGCGCAAGAGCTTCCTGGTGCGCCCGGGCGTCGTGGACGTGTCGATCGGCCCGCCGATCCCGACCGACGGGCGCGACCCCGACGTCGTGATGCGCGAGGTCGAGAGCTGGATCGAGACCGAGATGCGGCGCCTGGACCCCGAGGCCTACCGCGACGCCGCGCCGGCCGGCCCCTCCGCAGGGCAGGCGAAGCGGGCCTGAGCGGCCC
>CAZUPH010000364.1:234-2367 GCA_964621995.1 uncultured Rubrivivax sp. | reverse complement strand
CAGGCGCACCGCCTCCGGCAGCAGCTCGCGGCGCGGCGCCACCGGCACCGGGGCCGGGGCCTGCGGCGCGCTGGCCGCACTGGCCGCGGCCGCCGGCGGGCCGGCGGCAACGGGCTGCGCGGTCTGCACGGGCCCCGCCGCCGGCGCGAGGTCGCCCGTGGACTGCGCGTTGGTCCAGGCACCGCCGCGGAAGAAATAGACCTGGTAGCCGGCGGCGTCGGCGTCCAGCGTCACCTGGGCGGCCTCGTTGCCCAGCAGCTGCTGGCTGCGCAGCCAGGTCTGCTGCAGCTCGCCGCTGCGCGTCGTCGGCGGGCCGCTCCAGCGCTGCCAGCTGGCGCCGTGCAGCGCCCAGGCCACCAGCGCCACGCCGCCGTCCACGCGCCGCGTCAGGCGCAGCGTCTGGCCGTCGAAGGCCAGCGGCGGCACGACGCCGGTGTCGTGCAGCGCGGCCAGGTCCTGCTCCCACTGCGTGAGCACGGTGGCCAGCCGGGTGGTGCGGTCCAGCGCGGCGCCGCTGCCGTCGCGCGCACGCACGATGCCGTCCAGGCCCTGCCAGGCCAGGGTGGCCAGGATCGCCATCACCATCAGCGCGACCAGCACCTCGACCAGCGTGTAGCCGCGGCGCCCTCGGCGGCCCCGGGGAAGGGCCCGCGTCCTCACGGCCGCCCCAGCACGGTGGAGACGGTGACCAGCGGGCGGCCGTCCTCGTCGGACACCACCGCGTCGACGCGGCGGAAGCCCGGGTTGGGCGTCGGCCGCGTGCGCAGCTGCCCGGTGTAGGCGCGGCCGAGCTGCTCGCAGCTGAAGTCGGCGTCGCCGACACCGGGAAAGGCGCGCGCCAGGCGCAGCGCGGTGAGCTGGTTGTCGGCGCACCACTGCGCCGCGGTGACGTCGGCCAGGCGCTGGGCGTTGTCGGTCAGCACGCCGGCGGCGCGCAGCCCGGCCCCCAGCGCCACCGCCACCAGCACCAGCGCAACCAGCACCTCCAGCAGCGTGAAGCCGCGCGCCGCGGCCGCAGGCCGGCGATTCATCGCCTGGCCACCCCGTCCGCACCGGCCGGCTCGGCGACGGCGAAGGGTCCGAGCCCGTCGCTGGCCAGTTCCAGGCGCTGGTCGCCCAGGCGCAGCAGCAGCCGCTGCGGCGGCAGGATGGCGTCCGGCCCCAGCAACAGTGTCGGGCCGCCGAGCACCTGCACCTGGGTGCGCGCGTCCAGCCAGCGCGTGGGCAGCGCCCGCGACGCCGGCAGGCCGACGAAGCGGAAGGCCGGCGCCTCGGGACCGGCATCGGCGTCGGCCTGCGGCACGAAGCGCACCGCGACGCCGGCCACGCGCGCCTCGGTGCGCGCCATCTCCAGCAGCGCGGCCAGGCGCACGCCTTCCTCGTCCAGCTTCGCGGCGTCGCCGTCGCGCAGCGCCAGCGTCACGACGCCGGCGGCCAGCGCGATGATCGCGATCACCGTCAGCAGCTCGATCAGCGTGAAGCCGCCGCTGTCGCGCCCGGCGTGGCGGCGGTGCGCAGCGGCGTGGCGGCTACTGCCAGGACCCGAGGTCGGCATCCTTGCCCTCGCCGCCGGGCTGGCCGTCGGCGCCGAAGCTGAAGACGTCGATCTCGCCGCGCACGCCGGGGTTCAGGTACTGGTACGGGCGGCCCCAGGGGTCGGCCGGCAGCTTGTCCAGGTAGGGCTTCCAGTTCGGCGGGATCGCGCCGACGGTGGGCTTGCGCACCAGCGCCTCCAGACCCTGCTCGGCGCTGGGGTAGCGCTGGTTGTCCAGCTTGTACAGCTTGAGCGCCTGCACGAGGTTGTTGACGTCGGTGCGTGCGGCGGTGACACGCGCATCGTCGGCGCGGTCGATCAGGTTGGGCACGATCAGCGCGCCGAGCACGCCGATGATGACCAGCACCACCATCAGCTCGATCAGCGTGAAGCCGCGGCCACGGCGCGGCGCGCGGGCGGGGGTCGGGCGGAAGGGCAGTCTCATGCGCGTGGACGGGGTCTTTCGCGGCGGCGGCCGCGGGCCGGTCCGCGGGGGCCGGCAACGGGCGGGTCGGGGACCGGCGCGCGGACGGCACCGGTCGGATGCCGTCCATGATAATGGCCGCATGTCCGCACGCTGGGTCAGCCTGCTCGCCTGG
>CAZUPH010000364.1:0-224 GCA_964621995.1 uncultured Rubrivivax sp. | reverse complement strand
GGGCCGCCGTGGCGGCCTCGGCGGTGTTCTGGGGTCTGCGCGTCTTCGTGCAGCCGCCGGCCGCGCCGCCGCAGGCGCGGCTGGCCGACCCGGCCGGCGCCATGCGCGGCGACCTGACGCGGCTGCTCGGCGCCGATGCCCCGCCCGCGGTGGCGGCGCAGCCGGCCGCGGCGGCCACGGACCCGCGCTACACGCTGATCGGCGTGGTCAGCCCGCGCGACACC
>CAZUPH010000363.1:0-2419 GCA_964621995.1 uncultured Rubrivivax sp. | reverse complement strand
CGTGGCCGTCGATCACGAACTCCTGCGGCTCCACCAGCAGCAGGCGCTGGTCGTTGGGGATGTTGATCGCGCGCGCGGTGTCGACGACGCGCGCCACGTCGGCCGGCGTCACCTCCTTGTCGCGCACGATCACCATGCCGGTGCTGTTCTGGCCGCGGATGTGGCTGCCGGTGATGCCGGTGTAGACGCGCGTGATCTTGCAGTCGGCCATCAACTCGGCCTCCTTGAGCGCCTGCTGGATCGACTGCACCGTGGCGTCGATGTTCACGACCACGCCACGCTTGAGGCCATGCGCCGGCGCGGTCCCGAGGCCGGCCACGCGCAGCGAACCGTCGTCCATCACCTCGGCCACCACCGCCATCACCTTGGCGGTGCCGATGTCGAGTCCGACGACGAGGTCCTTGTATTCCTTGGCGGCCATCTTGGTGTGTCCTCGTCCTTACTTGGCGGCGGTGGCGGAGTTCGCGGTGGTGATGCCGGCCAGGCGCAGCGCATAGCCGTCGGGGTGGCGCAGGTCGGCCGCGACCAGGGCGCGCGGCGCCGCCCCCGCGGCGTTGAAGCGGCCCGTGGCCTGGGCGAAAGTGCGCACGAAGCGGTCGACGCGCTGGACCACCTCCTCGTCCCCGCCGCGGCCCAGCTCCAGCGTCGCACCGCCCTCGAGTTCGGCGCGCCAGGAGCCGCGGCTCGTCAGGCGCAGCAACTGCACCGCCTGCGGCATCGGCGCCAGCGCCGCCGACAGGCGTTGCAGCATCGCGAGCATCTGCGCCGAGCGCTCGTCGGGGCCGGCCAGCGTCGGCAAGGACTCGTCCTCGACGTCGCCGACATTGGCCTCGAAGACCTCGCCATGCGTGTTCACGAGGCGCTCGCTGCGCCGGTCACCGCCCTGCCACAGCGCGGCGGCCCGGTGCTCCTCGAGCGTCACCGCCAGCTTGTTCGGCCACACGCGCCGCACGACGGCGCGCCGCACCCAGGGCACCGACTCGAAGGCGGCGCGGCTGGCGTCGAGGTCGATGCTGAAGAAGTTGCCGGTCAGGCGCGGGATCGCGTGGGCACGCACCGTCGCCAGGTTGGCGCGTTCCAAGGTGGCATCGAGTGCGATGGCGCGCACCGTGAACAGCGGCGAGCGCGTGGCCCACTTGACCGCCGACCATGCCAGCGCGAGCAGTGCCGCCGCGAACAGCCCGGCTGCGACGCCGTTCATCAGGCGCACGTCCAGCGGCAGCGCGTCGGGCGCCGAGGTCTTGCGGTGGGGCTTGCGCGTCGCCATCGGTTCAGGCCTTCGTGCCGTCCAGACGTGCCAGCGACAGCAGCTGCACGCACAGCGCTTCGTAGGGGATGCCGGCGGCCGCCGCCGACTTGGGCACCAGCGAATGGCTCGTCATGCCCGGCGAGGTGTTCATCTCGAGCAGGAAGGGCCGGCGGTCGCTGGCGCGGATCATCAGGTCGGCGCGGCCCCAGCCGCGGCAGCCGAGCGTGCGGAACGCGGCCAGCACCAGGCGCTGGATCTCGGCCTCCTCGGCGGCCGGCAGGCCGCTCGGCACCAGGTACTTCACCTCGTCGGTGAAGTACTTGTTCTGGTAGTCGTAGGCCCCCTCGGGCGCGACGATCCTGACCACCGGCAGCGCGCGCGCGTCGGCGCCGGTGCCGATGACCGGGCAGGTGACCTCCTCGCCCTCGATGAACTCCTCGCACAGCACCTCGGCGTCGTACTGCGCGGCCAGCGTCACGGCGCCTTGCATCTGCGAGTAGCCCGCGACCTTGCTGACACCGATCGACGAACCTTCGTGCGGCGGCTTGACGATCAGCGGCAGGCCCAGGGTGTCGGGCACGCCGCGCGTGTGCGCGTTGTCGTGCTCGCCGACACCCAGCACCACGTAGCGCGGCGTCGGCAGGCCCTCGTGCAGCCACACGCGCTTGGTCATCACCTTGTCCATCGCCACCGCGCTGGCCATCACGCCGCTGCCGGTGTAGGGGATGCCGAGCAGTTCGAGCGCGCCCTGCACCGTGCCGTCCTCGCCGTGGCGGCCGTGCAGCGCGATGAAGCAGCGCTGAACGCCCTCACGCTTGAGTTCGGACAAGTCGCGCTCGGCCGGGTCGAACGCATGTGCGTCGACGCCCCGGCTGCGCAGCGCGGCGAGCACGCCGCCGCCGCTCATCAGCGAAATCTCGCGCTCGGCGCTGGTGCCGCCCATCAGCACCGCGACCCTGCCGAAGTCTCTCGGGTTCATGCCGAACCTCCGCCGAGCTCGACGATGCGCGGCGCCACGCCGCCGATCGAGCCCGCGCCCATCACGATCACCACGTCGCCGCCGCGCGCCTGGTCGAGCGCAGCCTCCGGCAGGCCGTCGACCGTGTCGACGAACACCGGCTCCACCTTGCCCGCCACGCGCAGCGCGCGCGCCAGCGTGCGGCCGTCGGC
>CAZUPH010000362.1:0-2453 GCA_964621995.1 uncultured Rubrivivax sp. | reverse complement strand
CGGCATGATCTACGAGAGCCGGCCGAACGTGACGATCGAGGCCGCGTCGCTGGCCATCAAGAGCGGCAACGCGGCCATCCTGCGCGGCGGCTCGGAAGCCCTGCACTCCAACCTCGCGCTGGCGCGCGAGGTGCAGGCCGCACTGGTCGAGGCCGGGCTGCCGGCCGAGGCGGTGCAGCTGATCGAAACCACCGATCGAGACGCGGTCGGCAAACTGATCGCGATGCCCGAATCGGTGGACGTGATCATCCCGCGCGGCGGCAAGGGCCTGATCGAGCGCATCAGCCGCGAGGCCAAGGTGCCGGTCATCAAGCACCTGGACGGCAACTGCCATGTCTATGTCGACGCCGAGGTCGACCTCGAGATGGCGCTGAAGGTCACCGACAACGCGAAGATGCAGAAGGTCAGCCCCTGCAATGCCGCCGAGTCGCTGCTGGTGCACGAGGCGCAGGCGGCCGCCTTCCTGCCGCGCCTGGGCGCGATCTTCGCGGCCAAGGGCGTCGAGCTGCGTTGCGACCCGAAGGCCAAGGCCATCCTCGGCACGGTGCCGGGCGCCAAGGTCGTCGACGCGACCGAGGCCGACTGGTCCGAGGAGTACCTGGCTGCGATCCTCAGCGTCAAGGTGGTCGCTTCGCTCGACGAGGCGATGGACCATATCGCGCGCTACGGCTCGCACCACACCGACGCGATCCTGACCTCGAACCACGCCCATGCGATGCGCTTCCTGCGCGAGGTGGATTCGGCCAGCGTGATGGTCAACGCCAGCACGCGCTTTGCCGACGGCTTCGAGTTCGGCCTCGGCGCCGAGATCGGCATCTCCACCGACAAGTTCCACGCCCGTGGGCCGGTCGGCCTCGAAGGCCTGACCTCGCTGAAGTGGATCGTGCTCGGCCAGGGCGAGATCCGAACCTGATGCAGGTCGGTGTCCTCGTCTTCACCGCCGCCGAGGAACTGGACCTCGCGGGCCCGTGGGAGATGCTGGGCATGCGCAGCCTGGTGGCCGCCAAGCCCTCGCCGGTGCTGGTGGCGCAGAAGGTCGAGCCGGTGCGCTGCGCCAAGGGCCTGACCTTGCTGCCCCACCATGGCTTCGACGACTGCCCGCCGCTGGACGTGCTGGTGGTGCCGGGTGGGCAGGGCACGCGGCGCGCGGTCGACGACGAGGCGCTGATCGGCTTCATCGCCGACCGCGCGGCCTCGGCCAAGGCCGTACTGTCGGTCTGCACCGGCGCCTTCCTGCTGCACAAGGCCGGGCTGCTCGCCGGCCGCCGCGCGACCACGCACTGGGCCTCGCTCGACCGCCTGCGCGCCCTCGGCGACGTCACCGTGGTCGAGGAGCGCTATGTCGTCGACGGCCCGATCTGGACCTCGGCCGGCGTGTCGGCCGGCCTGGACATGGCGCTCGAGTTCATCGCGCGCACCGACGGCCCCGCGGTCGCGGGCAAGGTGCAGCTCGTCGCCGAGTACTACCCCGACGGCCGCCGCCACGGCGGCGCCGCCGCGCACGCGCAGGCCCCCGACTACGCGCACGTGGTGCCGCGGGTGCGCTGACGATGTCCGACCCGCGCAGCGCGCTCGTGCTGTTCTCCGGCGGCCAGGACTCGGCCACCTGCCTGGCCTGGGCACTGCAGCGCTTCGCGCGCGTCGAGACCGTGGCCTTCGACTACGGCCAGCGCCACCGCATCGAGCTCGACTGCCGCCTGGCGGTGCTGCGCGAACTGCGCGCCGCATTCCCGGTCTGGGCCGCGCGCCTCGGCGAGGACCACCTGCTCGACCTGTCGCTGCTCAAGGCGCTCGGCGACTCGGCGCTGACCAGCGAGCGCGCGATCGAGATGCAGGCCAACGGCCTGCCCAACACCTTCGTGCCGGGCCGCAACCTGATGTTCTTCAACGCCGCCGCGGCGCTGGCCACGCGGCGCGGCGCCTCGGTGCTGGTGGGCGGCATGTGCGAGACCGACTACTCGGGCTACCCGGACTGCCGCGACAACACGCTCAAGGCGCTGCAGGTCGCGCTCTCGCTCGGCCTGGCGACGCCGATGACGGTCGAGACACCGCTGATGTTCCTCGACAAGGCCGAAACCTGGGCCTTGGCGCAGCAGCTCGGTGGCGATGCGCTGGTCGCGCTGCTGGTCGAACACACCCACACCTGCTACCTCGGCGAGCGCGGCCAGCGCTTCGCCTGGGGCCATGGCTGCGGCCATTGCCCGGCCTGCACCTTGCGCGCACGCGGCCACGCCCGCTGGTTGCAGGCGCGGCCGGCCTGACGCGACATCGCAATGGACGCCGCACAGATCGCCTGGCTCGTCGGCGCGATGGTGCTGGGCCTGTGGATCTTCGGCGCCTACAACCGCCTCGTTGCGCTGCGCGGCGCGATCGTCGCCGCCTGGCAGCAGGTGGAGGAGGCGATCCAGCGCCGCGAGCGCCTGGTAGCGCCGTTGGCGCTGCGCCTGCGCGAC
>CAZUPH010000361.1:0-2461 GCA_964621995.1 uncultured Rubrivivax sp. | reverse complement strand
GCCGTCGACCCAGGGTGTGACCCGCCATCCGCCGTCGGGCAGGCGCGCCGAGAGCGACAGCGCCAGCTGGCCGCGCACCTGCACGCGGTCGCGCTCGGGCAGCTCGCTGCCGAGCGCATGCACCGCATGCGCGAGCGGCGTGCGCGGCAGGCGGGCGTCGAGCAGCAAGCGGCCGGTCTTGGGCTCGAAGCGGCCGCGCCAGTCGAGCGTGAGCGTGCGCGGCGCACGCCCGACGCTCAGGCTGCCGTGGTAGCGGTCGGCACCGTCGGCATGCACGACCAGTTCGGCGCGTTCGACGGCCAGCGGCTGCGGGCCGAGCGCCGGCAGCGCGACGCGGCAGGGCTCGCAGCGCGCCGACATGCCGCCGTCGGGCCGTGCGGCGAGACGCCAGCGGCCTTGCGGGGTCTGGATCGAGCGGCCGTCGAGCAGCGGCAGCACCAGCGGGTGCGTCGCCGTGCGCGCCAGCACGACGACGCTGGCCTCGTGTTCGATGGTGCGCCCCGCGAGCGCGAAGTGCAGGCGCTGCGACCACTCGCCATCGCGCGCCGCCAGCGAGCGCCAGGCCATCGCGGCGATGGCCGCCACGAGCAGCGTGAGCGTGATGCCCAGGCACGCGACCGTGATCCAGACCCGTCTCCAGCTCATAGGCCCTCCACATGCGTGATCGCCTGCCACGGCCCCTGGCTGCGCCCGAGCGAGGCGGCCCAGAACCAGGCCGAGGTGTCGGTGAAAGCCTGGCCCTGCGCGTCGACGATGCGCTCGCAGACGCGCACGCGCTCGCCGTCGCGTTCGGCCTCGAAGCAGCGCCACAGCGCCGCGCCGTCGTCGCGCACCAGGCGGGTGTTGCGCACCTGCCAGCCGATGCCGCGCCAGCAGTCGGCGGCCGGATGCAGCATGCGCGTGGGCCGGGTCACTTCGCGCAGCACCAGTTCGCTCTGGTCGGCGAGCGCGAAGCGCGCGATGCGGCCGGGGAATTGGGCGGCGAAGCGGCGCTCGACCGCCGAACTGGCGAGCGGCTGCAAGGCCTGGCCGCGCCACTCGGCGGGCCATTCGGCAGAAGGCGCCGCCGTCGGCTGAGCCTGTGCGGGTGGTGCCAGCGCCAGCGGCAGTAGCGCGCACCACAGCACCAGCGCGAGCAATGCGAACGGCCACTGCTCGGCCGCGCCGTCGCGCAGCCGGGTGATCCAGCTTCGTTTCATGCGGTCTCCATTTGCGGCACGCGGCGCGGCGTCATCAGCCGCACCGTCAGGCCGATCACCAGCACCACGAAGACGAGGCCGATCGCCTCGTGCAGCGCGGGCGCCAGGCCTTGCGGCCGCGCCTCGAGCGTGACCAGCGCCGTGTTGCGCAGCACGTTGCCGGCCAGCACCAGCAGGCTGACCAGCGGCAGGCGGCGCAGCAGGTTCGCGTCGCGCAGCGGCGCGAACGCAGCGACGGCGCAGGCGGCGAAGTACGCCAGCCAGGCCATCTGCACGCCCGAGCAGGGCGCATCGACGACCACGAGTTGGCCGGCGACCGTCATCGCCGCGCCGCTGCGCTCGGCCGCCACGCCGGCGGCCTGCAGCAGCCAGGCACTGAACTGCGCGGTGAAGACGCGCAGCGGGTAGCCGACGTAGAACTGCAGCGACGCGACCAGCGGCAGGGCCAGCAATGCGATGCCTGCGAGCGCGAGCCTCGGCGAGCGCGGCGGCAGCCAGGCCGCCAGGTGCGCGGCCAGCGCGAGTGCTGCGAGCATGGCGGCGACCAGCGGCGGCGCGGCGAAGAGCGCGGCGGTGGCGGCCAGCGTGAGTGCGGCGGCCGCGCCGAGCCAGGGCAGCTGCGGCGCGATGCGCAACGCGTCCTTCGTGCGCCAGAGCCAGACGAGCAGCGCAGCCAAGGCGGCAATGCACAGCGGGTCGTCCGAGCCATCGACGAGGCGACGGCCGATCCACAGGCCCTGGGGCCAGAAGGCGGTGGCGTGCAGCGCGAGCCAACCGAGTGCGCCGACATGCACCGGCGCGCAGGGCAAGGTGCGGGCGAGTGTCATCGCATGCCCCTCAGCGATGGCGGCGCGCATGCGCCACGCCAGCGGCCACCAGGCCGAGCGCGACCAGCAGCGCGAGCCAGGCGGCCGGCTCGGGCGTGCTCGGCACCGCGGCACCGACCGCCTGGTTGCTGACGCCCTGCGGCAGCGGCAGCGGCTGGTTCACGCTCTTCGCACTCATCGGGTCGGGGTTGCGCACCACATGGTCGACCGCGATGAAGCTGGTGTATTGGGTCAGCAGGCTGTGCTGCAGGCCAAGCGTTGTGATCGCCTCGCGCTTCGTATTGCCGCCGACCAGCGCCTCCTCGTCGGACAGCTGCTGGATGCGCTGTCGCGCCCACAGCAAACGCAGCGCCTGCGCGTCGGCGTCGGGTGCGGCCACCGGCACCACCTGCTGCCAGTCGCCGCCGGCGGCGCGGCCGTCGAGCACGAGTTGCC
>CAZUPH010000360.1:0-2479 GCA_964621995.1 uncultured Rubrivivax sp. | reverse complement strand
CTCCCGACCTTCGCATTACGAATGCGCTGCTCTACCAACTGAGCTACACCGGCGCCGGAAAAGCGGCGAATTATACGAGAGCGCCCGCGTCACATCGGGTTGCCGCTTGCACATGCGGGCATCGCGTGGCTGCGGCACACTGCGCCCCGCATGAAGCACGAGCCCCCCGCCTCCGTCTCGCGCCGCACGGCGCTGTTGTCGTCGATGGCCTCGCTGTTCTCGCTCGCCGCCTGCGGCGGTGGGGGCGGGGGTGACGAGCCCTACCTGCCGCCGGTGCCACCGCCGCCGCCCATCGTGCCGGTCGACGGCCCGGCCTGGTTCGGCTTCGGGCGCAATCCGCAGCACTCGGCGCTGCTCACCGAGATCCCTGCGCAGGCGCTCACCACCGTGTGGTGGCACACACCGGTGGACCTGGCGCCGAACTACAGCAGCGGCGGCTCGCTGCTGCTGCACTACGGCTCGCCGGTGATCACGCGCCAGAACACGGTGATCGTGCCGGTGAAGACCGGCAGCAACAGCTTCCGCGTCGAGGGCCGCATCGGCGCCACCGGCGGCCTGCTGTGGACGCTGGACAGCGACTACCGCCTGCCGCCGCACGCCTGGGTGCCGAGCTACAACCCGGCGCTGACCTCGGACGGCCGCGTGGCGATGCCGATGGCCGGCGGCCGTGTGCGCTTTCGCGGCACGCCGAATGCGGCGAGCGGCGCGGAGCAGACGGTCGCCTTCTACGGCGACGCGGCCTACGCGGCGGCACCGGCCACTTACGACGGCACGGTGTTCATCAACACGCCGCTGACCACCGACAGCGCCGGCAACACGTTCTTCGGCTTCACGGTCACCGGCAGCAACCCGGCCGCCGTGGTGGGCGGCATCGCGCGCATCGCGGCCGACGGCAGCGCGCGCTGGATTGCCGCCGCCGACGCCGCGGGCGACCCGGCGATGACCAAGACGGCGACCAACAGCGCGCCGGCGCTGTCGCCCGACGGCAGCCGCCTGTACGTGGTCGTGAACCACGTGCCGCCGGCGGGCGGCCGCGCCGGCGGGCGCCTGCTGGCGCTGGACAGCACGACGCTGGCGCCGATCGCCAGCCGCGCGCTGATCGACCCGCTGTTCGGCACGGCGGCCTGGGTCAGCGACAACGCGAGTTCGTCGCCGACCGTCGGACCCGACGGTCGCGTGTACATCGGCGTGCTCGAGGCCAATGCGCCGTCGCACAACTTCCGTGGCTGGCTGCTGCAGTTCGACGCTGTACTGGCCCCGGCCGGCGTGCCCGGCGGCTTCGGCTGGGACAACACGGCGTCCATCGTGCCGCGCGCGATGCTGCCGCAGTACGCCGGCGCGTCGAACTACCTGCTGGCGCTGAAGTACAACAGCTACGGCGGTGTCGGCACCGGCGACGGCCAGCACCGCGTCGCGATCGTCGACCCGAACGATTCGCAGGTCGACCGCTTCTCGAGCACCTTCGTGATGCGCGAGGTGATCACGGTGCTGAGCCCGACGGCCGACGAGAACTACGGTGGCGGCAGGACCGAGTGGTGCATCAACACGGCGGCCGTCGATCCGGCGACGAGTTCGGTGCTGATGAACAACGAGGACGGCTACCTCTACCGCTGGCACCTGCCGAGCAACACGCTGCAGCAGCGCATCCGCATGAACAACGGCTACGCGCAGTCGTACACGCCGACGGCGGTGGGCGCCGACGGGCGCGTCTACGCGGTCAACAACGCGCGGCTGTTCTCGGTCGGGGCCTGAGGCTCAGGGCGCGAAGGGCTCGGCGGCTTCGGCGATCGCGCCGGCGGTCGTCATCCAGCAGCGATCGCGATGGGCCGCGATGTGCTGCAGCGCGCGCCGCAGCGCCCGCACGCGGAAGGGCTGGCCGGCGATCATCGCGTGCAGCGCTATGCCCATCACCAGCGGTGTCTCGCGCGACTGCTCGAGCATCTCGTCGAACTGGTCGATGACCATGGTCGAGAAATCATGCGCGTCGACGTGGCGGCCAATGATCGCCGCGCTGTCGTTGAGCTCCTGCGGGTAGGGCACGGACAGCAGCCGGCCGCCGCGCGTCTTCAGCCAGACCGGCTGGTCGTCCATGCACCAGTCGAGCACGTATCGGTAGCCGGCCTCCTGCAGCAGGTCGGGCGTGCGCTCGGTCTCGGCGATCCAGGGGCTGAGCCAGCCCGCCGGCGGCCGGCCTTCGTGACGTGCGATCTCGCGCGTGACGGTGTCGATCAGCGCGCGCTCCTCGTGTTCGGCCAGCTCGGCCTGGTGCTCCGAGTTCGTGCGGCCGTGCGACGCGATCTCGGCGCCGCGCGAGCGGAAGGCGGCCACCAGCTGCGGGCAGCGGCCATACAGCTCGGAGTTGATCAGCAGCGTCACGGGCAGTTCGAGGCTGTCGAAGAGGTCGAGCAGGCGCCAGGCGCCGACGCGGTTGCCGTAGTCGCGCCACGAGTTGTTCAGCACGTCGGGCGCCGGGAGGCCG
>CAZUPH010000359.1:0-2480 GCA_964621995.1 uncultured Rubrivivax sp. | reverse complement strand
GCCCGGCCGCGGCCGGCCACCGGCACGACTGCCGTGGCGGCCGGGGCCGCGAGGGCCGCCCCCTCGGCGCCGGTCAGCTCCGCCTTGCAGCGCAGCCCCGCCGGCAGGCGGTGGCCCGGGTTGGGCAGCGTCAGCCGCACGCGGAAGCTGTTGCTGGCCGCGTCGAGCACGCGGTCGACATGGCGCACCATGGCGATCACCGCGTCGCTGCCGGGCAGCTCCGGGCGCACCGGGATGCGGTCGCCCACCTTCAGCCGGCCGTACTGCGCGGTGGGCACCATCAGCTCCACGCGCAGCGGGTCGACCACCGCCAGGCGCAGCAGCGGCCGGTCCTCGACGCGCTCGCCCGGGTGCACGTAGCGCTCGACGACGATGCCGGCAAACGGGCTGCGCAGCGTGCGCAGCGCCAGCTGCGCCTCGGCCAGCCGCTGCTCCTCGGCCCAGATGCGCTGCTGTCCGCGCGCCTGCGCCAGCTTCTGGCGGGCCAGCTCGGCCTCGCCGCGGGCCTGCTCGGCAGCCTGCTCGGAGACGAAGTTCTGCGCCACCAGCGCCTGCGCGCGGGCCACCTTCTGCTCGGCCAGCGCCAGGCTGGCCTCGGCGGCGCGCACGTCGGCGTCGATGCGCACGCGCGCCTGCGCGGCGTCGGCGTTGGCGCGCTCGACCTCGGCGCGCAGCGTGACCAGCGGCTGCCCGGCGCGCACCTCGTCGCCGCGCTCCACGCGCACCTGCTCGACGATGCCGACGACCTGCGAGCCGACCTCCGCGACGCGGTGCGGCTCGATCAGGCAGCCCGCGGACCGCGTCGCGCCGGCGCCCGGCGGCGCTGACAGCACCGCGCCCGGCGGCGCCGCGGGGACCGGCGCCGCCAGCAGCGCCAGCACCGCCGGCACCGCCGGCCAGAGGGCTGCGCGCTTCAGCGCTCGCGGCCGGCGAAGGACAGCCGGCGCGCCCAGAGCAGATCCTGCGCCAGCAGCCGTTCGCGCACGGCGGCACGCCGCCGCTCCTCGCGCCACTGCTGCCAGCGTCGCATCAACAAGGCCAGCCCGGGCGGGCCCGCGGGTCGGGGCAGGGTGTTCCATGGTTCGTCCTTATCGGCCGCAGGGGCGGCATCTGAAGCCCCCGGGCCGGCGAGGACCCAGGTCTCGCTGCTGCCGGGGTCGCCGTGGCGCCCGGCGCGGCCGGCGAGCTGGCGGTCCAGCCGGGCCGACGGGTTGTGCTGCAGGTTCAGCACGTGCAGACCGCCGGCGGCGCGTGCGGCGTCGTCCAGCACGATGTCGGTGCCGCGGCCGGCCATGCGCGTGGCCACGGTGATGGCGCCGGCGCGCCCGGCGCCGGCGACGATGGCGGCTTCCTCGGCGTCGTTCAGCGCGTCCAGCACGCGGTGCGGCAGTCCCGCGGCCTGCAGCGACGCCGACAGCGCACGCGCCGCGGCCACGCTGTCCACGCCGACCAGCACCGGCCGCCCGGCCGTCGCCAGCGCGCCGATGCGCGCCACCGGCTCGTCGGCCAGCACGGCCGCCGCCACGCGGCGTGTCGGCAGCGTGGTGCGGCGCGACGGCAGGTGCAGCGGGATGCGCAGCACGCCGCGGCCGTGCACGCGCGCCAGTTCGTGCCGGGCCTCCCAGAGCGTGCCGCTGAGCCCGGCCAGCCGCCAGTAGCGCTGGAAGAAGCGCTGGAAGGTGACCTGCGTCACGGTCTCGGTCTCCGGCGGGGGGGCCAGGCCCTCCTTCATCGCCACCAGCGTGTGCAGCCCGCGCGACCAGACGCGGCCCTCGGCGATGCGCGCGCTGACCTCGTCGATGAGGTCGACGCGGCCCTCGCGCACCACGTAGTGGCGCTGGCGGTGCACCAGGTGCAGCGCGACGAGCGCGGTCTGCAGCGCCTCGCGCCGGTAGCGCGCGCGCTGCCAGGGGCCGCCCAGCCCGCGCGTCAGCTGCTCGGCATGCTGCTCGCCGGCCGGCGTCAGCAGCGCCAGCCGCTCCGCCGGCAGCAGCGTGCAGTCCACGCCGGGGCGCAGCCGGCGCGCCAGCGCCAGCGCCTGCCACAGGAAGGCGCGGCGCGCCGCCTGCGGCGCCGAGCGCGACAGGATCAGCGGCACCTCGGCCTCGTCGAGCAGGATGCTGTCGGCCTCGTCCAGCAGCGCCATGCACAGCCCGCGCTGGCGCGGCGGCGCGCCCGCGGCGGCGTCCCCGGCGGCGCCGGCCGCCCCGGCGGCCGCAGCCGCATCGGCGCGGTCGCGCAGGAAGTCGAAGGCCAGCGCCTGCGCCGTCGCATACAGCACGTCGTGGCGGTAGGCGGCGCGGTGCGCGGCGTCGTCGCCGGCCAGCGCGCCGGCGCGCAGCCCGAGCGCGGCATACATCGGCGCCAGCCGCGCCGCGTCGCGGCCGGCCAGGTAGGCATTGGCGGTGACCACGTGCACCGGCACGCCGGCCAGCGCGGCGGCGGCGGCGGCCAGCGCCAGCGCCAGCGTCTTGCCCTCG
>CAZUPH010000358.1:0-2511 GCA_964621995.1 uncultured Rubrivivax sp. | reverse complement strand
GGCCTCGGCGAAGTTGGCGGCCACCGCCACCAGCACCTCGCCGGCGCGCGCCGGCGCCGCCGCCGCCGCCAGCACGGCGGCCAGCGCGGCCGCCCGTGCGGCGCGGCGCGCCAGGCTCTTCAGCAGCGACATGACGGATTCCTCACCTGGCTTCTCCTGCGGGGCCTTGCTGCGGGCCACCAGCGGCGCACGGAAGTCGGCATTCATGCTCGCCACCAGGGCCCAGGCGGTGCGGCAGCTCATGTCCATGACCTTGCCGGCCTCGCTGATCGAGCCGGTGGCCGCGATCGGCTCCAGCAGCGTCGCCTTGCCGGGCCCGAAGGCGGTGCCATGCTCGATCTGCAGGCGCAGGCGCGGTGCGGGCGTGGTCTTGCGGCGGGCCATCTGCGGGGGCGCCAGGGGCTCGGGTCCGGGCTGCCGATGATAGGGGGCCGCAGCGGCCGTCAGGGGCCGTCAACGCACGGCCAGCACCTGCACCGAGCGCGGCGGCAGCGTGACCGTGCCGGCGCCCGCGGCGGCCGGCGTGGCGTCCCGCGGGTACAGCCGGCGCAGCCGCGCGCCCGCGGCCAGGCCCGGTGGCGACAGGGTCACCGGCGTGCCGCCGTAGTTGAACAGCACCAGCGTGCGCTCGTCGCCCAGCACGCGCTGCCAGCCGGCCACCAGCCCCTGGGCGAAGGCGTGCTCGTAGCCGCCGCGCGCCAGCGACGCGCGCGCATGGCGCAGCGCGATGAGCTCCCGGTAGAAGGCGAGCAGCGACCCCGGGTCGTGCAGCTGCGCCGCCACGTTGTGCGTCGCGACGTTGGGCGCGGGCGGCCGGAACGGCACACCGGTGGTGAAGCCGGCGGTGCGCGCATCGGCACTCCAGCTCATGGGCCCGCGCAGCGGCAGGTCGCCGGCCAGGCGGTGGTCGCCGGCCTGGCCGACCTCCTCGCCGTAGTAGACGAAGGGCGTGCCCGGCTGCAGCAGGTAGGCCGCGGCGGCCAGCCGGTACGCGGTCTCGTCGCCGCCGACCTGGTCCCACAGCCGGCGGCCGGCGAAGAGGTCGTGGTTGGAGACGAAGGTCGCCATCGTCGGCGCGGCGCGGCGGAAGTAGTCGACCACCGCGCGCACCGAGTCCGCGTCGCCCAGCGCCGCCTTCGCATAGTGGCGCGAGACGGCGAAGGCGAAGGCGCCGCCGCAGACCGCCGGGTCGCCCCAGGCCTCGGCCTCGGCGGTGGCCTCGCAGACCACGTGGCCGCCGGGATAGGACTTCACCAGGTCCTGCATGCGGCGCGCCAGCGCGCGGCTCTCGGGCTGGTCGTTCCAGGCCTGCGCGCCGTTCTCGACCAGGTGCGGCACCGCGTCGAGGCGAAAGCCCGCCAGCCCGCGGTCCATCCACCAGCGCAGGTTGTCCAGGTGGTAGCGCACGACGGTCTCGTTGCGCAGGTCGAAGTCGGGCATGTGCGGCCCGAAGGTCCCGAAGTAGAAGTCGCGCGCGCCCGGCGGCGGCGCCGGCAGGTCCCTGGGGTGGCCGGCGAAGTTCCACGGCGCGGCGGCGACGTGGTACCAGGGATTCTTGCCCCAGATGTCCCAGCCCGCGGGCAGGGTCTCGGACCAGACGTACCAGTCGCGGTACGGGCTGCCCGGGCCGCGGCGCGCCGAGACGAAGTACGGGTGCGCGGCCGCGCTGTGGTTGACGACGTAGTCGATGACGATGCCGATGCCGCGGGCGCGCGCCTCGCGCACCAGCTCGTCGAAGTCGGCCAGCGTGCCGTATTCGGGGGCGATGCCGCGGTAGGAGGTCGTCGCATAGCCGTGGTCGCCGTCGGCATTGGGCGTGATCGGCATCAGCCACAGGCCGCGCACGCCCAGCGCCTGCAGGTAGGGCAGGGTCTGCGTCAGGCCGCGCAGGTCGCCGATGCCGTCGCCGTCGCTGTCCTTCCAGGCGCGCACGAAGATCTCCATGAAGACGCCGTGCTGCCAGCCTTCCGCCAGCGGCGGCCACGGCGGCGGCGGGTCCGGCTGCGCAGCGCTGCGCAGCGCGCAGCCGGCCAGCAGCGCCGACGCCAGGCTGGCGGTGGCGGCAACCAGGATCAGCTTCAGGGAGGCCATGAATCAATGTAGTTCAGCTACATGCAAAGAGGCAATACCTGGTTTCTGCCCTAGTTGTTTGTGTAGTTTTACTTCGCTAGCATGGCCCGATGCACCGTCGCCCCGCCCTCGCGCTGCCCGCCCTCGTGATGCTGCTCGCCGCCGGGCCGAGCTGTGGCGGCGGCGGCCCGGCGGCGGCCCCGGCCGCGACGCCCCCCGCGGCTGTGCCCGCCGCCACGCTGGCCGACTGCGACGCCCCTGCCCGCACCCGCGTGCTGCAGGCGCAGGCCGCGCTGCCGCCGGCCTGGGACCACGCGCAGGGCATCTGGCTGGACGCGCAGCGCCTGCGCTGGCCGCAGGCCGCGGCCGACCCGGGCACGCGCTTCAGGCTCGTGCACTCGGCGGCCGGCACGCTGGCGCTCGCGCCCGGGCAGCCGGTGG
>CAZUPH010000357.1:2273-2515 GCA_964621995.1 uncultured Rubrivivax sp. | reverse complement strand
CGGTCACCAGCGTGGTGCCGTAGCGCGCCTTGAACTCGTCGAACTCCGACGCGTCGACGATGCGGGCGATGATCTCGCGCACGTCGTAGGGCTTGCGCGTGTCGGTGGGGATGACGCCGTGCAGTTCGTCGGCGGCCAGCAGCGGCGCGCGCGGCGGCAGCAGCGCCATCTCGGGCTGCTTGCGCCAGTTCAGGCGCCCGACCGCGGCGCGGGCGATTGCCAGCGCATGCATGTCGTCCTGC
>CAZUPH010000357.1:0-2263 GCA_964621995.1 uncultured Rubrivivax sp. | reverse complement strand
TGCGCCAGGTGATCGACCACGCCCGACAGGCGGGTGTGCACGTCGCCGCCGCCCAGGTCCTCGGCGCTGACCACCTCGCCGATGGCCGCCTTCACCAGCGGCGGACCGCCGAGGAAGATGGTGCCCTGCTCCTTGACGATGATCGACTCGTCGCTCATCGCCGGCATGTAGGCGCCGCCCGCGGTGCACGAGCCCATCACCACCGCGATCTGCGGGATGCCCTGCGCGCTCATCTGCGCCTGGTTGAAGAAGATGCGGCCGAAGTGGTCGCGGTCGGGGAACACGTCGTCCTGGTTCGGCAGGTTGGCGCCGCCCGAGTCGACGAGGTAGATGCAGGGCAGCCGGTTCTGCTGCGCGATCTCCTGCGCGCGCAGGTGCTTCTTCACCGTCATCGGGTAGTAGGTGCCGCCCTTCACGGTGGCGTCGTTGCACACCACCATGCACTCGACGCCGGCGACGCGGCCGATGCCGGCGATCAGCCCGGCGCCCGGCGCGTCGTTGCCGTACATGTCCAGCGCCGCCAGTGGTGCGATCTCCAGGAAGGGCGTGTCCGGGTCGAGCAGGCGTTCGACGCGGTCGCGCGGCAGCAGCTTGCCGCGCGCCAGGTGCTTGGCGCGCGGGCCCTCGCCGCCGCCCTGCGCGATCTGCGCCAGCCTCGCGTTCAGGTCCTCGACCAGCGCGCGCATCGCCGCCGCATTGGCCTTGAACTCCTCCGAGCGCGGATTGAGCTTGGACGCCAGGGTCGGCATGCAGGGTCTCCTCGGAAGCCGTCTTGGTTGACGTTTACGTAAACGTCAACTGTACAGCCTCCGAGAAGCGCGGCCGCGCGAAGACGGCTCAGTGCGTAGACCCGCCGCCCTCCACCGGCATCGCCGTGCCGCCGAGCGGCCAGGCACCGAGGCTGAGCGCCCCGGCGTCGGGCCCGGCGCGGCGCCGGCGCTCGACCTCGAGCTCGAGCAGCTCGGTCTCGAGGCAGGCACGACGCGCCTGCAGGCGCAGTTGCTCGAGCCGCACCTGGTCCTCGGCCAGACGCACCGGCTCGCAGGATGCGCAGTGCGCGAGCTCGGCCTCGTACACCGTGCCGTCGGTGGGCACGGTGATCGAGCGCATGTCGTGCGCGGCGTCGCCGTCCTTGCGCAACTCCTTGACCAGGCCGCGGATCAGGTTGCGCAGCGCGTCGGGCACGCCGGCCAGGTCGTCCACCGAGCGCCAGGCCATGCCGTCGCCCAGGCGCCACTCCACCGACTCGATGCGCGAGTGCACCTCGTAGGCCTCCATCACGCGGCGCACGTAATAGGTGACCGCATAGCAGTGGTTGGCGTTGTGCAGCTGGCGCGCGGTGGTGTTGACGTGCTCCTGCTCCTCGAAGGTGCTGACCACCAGCGAGCGCTCGGCCTCGATGGCCTGCGATGCGGTGAGCGCCATCTGCGTGAACTGCTCGGACGCGGTGCGCACCGAGCCGCCGCTGGCCACCGTGGTCTCGGTGTCGACGCCGAACTCGCCCTTGACCGAGGGCGCGCCGAAGAAGCCCGCCAGCCCGCCGCCGGCGGCGACCGAGCTGTCGGCGTGGGTACGGATCTCGTTGAGCGTGTCGAAGTAGGCCGAACTCGCGCTCGAGCGGCGGCTTTGCGACAGCGCGCTCAGGGTCTGGCGCAGCGAGGTGTGCACCGACACGCGCTGCGTCTCGGCGCGCGTGCGGCGGTAGCGGTCGTATTCGTACAGCCTCACCTGCTCCCCGGGCAGCAACGTGGTCGTGTACAGCAGCGGCCCCTGCTGGCGGCCGACAAGCTTCAGGCAATGCTGGTAGGTCACGCGCAGGCGCAGACGCTGGCCCGCGGCGTTGTCGATCCGGTTGGCGCCGCCGTCGAACTGCCGGACCTCGTAGAAGTACATGCAGCGGTCGAAGGGCAGCCAGGGCACCGGCGACGGGCTGCGGCACGGGGCCGGCGTCGGCTCGACGCAGTCGCCGCCGCAGCCGCTGCAGCCTGCGTCGCAGTCGCAGCCCTCGGCGCAGGCCTCGAGCAGTGCGCGCTCGACGTTCACGCGGCCATAACCCACCTCCTCGTGCCAGGTGCCGCTGGGCTTGCCGGCGACGGTGGCGTAGGCGTAGAGAGCGGGCGAGATCTTGTCGCAGCTGCGCTCGATCAGGCTGCGCACCTGCACATTGCTCAGCGTCGGGCTCAGCGACTTGAGCAGCGCGGCCAGGCCGGCCACCAGCGGCGTCGCCGACGAGGTGCCGTTGAAGCGCTCGGTGTAGTCGTTG
>CAZUPH010000356.1:0-2519 GCA_964621995.1 uncultured Rubrivivax sp. | reverse complement strand
CGCCGAGGGCCTGACGGTCAGCGCGCCGCGCTGGGTGGGCGTGGGCGAGATCGAGGCCGCGCTGCGCGAGAAGTCGCGCTGGATCCTGCGCAAGCTGCACGAGCAGCGCGAGCGTGCGCGCCGGCTCGAGGCGGCGCGCATCGAGTGGCGCGAGGGGGCTTCGGTGCCCTTCCTGGGCGAGCCGGTGATCCTGGTGCTGGACGCCCGCGTGGCCGGCGCCGTGCTGCACACCGACGGCGCAACCCTGCCCGGCGTGCCGCGGCTGACCCTGCACCTGGGGCTGCCGCAGGACGCGGCGCCGGCGCAGATCCGCGACACCGTGCAGAGCTGGATGCAGCGCCAGGCGCGCCGCATCTTCGAGGAGCGCTGCGCCTTCTTCGCGGCGCGGCTGGGCGTGCGCATGACGCGGCTGGCGCTCAGCTCGGCCTCCACGCGCTGGGGCAGCGCCAGCGCCGACGGCTCGATCCGGCTCAACTGGCGGCTCGTGCACTTCGCGCTGCCGGTCATCGACTACGTCGTCACGCACGAGCTCGCGCACCTGCGCGAGATGAACCACAGCGCCGCCTTCTGGGAGGTCGTGCGCTCGGCGCTGCCCGACTACGAGGCGGCGCGCGGCGCGCTGCGCCACGAGCTGCTGCCCACCTTCGACTGATCGCCGCCGGACACCCCCCATTCGGGGGGAGTGAGGGCGACCCGCTTTCCACCATTCGTAGGATGGGCCCGGCGGCACCCGGCGCCGATACTGTGCGCGGTAGTTGTCATCACCAGCCCGGGGTTAGACGGTCCCGGGCAACCACAAAGGCAGTCGGCCCGCCGCCCCGTGTGCGGCGGCGCGCAGGGTCCGGGGCTGGGAGGTTCCGGCGCAGAGGTGCATCGGGAAGGCGGCAGGACGGTTCGACCGGCCTGCCGCTTTTTCCTTTTCGCGCCGTTCAGCCTGGCGCCGCCCAGCGCAGCACGCCGTCGGCGCCGGGCACGGCGCGCAGGCGGCCCCGGTGGGCCAGCGCATGCACGTGGGCGATCGCCTCGCCGATCGCGAAGGTGGTCTGGTGCAGGTCCAGCACGCGCTTGAACAGCACCGGGATCAGCTCGGCCGCGCTGCGCGGCGCCGCGGCGCAGGCCGCCAGCACCTCGGCAAAACGTTCGTCGTGGTGCGCGTGCAGCTGCGCGATGCGCTCGTGCAGGCCGCGGAAGGGCTTGCCGTGCGAGGGCAGCACCAGCGTGCCGGCGGGCAGTTCGCGCAGGCGGTCCAGCGAGCGCAGGTACAGCGGCAGCGGGTCGGCCTCGGGCTCGAGGTCGATCACGCTGACGTTGGTGCTGATGCGCGGCAGCACCATGTCGCCGCTGATCAGCACGCCCGTCTCGGCGCAGTGCAGCGCGATGTGCTCCGGCGCGTGGCCGTAGCCGGCGATGCAGGTCCAGGCGCGGCCGCCGATGTCCAGCACCATGCCGTCCATCAGCCGCCGGAAGCGCGGCGGCACCGCCGGCACCATGCCGGCATAGTAGTTCGATCGTGCGCGCACCTTGGCCAGCGAGTCGGGGTCCACGAGGCCGTGGCGCGCGAAGAAGCGCGCCGCCGCGTCGCCGCCGAAGCCGGTGGTGGACTGGCTGGAGATGCGCGCCGCGTTCCAGTCCGTGGCGCTGATCCACAGCCTGCAGTCCCGTTCCTCCGCATGCCAGCGCTCGCACAGCCAGTGCGCCAGCCCGATGTGGTCCGGGTGCATGTGGGTGACGATCACGCGCAGCACCGGCAGGCCGTCCAGCCCGGTCGCGAAGACCTGCTCCCAGGCCGCGCGCGTGGCCTCGTTGGCGACGCCGCAGTCGACCACGCTCCAGCCTTCGACGTCGCCCTGCCGGTCGCGCAGCAGCCACAGGTTGATGTGGTCCAGCGCGAAGGGCAGCGGCATGCGCAGCCAGCGCACGCCCGGCGCCACCTCCTGCGTGGTGCCGGTGGCGGGCAGCGCATCGGCGTAGGGGTAGCTCAGGGCGCTCTCGTGAGGGTTGGCCATCGGCAGGGGTCCGGCGGGGCCCGGGCGGCGCCGGGTGGGTTAAATTGACGTTTACGTCAACGTCAGTCTAACCATGGCCGAGCGATCCCCCGTCGCCAGTCCCGCCGCCGCCGCGACTGCTGCCCGCACCGCGCCGCGCAGCTACACGATCACCGAGCTGGCGCTGGAGTTCGACATCACGCCGCGCGCCATCCGCTTCTACGAGGACGTCGGCCTGCTCACCCCGCAGCGCGCCGGGCGCAACCGCGTCTACACGCAGCGCGACCGCACGCGGCTGAAGCTCACGCTGCGCGGCAAGCGGCTGGGGCTGTCGCTGCAGGAGATCAAGCAGCTGGTGGACATGTACGACTCGCCGTCGGACACCGCGCAGCAGCTGCAGGCCTTCCTGGCCGTGCTGGCCGAGCACCGCCGGCTGCTCGAGCAGCAGCGCGAGGACCTCGAGATCACGCTGGCCGAGATCGCGCAGCACGAGGCGCGCTGCCGTGCGCTGCTGGCCGCGGCGCCCGCCGCGCC
>CAZUPH010000355.1:0-2521 GCA_964621995.1 uncultured Rubrivivax sp. | reverse complement strand
GGTCGAGCAGCAGCACCGGGTGGCCGTCGGCGTCGGTCCGTGCCGCGGTGCGCGAAGCCTGGATCTCCATCAGCGCGAGCAGCCCCAGCACCTCCCCATGCTCGGGCATCAGCGTGACCAGCACGCGACCGAGGCGCAGCGCCTCGTCGCACAGCGCCGGGCGCATCCAGTCGCCGCCCGAGGTGGCGGCATAACCTTCGTTGAACACGAGGTAGATCACCTCCAGCACCGAGGCCAGGCGCTCGGGCAGCGCGTCGGCGCGCGGCACCTCAAACGGCACCTTGGCCGCCGCGAGGCTGCGCTTGGCGCGCACGATGCGCTGAGCGATCGTCGGCTCGGGTGCCAGGAAGGCGCGCGCGATCTCGTCGGTGGACAGGCCGCACAGCAGCTTGAGCGTCAGCGCCGCGCGCGCGTCGGGCGAGAGCACCGGGTGACACGAAGTGAACACCAGGCGCAGCAGGTCGTCGCCGATGTCGTCGCCCTCGGCGGCCTCGATGGCCTCGACGATGTCGGGCACCACATGGTCGCCGCGCGCGTCGGCGTCGGCACCCAGCTCTTCCTGCTTCCTTGCATGCAGCGAGGCCTGGCGCAGGCGGTCGAGCGCGCGGTGCTTGGCGGTGGCCATCAGCCAGGCGGCCGGCTTGTCGGGCACGCCCTCGGTCGGCCAGTGCTCGAGCGCGGCGACGAGCGCGTCCTGCGCCAAGTCCTCGGCCAGGCCCACGTCGCGCACCATGCGCGCGAGCACGGCGATGATCTTCGGCCGCTCGAGGCGCCAGACGGCGTCGATGGCACCGTGGACCTCCACGCTCATGCCGCGGGCCGCCTCAGCGCTTGGGAGCCGAGCCGAGTTCGATCTCGCGCATGCGGTCGACCGCCGTGCTGTCGCCGGGCGCCGCAAAGTCCTCCAGCTCGAACAGCTGGCGCACCTCGATCTGCGCCGCGCCGCCGTCGAGCGACGGGTTCGGGAAGCGGCGTGCCCACTCGACCGCCTCCTCGCGCGAGCGCACCTGGATCATCGTGTAGCCGGCGACGATCTCCTTGGCCTCGGCGAAGGGGCCGTCGACGATGCGGCGCTGCGTGCCGTCGTAGACGACACGGAAGCCCGCCGAACTCGGCTTCAATCCATTGCCGTCGAGCAGCACGCCGGCCTTGGCCAGCTCTTCGTGGTACGCGCCCATCTCGGCCAGCAGGGCTTCGGTGGGCATCTTGCCGGCCTCGCTGTCAGCGGTGGCTTTCACCAGGATCATGAATCGCATCGTGTGGCTCCAGTCGATCGGGTTGTGCTCTTCCCACGACGCGCGACGCGCGCGGCGATCGACACTAGCGGATGTAACAGGGGCCGGTCTCGCGGACCTCGACCGTGCACCACGCCGCCGCCGGGCAGGCCTGCGCGATGGCGAGCGCTTCTTCGCGCGTCGCGACGTCGAGCATGAAGAAGCCGCCGACCATCTCCTTGGCCTCGGCGAACGGGCCGTCGAGCAGGCGCGCCGCGCCGTTGCTCACCTGCACGCGCGTCGCGTGCTCGAGCGACTGCAGCGAGCTGCTCGCCATCAGCACGCCGCGCTGCTGCAGCTCGGCCGTGAAGTCGAGCATCTGCTGGTAGGCCACGCGGCCGGCGGCCTCGCCGCGCTCGGCGCGCTGGCCGACGGGTTCGTTGATCAGGAGCATGAAGGCCATGGCAAGGGTCTGCAAGCCGATGAGGCCGCGATCCTCGCATGGCGGGCGCCGAGGCGCCGCAGGGTTGGCGCTATGCCTTGCGCTCGAAGGCGACGAACAGGCGCAGGGCCAGGTTTCTCAGCGCGTCGTCCTGGCAAGCGTGCGCACGCGCCAGGCACTCGAATGCGTAGAGCCGGTCGTAGCCCATGCGCGCCAGTTGCACCGGCGTGCCCTGATCGGCCATCGCGCGCGCAAACCGCCGCAACAGGGCCGGCGCCACTTGCCCGCCCAGCGGCAACGCTACCGTCTTCGCGCGCGGGCCGGCGCTGAGGAAGTCGGGTGGGGCGTGGAACAGGTCGGGGGTGCGGGGTTGGCGCAGCATGGCGACATGATCGCCCGCCGCAGCAGCGCGTGATCGTCGAAAAAGCACGCCGACGCGCGGCACGGCGCGACAGCCGTGCAATCCTTCGCGCTCAGGTCTTGGGCAGGGTGACGCCGCGCTGGCCCTGGTACTTGCCGCCGCGGTCCTTGTAGGAGGTTTCGCAGACCTCGTCGCTCTCGAAGAACAGCACCTGGGCGCAGCCCTCGCCAGCGTAGATCTTGGCCGGCAGCGGCGTCGTGTTGGAAAATTCCAGCGTCACGAACCCCTCCCACTCCGGCTCGAAGGGCGTGACATTGACGATGATGCCGCAGCGCGCGTAGGTGCTCTTGCCGAGGCAGATGGTGAGCACGTTGCGCGGGATGCGGAAGTACTCGACGGTGCGCGCCAGGGCGAAGGAATTGGGCGGGATGATGCAGAAGTCGGCATTTACCTCGACGAAGGAATTGGGGTCGAAATTCTTCGGGTCGACGATGGTGCTGTTGA
>CAZUPH010000354.1:2285-2526 GCA_964621995.1 uncultured Rubrivivax sp. | reverse complement strand
CAGGCGGCCGCGGCGCGGCCGGCGCACGCGTCGACGCGGCCCCAGGGCAGCTGTGCGAGGCCGGTGTCGGCGGCGAATGGCGCCCACACCGGCACGCTGCCCCCGGGCGCGGCCTGTTGCGGCGCGTCGAGCCGGGCCACCGGGGCGGCCCAGCCGGTGACCGCAAGCGCGCGTTCGATGACCGCCGCGTCGCCGACCACCACGCAGCCCTCGGCCGCGCCGCGCTGGAACGCGCGCACGA
>CAZUPH010000354.1:0-2275 GCA_964621995.1 uncultured Rubrivivax sp. | reverse complement strand
GTCACCGCGCGACGCAGCTGCTTGCAGCTCTCACCGCATGGCGACGATTGGTCGCGGAACCCGGCCGCTGCGCAACAAGACTTCACCTTCACGACACACCGCGCGGCGGTGCGTCCGTGACCATGGGTCCACGGCCCCGGTACCTCGCCAGGGGTCGCTCATCTCGCGAAAGGAGAACCCATGCTCAACCGTTCAACCCAACGCCTGCGACGCCCGCCGACCCGACCGATGCTGCGCGGCGCAGCGGTCGCCCTGGCGGCCGCGATGGCGCTGCCCGCACTGGCCCAGAGCAACGCCAGCAGCGGCCCCTACATCGGCGCCACGGTCGGCAAGCCCGACTGGAAGGCCGACAGCATCGGCGGCGTGAGCGGCGACAGCTCCGGCACCGGGCTGAAGGTCTATGGCGGCTGGCGCCTGAACCCGTACGTCGGCGCCGAGCTGAGCGCGCTGCGCCTGGGTCGCCTGTCCGGGCCTGCCGGCGACGCCAAGGCCGACGGCTATGCGCTCGACGCGGTGGGCTTCCTTCCGCTGTCACCCGACTGGACCGCGTTCGCCCGCGCCGGCGTCGCGAACGTCAAGACCAGCGTGCCCGGCGCCAGCGACCGCAACAGCGTGCCCAAGTTCGGCCTCGGCGCGCAGTACCAGCTCGGCCCAAGCACCGCACTGCGCGGCGAGTGGGAACGCTATCGCCTCGACGCCTTCGGCAGCAAGAGCAACGCCGACATGTACTCGCTCGGCGTGCAGTTCGCGTTCTGATCGACCCACCCCCGGAGCGCCTGCGGCGCTCCCCCTCGAGGGGGCGGCGCCAGCGGACCGGCAAAGCCGGATCCGCGGCGCCCGCTGGAGTTCGCGCGGTTCACGCGGGGTTCGGAATCTCGATGAAGCGATGCGCGATGCCGAAGTGCTCGGCAACGTGCGCCGCCACCGCCGGTGCGCCGAAGCGCTCGGTCGCGTGGTGGCCGCAGGCCAAGAAGTCCACTCCGGACTCGCCCACCAGATGCACCTTCGGCTCCGGCACCTCGCCGGTGATGAAGGCGTCGACGCCGGCCGCGATCGCCGCCTCGAAATAGCCCTGCGCACCGCCAGTGCACCAGCCGATGCGCGCCAGCGGCCGTCCGTCGCCCGGCAGCACGAGCGGCGCGCGACCGAGTTCGCGGGCCGCGCGTGCGGCGAGTGCATCGACGCTGGTCTCGCTCCGCGCCGGCCCCGCGAAGCCGAGGTCCTGCTCGCCGAAGCGGGCATCGGCCGACAGGCCGAGCCGCACACCGAGCTGCGCGTTGTTGCCCAGCTCCGGATGTGCATCGAGCGGCAGGTGGTAGGCGAACAGGTTGATGCCGTGCGCCATCAGGCGCTTCACGCGTTCGGCCAGCCAGCCGGTGAGCCGGCCGTCCTGCCCGCGCCAGAACAGGCCGTGGTGCACGAGGACCGCGTCGGCCTGCCACTCGATCGCCGCATCGATCAGCGCGAGGCTGGCCGTCACGCCCGACACCAGGCGCTGCACGTCGACGCGACCCTCGACCTGCAGACCGTTCGGCCCATAATCCTTGTAGCGCTCCGGCGCCAGCAGGGTGGCGAGGTGGTCCTCGATCTGTTTGCGCGCGGCCATGTTGTCGTCTTCGTCGTTTCCGTCAGCTGCCCATGCGCCGACTCTGGTTGATCTTCTCGCAGGCCGTCACCGTGGCGCTGGCGCTGCTGTTCGTCGTGGCGACGCTCAAGCCCGAGTGGCTGCAGCGCGCCCCGGGGCAGATGTTGCCGCAGATCGTGTCGATCGCGGCGGTGCCCGACGGCCCCGCGGGTGCAGCGCCCGCGGGCAGCCTGTCCGGCGCCGCACGGCGTGCGGCGCCCGCGGTGGTCAGCATCGCCGCCAGCAAGGCGCCGGTGAAGAACCCGCACGCCGACGACCCCTGGTTCCGCTTCTTCTTCGGCCTGCGCAACGCGCCGCAGAACGCCGAGCCGCAACGCGGCCTGGGTTCGGGCGTGATCGTGTCGCCCGAGGGCTACCTGATCACGAACCACCATGTGGTCGACGGTGCCGACGAGATCGAGGTGCTGCTCGCCGACGGCCGCCAGGCCCAGGCCAAGGTCGTGGGCACCGACCCCGAGACCGATGTCGCGGTGCTGAAGATCGACCTGCCGAAGCTGCCGGCGATGGTGTTCGGCAACTCGGACCAGCTGCAGGTCGGCGACCAGGTGCTGGCCATCGGCAACCCCTTCGGCGTCGGCCAGACGGTCACCGCCGGCATCGTCAGCGCGCTCGGCCGCAACCAGCTCGGCA
>CAZUPH010000353.1:0-2526 GCA_964621995.1 uncultured Rubrivivax sp. | reverse complement strand
CATGTCCTCCTCGGCGCGGCGGCGGATGTTCTCGGCCTCGGCCTTGGCGCGCAGGAAGGCGTCGGACACCTCGGCATGGCGGGCCTGCAACTCGGCGAGCTGCTGCTCCAGGGGGGCGGGAGTGGCAGCGCCCGCGTCGGCGGCGAGGTCGGGTGCCGCGCTGTCCGCGGCAGTCTGGGGCTTGGCTTCCGGTTGCTGGTTCATGGTCTCGGTGGCGTATTCCAAAGCACATGGGGCGGGTGCCCTCGTTTTCAAGAGGGGAATCGTGCGTTTTGTCCCGCTGCAGGGGCGGGCGCAGGCCGATCAGTCGTCGTCGACGCTGGCGCTCCAGCGCCGCCAGTCGGCCAGCTGCCGGCGGTCGCGCTTGGTCGGGCGCCCCTGCTCGATGGCCGCGGCCGGCTCGGCGCCCAGGCGCCGCTGCTCGGCGGCCTTCAGGCGGGCCGCCACGCTCTCCGGCGTCTCCTCGTACAGCGCCTGCGCCACCGGGGCCGGGCCGCGCACGCTGGACAGCGCGCGCACCAGCACCGTGCGCTGCACCGGCCCCTGCCGCAGCTCGATGCGGTCGCCGGGCTTCAGCTCGCGCGAGGCCTTGGCCGGCTGGCCGTTGACGCCGACCCGCCCGCGCGCGATCTCCTCGGCGGCCAGCGCGCGCGTCTTGTAGAAGCGCGCCGCCCACAGCCACTTGTCCAGCCGCACGCGGCCGCGGTCGTCGGTCGCGTCGCTCAAGCAGCGGCCTCCAGCGGCAGCCGCACGACGGCGTCCAGCCCCAGCACGCGGCCCGCGGACTCGCGGTTGACCAGCGCGATGCTGCCGCCCAGCGACTGCACGATGTCGTGGCAGATCGCCAGGCCCAGCCCGGCGCCGCCGGCCGCGCGGCTGCCGTCGCCGCCCGGCGCGGCGGCCGCCGACGAGAAGGGCTGGAACAGCCGCTCGCGCTGCTCCGGCGCAATGCCCGGGCCGCTGTCGGCCACCGTCAGCTGCGCCATCGCCCCGTCGCGGCGCAGCCGCACCGCCAGACGGCGCTCGGCCGCCGCGCCGGCCTGCAGCTGCTTGATCGCGTTGTGCAGCAGGTTGCGCGCCAGCTCGCGCAGCGCCCACTCGTGCGCGCGCACCGGGCAGGGCTCGGTGTCGAGCTCGAAGTCGATGTGCGCCTCGGCGATCAGCGCAGAGAGGTCCAGCGCCACGTCGCGCGCGACCGGGGCCCAGTCGTGCACCGGCCAGCCCTCGCGCAGGCCCTGCTGGCGCAGCTGCTCCACCTTGGCCAGCGCCAGCATCTGGTTGGCCAGCTCGGTGGCGCGGTCCACGGTGTGCGCCATCTCCGCGAGCGCCTGCGCCGGCTCGACGTCGCCGCGGCGTGCGGACTGCAGCTGCGTCTTCAGCACCGCCAGCGGCGTGCGCAGCTGGTGCGAGGTGTCGCGCACGAAGCGCTTCTGGTGCTCGAGCAGCTGCGCCAGGCGCGCCATCACCGCATTGGTCGCCTCGACGATGGGCTGCAGCTCGCGCGGCGCGTCGCCGGCGGGCAGCGGCGAGAGGTCGGTTTCGGGCCGCTCGCGCAGGCGCTCGCTGAGCTCGCGCACCGGCCGCGTGGCGCGCTGCACGACGCCGATCACCACCGCGGCGATGAGCGCCTGCAGCAGCGCCTGCTGCCACAGCGTATGCAGCAGCAGCTCGCGGGCGAGCTGCTCGCGCAGCTCCAGCGTCTCGGCGACCTGGATGGTGGCCATGCCCTGGCCGGCGGTGCCCGACACCGGCTGCAGCAGCACCGCCATGCGCACCGGCTCGCCGCGGTACAGCTCGTCGTAGAAGTGCACCAGCGCGGCATAGACATTGCGACCGTCGCCGGCGGGCCGCGGCGCAGGCAGGTCCGGGTAGCCGGTGACCATCTCGCCGCCGAAGCCGCGCACCTGGTAGTAGATGCGGCTGCGGTTGTCGGCCTCGAAGGCCTCCAGCGCGCTGTAGACGAGGGTCGATCGCAGCTGCGGCCGGCCGGGCTCGCCCGCCACCTCGAGCTGCTCGCCCAGCGCCTTGGCCGAAGCGAGCAGCGTGCGGTCGTAGGCGGTGTCGGCCGCGGCCAGGGCCTGCCGGTACAGCCACAGCGAGCTCAGCGCGACGAAGCCCAGCACCGGCGCCAGGATGCCCAGCAGCAGGTAGCGGCGCAGCGACAGCCGGCGGCCCTGCCGCGGCGCGGCGCCCGCTGCGGCGGTTTCGGCAGCGGCCTCGGCAGCGGCCGGCAGCGCGCTCACGAGCCGTCCTTCAGCAGGTAGCCCAGCCCGCGCAGCGTGACCAGCTGCGCACGCGTGGCCGCCAGCTTCTTGCGCAGCCGGTAGGCGACGACCTCGATCGCATCGGACTGCACGCCGGCCTCGCCGGCGAAGACCAGGTCCGACAGCCGCTCCTTGGCCACCGCGTGGCCGGGGCGGGCGAGCAGGGCGCGCAGCAGCGCCGCCTCGCGGCCGCTGAGCTCCATCGGCCGCCCGTCAGGTACACCGCGCCGCTGGCCGGGTCGGCGTGCAGGCCGCAGAAGTC
>CAZUPH010000352.1:0-2537 GCA_964621995.1 uncultured Rubrivivax sp. | reverse complement strand
GTCATCACCTGCGGCCTCACCGCCACTGGCAAATCGGCGCTGGTGCGGCGGCTGCACCCCTGGGCCTACGGCGGCTTCTACGTGGACGAGGTCGTCAGCCGCGCCCTGCTGGCACGCTGGCCGGTGCCGCCGCAGCCGCAGGCCACGACGACGTCCCTGCCCCTGCTTGCCGGAGAACCGCGATGAATGCGCCGCTGAACCGTTCCGACCTCGAACTGCACGCCGTCGCCGACGCCGTCGCGCAGGCCTGCGCCCGCATCGCGCCGAGCTGGCCGCTGGACCGCCTGATCGCCGTCAACCCGTACTGGGGCTGGATCGACCGACCCATCGAGGAGGCCGCGGCGGCCGTCGGCGTGCTCGCCGGCATGAAGCTGCTGCCCGACTCGGGCGTGGCGCGTCGCCCGCTGCTGGCCGACCTGGCGGACCGGCGCGATGCGGTGGTGCACCAGATCAGCCAGCACTGTGCGGCGCATTTCGACGCCGGCCAGGCTCGCTGGCACGTGCCGACGGACGGCGAGGACGCCGGCCTGTGGAGCGGCTGGCGCGCGCGCATCGCCGCCGACCGCGGGCTGCACTGGCCGCAGGGGCGGGCCGCGGTGCGCACGGCGATCGAGCGGCTGCCGCGGGACGCTACGGACGCCATCGCGCAGGCGCTGCGGCGCCTGGGCGTGCCGGCCTCCGGGCAGGCGGCCTGCCTGACGGCCTGGCTGCTGGACCTGAACGGCTGGGCCGCGGCCTGCGCCTGGCCGCGCTGGCAGGCGCGCCTGGCCGGTGGCGACGACCCGCGGCTGGTCGAACTGCTGGCCATCCGCGCCGCCTGGGACGCGCTGCTGGCCGATGCACTGCCGGCGGGGGTGGTGGCGGACTGGGCGCAGGGCTGGGCCGGCATTGGCGCCGCGGTGGCGGCCGAGCGCGCGCGCCAGCATGCCGGCTGGGAGCGCATGCAGCGCGAGGAGGCCGCGGTGCAGGCCGGCATCGCCGACGCGGTCACGCGGCCGGCCCCGGCGCCGGCGGCGCCGCCGCGGGCGCAGGCGATCTTCTGCATCGACGTGCGCAGCGAGGTCTTCCGCCGTGCACTGGAAGCCGCCGACCCCGGCATCGCCACGCGCGGCTTCGCCGGCTTCTTCGGCCTGCCGGTGGACCACCGCCCGCTGGGCACCGAGTGGCGGCAGCCGCAGCTGCCGGGCCTGCTGGCGCCGGCGCTGACGGTGGACGATGCGCCGGCCGAGCGCTCGCTGGCCCAGGCCCTGGCCGATCGGCGGCGTGCGCGCCTGGCGGCCGGCGCCACCTGGCAGGACTGGCGCAGCACGCCGGCGGCGGCCTTCTCGCATGTCGAGGCCTGCGGGGTGCTCGCGGCCGGGGCGCTGCTGCGCCAGAGCCTGCCCGGCACGCCGGCGCCGCAGGACTGGGCGCAGGCCGGGCTGGCGCGCGAGGAGGCGGCCGCGCTGAGCCCGCGGCTGCCGCTGGACCCGGCGGCCGGCGCGCGGCTCGCCGCCGGCGTGCTGCGCGCGATGGGCCTGGTGGACGGCTTCGCGCCGCTGGTTCTGCTGTGCGGCCATGGCGGCAGCAGCGCCAACAATGCGCACGCCGCGGGGCTGGACTGGGGCGCCTGCGGCGGCCGCAGTGGCGAGGTCAATGCACGCGCGCTGGCGGCGCTGCTCAACGACGCCGCGGTGCGCGAGGGCCTGCGCGGGCAGGGCATCACGGTCCCCGCCGGCACCTGGTTCCTGGCCGGGCTGCACGACACGACCACCGACGAACTGCGGCTCTTCGACACCGGCGCGTTGCCGCCGGGCCACGGCGACGGGCTGCGCGCGCTGCAGCGGGCGCTGCAGGCCGCCGGCGACGCCGCCCGCGCCGAGCGTGCGCCGGCACTGGGCCTGCCGCCGCTGCCGGCGCCGGAACTGCACGAGCGCCTGCGCGAACGCGCCGCACACTGGGCCGAGACGCGCCCGGAATGGGCGCTGGCCGACAACGCCGCCTTCGTCGCCGCGCCGCGTGCGCGCACCGCCGGCGCCCGCCTCGGCGGCCGCGTCTTCCTGCACGACTACGACCACCGGCTCGACGCCGACCGCAGCGTGCTGACGCTGATCCTGACCGCGCCGGTGGTGGTGGCGCACTGGATCAACCTGCAGTACCTGGCCTCCAGCGTGGACCCCGAACGCCAGGGCGCCGGCAACAAGCTGCTGCACAACGTGGTCGGCGGCGGCATCGGGGTCTTCGAGGGCAACGGCGGCGACCTGCGCATCGGGCTGCCCTGGCAGTCGGTGCACGACGGCGAGCGGCTGCGCCACACGCCGCGGCGGCTGTCGGTCTTCGTCGAGGCGCCGTGCGCGGCCATCGACGACGTGCTCGCGGCGCACGCCGCGGTGCGGCAGCTGGTGGACCACGGCTGGCTGCACCTGCTGGCCATCGAGGGCGACGCGCAGCCCCTGGTGCACCGGCGCCTGCGCGGCGGCGGCTGGGCGCCGTTCGCGAACGGCTGAGCCCGCGCGTGCGAGCCCGGAAGGGGTCGCACGGCGGGCGTTGGGCGAGCG
>CAZUPH010000351.1:0-2603 GCA_964621995.1 uncultured Rubrivivax sp. | reverse complement strand
TGCCGCTGAAGCCGCCGCCCATCAGCAGGGCCGACATGCCCTGGTAGATGAACTGGCGGTTCTCTGCGTTCATCAGCACGTCGTACACCAGCCGCGAGCCGGTGCCGAACAGGCTCTGGTTGGTCATGCCGGCGCCGGCGCTGTCGGCGTAGCAGCAGTTCTTCAGCAGCCGGTCGCGACAGCGATTGTCCTCGCCCTTGAAGACCTGCATGCGGTCGGTGTCGAGGTAGACGCCGGCCTCGCGCGCCGCCTCGAGCATCGACATGCTGCGCGCGAAGTCGGCATCGTTCGCGTGGCTGATGTCGAAGCAGTTGCCTTGCAGGCAGAAGACGTTCGACGGGCAGTTGCTGGCGCTGGTCACCGTCTGCGCCGGCACCGGGCAGCTGTAGCTGTCCTCGTGCACTTCGCAGGCGCCCGTGCTGGCGTTGCTGCGCCGGCAGATCGAGCCCGAGGCGATGCACCCGGCGGCGACCAGCGGCGCGCACTGGCTGGCCGGCGCGCTGCCGCTGCAGTTCATCGTGCTCTCGTACTGCCAACAGTCTCGGGTGACCGATGCCCCGTCGATCACCTTCGTCGCCGGCCCGTCGGTGCAGACCGCCGCCGTCTGGATGGTGCAGCGGCTGCCGTCGGCGACGCTGGGGCACTGGTCGTCCCAGCGGTCGGTTTCGGTGAGGGTGGTGCGGGGCCGGGTGTACGACAGCCGCATCGTCGGGATCGGGCCGTAGGCTGGGTTCGGGTCCCAGCCGACGACGCTGCGCTCGCTGTCGAGGTTCCAGTAGTAGCCGGCAATCGTTCCGGTCACGTCGAAGCCGGTCAGCGCCGTGTAGCCACCGGCGGGCGCGTAGCAGCGCGCGCCGTCCAGCACCGTCGTCGTGCAGCCGCTGTCCCCCTGGCAGACGGTGTCCTGGATCAGGTTGCCGCTCTGCGTGCCGGAGGGGCAGGCGGCGTAGCGCTTGAGAAACGGCTCGACACTGGTGCAGCTGTAGCCGGAATCGCCGCCGCCGGTACAGGTCTCTGCCCGCTCGGCGGCGATCATCGCCGTGAGGGCGCAGGAGTCTCCGCTGCAGGCCTTGTCGGCAACCCAGACACCCGTGCGGATCTCCGTACCGGTGCTCCACGAGTAGCTGGTGTCCAGTACCGCGACCATCTGGGGGAACACCACTGGCGTCGTCATGTCGACGTCGAAGAAGGCCAGCGGCGCAGCGTCCTGTGTCACCCGGAAGTGCTGCGCACTTTCCGGACGGTCGGGCAGGCATTGAACGTCCACGCCGGTGCGCCCCGCGGCGGCGTTCGCGAACCAGTCACCGGGCGTGCAATTGGTGCTGCGCCCGATGCCGACCGTCAGGCTGCGCGTGCAGCGGTAGGTGCCGACCCCTTCGTAGCGCAGGCAACTGCGGGTCTGCGTGCCGGCCGGGACAGCGGTCGTCGTGGTCGTGCAGCCGCTGTAGTAGGAGGCCAGGTTCTCGAGCACGCTCGACGGCGTGCGCGCGATGCCGTGAGCCGCGGACACCGACGGATCGCCCGGCCCGATGGCCGGGCGGGGCAGGTTCGCCGACCCCATCGCGCCACGCTGGGCCTGGCACACGGGGTCGTTCGGCAGCGTCGTGCAAAGGGACAGTCGGGCGCTGCCCTGGGACGACAGGTTGGGCTGCCGGTAGTAGGCGGACTCGGGCGGGGCGGTGGTGTAGCCGGGCACGACACCGGTGGCGCTCGGCGCGTTGACGCTGCCGCGGGCGACCGGGTTGGCGGCCTGGCCCGCTGCGACGCCCTCCTCGTACGGACCGGCCGCTGCGGTCGCGGGTGTCAGCGCGACGCAGAACGCGGTGAAGCACGCGATCAGCTTGCGCATGGTGTCACTCCCGTGGTCCGAGCCGGGCGCGGAAACGGCCTGCATCCTTCGCCAGGGCCGGCGCCGAGCGCTGGATGTGCGCCAAGGCGTAGTCGAGGCTGACATCGCCAACCACCACGGCATGGCCGTCCGACTTCGCGCACTGCTGCTCACCGCAAGCCGTGTCGTCCACGCCGGGGCGGGCGAGAACGAACGACGGCACGCGCTGGATCCCGTACCGGTCGAAGACCCGTGGATCGATCTGGACGGCCACCGGCCGCGACCCGATCAGTTGCTGGACGCGCACCGCGGTGCGTGGCAGCGAACCCTCCGACAGGCCGCGCAGCACCAACTGCGCGCGGGCACGCGCGGCCTGCTCCGCCAGCCGCGCCAGCGTGGCTTCCGGCATGGCCAGGCTGATGAACACGATCAGCCGAGGCTCGGTGGCGCCCGGCAGCGCCGGCTTCTCGGTGGACGCCGCGAATCCCCGAGCGAGCGCCTCCAGGTCCACCGGCACCTGCGTGACGGGTGCGGGCAGGGCATCGACACGCGGCATCACCTTCGCGGGAGGCGGGCCGACGGGAGCTTGCGCGTGCGTCGTCATGGCGGACAGCGCGAATCCGGCGACGATCGCCGACCGGGCGAGGCGGCGGAATTCAGTACCCCACACAGCAGTTCCTCTTGCGGAACAACATGAAGGCGAAGTCCTCGCCCCGCACGGGGTACTCCTTGCCGGCGCCCCAGACGATGGTGCTGCGGCCGAAGGGCTGGCAGC
>CAZUPH010000350.1:1402-2626 GCA_964621995.1 uncultured Rubrivivax sp. | reverse complement strand
AATCGAACCACCGACACGCGGATTTTCAATCCGCTGCTCTACCAACTGAGCTACCAGGCCGAGCCCGGCAGTATAGCAACGCCGACGTCCCCGCTCAGGCCCTGCAGGCCGCGCTCGCGCAAGCATGCGCTCGCCCCTACGCTGGCGCCCCTCCCCGCGCAGGCGGGGAAGGCCGCCCCGCTCAGGCCCCGCCGCGCCGGTTGCGCGTGAGGTCCACGCCCAGCTGCTTGAGCTTGCGGTACAGGTGGGTGCGCTCCAGGCCGGTCTTTTCGGCCACGCGCGTCATCGAGCCGTTTTCCTTCGCGAGATGGAACTCGAAGTAGCTCTTCTCGAAGGCGTCGCGCGCCTCGCGCAGCGGGCGGTCGAGCTCGAAGCTCTGCACGCCCTGCGGGCCGCTGGGCACCGCCGCGCCGTGCGCGTGCAGAGCATCGGCCACGCCGAAGTCATGGCGCAGACCGCTGGCGAGCGGGGCCGCACTGCCGAGCAAGGGCGCCAGCCCGGGCGGCGACGCAGGCGCACCCGGGCGCGCCGCCGCGGGCGCCGCCGGCTTGACCAGCGCCTGGTCCACCGCGCGCAGCAGCTTCTGCAGCGTGATCGGCTTTTCCAGGAAGGCCATGGCACCGAACTTGGTGGCCTCGACCGCGGTGTCGATCGTGCCGTGGCCGCTCATCATCACCACTGGCATGTTCAGCGCGCCGGTGGCGCCCCACTCCTTGAGCAGGCTGATGCCGTCCACGTCGGGCATCCAGATGTCCAGCAGCACCAGGTCGGGCCGCAGGCGCTCGCGCACCGCGCGGGCCTGGGCGGCGTTCTCGGCCAGCTCGATCGAGTGGCCCTCGTCGGTGAGGATCTCGGACAGCAGCGCGCGGATCCCGACTTCGTCGTCGACTACGAGGATGGTGGCCATTGAGGGGGGGTCGGCGGTTCCGGCTCGCTTCAGGCGGGGGAACGGTCTACGTTTCGCGGGGTCGGGGGCGCGTCGGCAAGGAGGCCAAATGATAGCGACACCCGCGCGCCCCTCGGCGGCGCCCCCTCGCCGGCGCCGCTCTCGGGCGCCAGGTTGCCTACGCGGACGCGCGCGCCGTGCTCGTCGGCGATCTTCTTCACCACCGCGAGGCCGAGGCCCGTGCCCTTGCTCTTGGTGGTGAAGTAGGGCTCGAACGCGCGCTTGAGCACATTGTCGGCGAAGCACGGGACGTTGTCCTGCAACACCAGGCGCACTGC
>CAZUPH010000350.1:754-1392 GCA_964621995.1 uncultured Rubrivivax sp. | reverse complement strand
CGGGCCGCTCGGCCACCGCGTCGAGCGCGTTCTGCACCAGGTTGTGCAGCACCTGGCGCAGCTGCGTCGGGTCGCCCTGGATCGACGGCAGCCCGGCCGCGCAGTGCGCGACGATGCGGCCGCGCTCCACCGCCTCGCCGTACAGCGCCAGCACCTCGGCCACCAGTGCGTTCAGGTCCATCGACACCAGCTTGGCCGCCGGCAGGCGGGCGTAATCACGGAACTCGTTGACCAGGTTCTTCATCGCGTCGACCTGGGCCACGATGGTCGCCACCGAGCGCTGCAACAAGCCGGCGTCATCGCCGCCGAGCTTGGCCTCGAGCTTGTGCTGCAGGCGCTCGGCCGAGAGCTGGATCGGCGTCAGCGGGTTCTTGATCTCGTGTGCGAGGCGGCGCGCCACCTCGCTCCACGCCGCCTGGCGCTGCGCCGACACCACCTCGCTGATGTCGTCGAAGACGAGCAGGCGCGCGTCCTCGGGCAGCGCGGCGCCGCGCACCAGCAGGCTCAGCGTGTCGGCGTCGGTGGCGCGCGTGGTCGCCGTGGAGCCGGGCGCCGGCAGCTCGAACGCGTCCTGCCAGTGGTCGCGCTCGCCGGCCTCGGGGCTGGCGGTGTGCAGCTCGAAACGCTGCCACACCGCG
>CAZUPH010000350.1:0-744 GCA_964621995.1 uncultured Rubrivivax sp. | reverse complement strand
CGGCAAAGTCCTCCAGCCCCGGCACCTCGCCGAGTTCGTGCCCGCGGTAGGCCGACAGCGGCAGCTTCAGGATGCGCGTCGCGCCCGGGTTCACGGTCTCGATGCGGCGCTCGGCGTCGAACACGATCACGCCGGCCGTCAGGCTGTCGAGGATGGTCTGCAGGTGGGTGCGCGCGCTCTCGAGCTCGGCCACGCCGCGCTGCACCTGCTCGCGCGCATGGCCGAGCTGCTCGGTCATCTGCGCAAAGCTGCGCGTCAGGCCGCCGATCTCGTCGCGCGACGCCGACACCGGCTTCGCCCCCAGGTCGCCGGCGGCCACCTGCTTCACGCCTTCGGCGAGCAGCAGCAGCGGGCGCGCAAGCTGGGTGCCCAACACCGCGGCCAGCAGCACCGCGCCGAACACCGCCAGGATCAGCGCCAGCGTCAGCGTGCCCAGGTACATGCGGCGCAGGCCGTCGCGCGCCAGCGCGCGCTGCTGGTACTCGCGATAGGCGCTCTGCACCGCGAGCGCGTTGCTCGCCACCGCGGCGGGGATCGGCTGCACGACGAGCAGGTAGCGGTCCTCGCTGCCGAAAGCCAGGTCGGCCGCCGGCAGGCGTGCCAGCGCCTTGACGCGCGCACGCGCCACCGCGGTCGCGGTGGACTCCTCGTCCAGGCCCTCGATCTGGGTCACGACGCGCTGGCTGCGCGCCTCGCGCAGCATCGCCGCGCTTGGCCGCTCGGGCGCGATCGCGATGCCGCCGC
>CAZUPH010000349.1:0-2642 GCA_964621995.1 uncultured Rubrivivax sp. | reverse complement strand
AATCGCCCGCAAACCAAGCAACGGCGCGGGTTCTGGCGTTGTTCAGGGTCGACTAAGGAGAGGCCCTCGCGCCGCGAGGGGTGGATCGGAACGGGGCCGCCTATCGCCCGCCCACAGTCAACCCCTGCGATAACCATCATGCTGCTCCCAGGCTAGTGGGACGGATTGGAACTTCTGCAGATAGAGCTCTGTTCGCCGGCAACGGCAGATCTATGGTGCCGGGACGGCAAAGCTTTGCTCAGGACGACAAATCGATCACACGTCGATATTCGCCGCCCTCAGCGCATTGCTCTCGATGAAGTCGCGGCGCGGCTCGACCTCGTCGCCCATCAGCATCATGAAGACCTTGTCCGCCTCGATCGCGTCCTCGATCTGCACGCGCAGCAGCCGGCGCACCGTGGGGTCCATCGTGGTCTCCCAGAGCTGCTCGGGGTTCATCTCGCCCAGGCCCTTGTAGCGCTGGCGGGCGACGCTGCCCTCGGCCTGCTGCATCAGCCAGGCCATCGCGGCGCGGAAGTCGGCCACCTTCTGTTCCTTGAGCTTGTCGCCCTCGCCGCGGCGCACCACGGCCTCGGGGCCCAGCAGACCCTGGAAGGCGCGGCCGGCCTCGGCCAGCGTGGCGTAGTCGGCGCCGTGCACGAAGTCCTGCGTGATGACGCTGCTCTTGACGTTGCCGTGGTGGCGCCGGCTGATGCGCAGCAGGTGCTTGTCGGTGCGCGCGTCGAATTCGGCCGCCACCTCGGCCTCGCGGCTGTTCAGCCCCAGCGCGGCCTGCAGTGCCAGCGCGGAGGCCTCGGCCGCGGCGGCGCTGTCCAGGTCCAGCGCCAGCCCGCCGGCGATGGCACGCAGCGCGTCGCCGTCCATCCAGTTGGCCAGGCGCTCGATCACGCTGCTGGCCAGCAGGTAGCTGCGCGCCAGGCTCTCCAGCGCGCTGCCGGTGATGACGGCCCGGCCGCCCTCGGCGCTGCCGTCGGGCCACACCGCGGCACCGTCCAGCGCCACCTTCAGCAGGAAGGCGTCGAGCTCGCTGCCGTCCTTCAGGTACTGCTCCTGCTTGCCCTGCTTGACCTTGTACAGCGGCGGCTGCGCGATGTAGATGTGCCCGCGCTCCACCAGCACCGGCATCTGGCGATAGAAGAAGGTCAGCAGCAGCGTGCGGATGTGGGCGCCGTCCACGTCCGCGTCGGTCATGATGATGATGCGGTGGTAGCGCAGCTTGTCGACGTTGAAGTCCTCGGCGCCGATGCCGGTGCCCAGCGCCGTGATCAGCGTGACGATGCTGTCCGAAGACAGCAGCTTCTCGTAGCGCGCCTTCTCCACGTTGAGGATCTTGCCGCGCAGCGGCAGGATCGCCTGGAACTTGCGGTCGCGGCCCTGCTTGGCGCTGCCGCCGGCGCTGTCGCCCTCGACGATGTAGATCTCGCACAGCGCCGGGTCCTTCTCCTGGCAGTCGGCCAGCTTGCCGGGCAGGCCCAGGCCGTCCAGCACGCCCTTGCGCCGCGTCATCTCGCGCGCCTTGCGCGCGGCCTCGCGCGCGCGCGCGGCCTCGACGATCTTGCCGCAGATGATCTTGGCGTCGTTCGGGTTCTCCAGCAGCCAGTCGTTGAGCAGCTTGCCCACGATGTCCTCCACCGGGCCGCGCACTTCACTGCTGACGAGCTTGTCCTTGGTCTGGCTGCTGAACTTGGGCTCGGGCACCTTGACGCTGACGACGCAGGCCAGGCCCTCGCGCATGTCGTCGCCGGCGATCTCCACCTTGGCCTTCTTGGCCAGCTCGTTGTCCTCGATGTACTTGTTGATGACGCGCGTCATCGCCGCGCGCAGCCCGGTCAGGTGGGTGCCGCCGTCACGCTGCGGGATGTTGTTGGTGAAGCACAGCACGCTCTCGTTGTAGCCGTCGTTCCACTGCATGGCCACCTCGACGCCGATGGTCGTGCCCTGCTCGCTGGCCTTCTCGCCCAGCGCGTGGAAGATGTTCGGGTGCAGCACCTTCTTGCCGGTGTTGATGAACTGCACGAAGCCCTTCACGCCGCCGGCGAAGGCAAAGTTGTCCTCCTTGCCGTTGCGCTCGTCCACGAGGCGGATCTTGACGCCGTTGTTCAGGAAGGAGAGCTCGCGCAGCCGCTTGGCCAGCACGTCGTAGTGGAAGTCCACCAGGCTGAAGATCTCGTCGTCGGGCAGGAAGTGCACCTCGGTGCCGCGCTTCTCGGTCTCGCCCAGCACCTTCATCGGGCTGACCGGGAAGCCGCCGCGCGTTTCCAGCACCCGTTCCTGCGGCACGCCGCGCCGGAACTCCATGTAGTGGACCTGGCCCTCGCGGCGCACGGTCAGGCGCAGCCACTTGGAGAGCGCATTGACGCAGCTCACCCCCACGCCGTGCAGGCCGCCGCTGACCTTGTAGCTGTTCTGGTTGAACTTGCCGCCGGCATGCAGCTCAGTCAGCGCGATCTCGGCCGCGCTGCGCTTGGGCTCGTGCTTGTCGTCCATCTTCACGCCGGTGGGGATGCCCCGCCCGTTGTCGACGACGCTGATGCTGTTGTCGCTGTGGATGGTGACGACGATGTCGTCGCAGTGCCCGGCCAGCGCCTCGTCGATGGAGTTGTCCACCACCTCGAACACCAGGTGGTGCAGGCCGGTGCCGT
>CAZUPH010000348.1:0-2645 GCA_964621995.1 uncultured Rubrivivax sp. | reverse complement strand
AGGGCACGATGCGCACCGTGCTCGGGTCCGGGCGCAGGTGCATGTCGCGGTCGGTGGGCGTGATGACGTCGTAGTACGGCCCTTCCTCGGGGAACTCGCCGGTGACGCCCATCGCGACCACCACCTCGGGCAGCCGCATGCCGCGGTCCTCGGTGAACTTCTCGCGCGGCAGGATCTTGCCGCGGGCGACGCCGGTCAGGTCGGGCACCAGGCACTCGATCTCGGTCACGCGGTGCTGGTTGAGCCACTGTTCGAGCTCGGCGAAGGTCAGGTTGCGTCGGGGGGTCATGGTCGGGGGTCGGCGTCGGTGCGGGGGTTCTCGGGGCGCCGGCGGTTCGCTGCGGCTCGCAGCGCCTCAGGCCGTCGCGGCAGCGGAGGCCGCCGCCGGCAAGGGCACGCGCACGCGGTCGCGGGGGTGCTCACGCCAGGCGCGCACGGCGTCGCCGAAGGCGCGCAGGATCTGCATCGACACCGGGTTCTCGGCGGCGCGCCACTCAGGGTGCCACTGCAGGCACAGCGCGAAGCCGCCGGCGCGCCCCGGCCCGGCCGGCACCGAGAAGGCCTCCACCAGGCCGTCGGGCGCCAGGGCCTCGACGCGCAGCCCGGGGGCCAGCGTCTTGACCCCCTGGCCGTGCAGCGAGTTGACGGTGATCTCGTCCGCGCCGAGCAGCGAGGCCAGCACGCCGCCGGGCAGCACCCGCGCCGGGTGCGCCGGGCCGTACTGCTCGTCGGCCGGCGCCGGCTCCGGCGCACGGTGGTCGGCATAGCCGGGCTGCTCCTGCACGGCCTGGTGCAGCGTGCCGCCGAGCGCGACGTTGGTCTCCTGCGCGCCGCGGCAGATACCCAGCAGCGGCATGCCGCGCGCCAGCACCTCGCGCAGCAGCGGCAGCGTCCAGGCGTCGCGCTCGGGGTCCAGCGGCAACGCGGGGTCGTGCACGTGCTCGCCGAAGTGCGAGGGGTGCACGTTGGACGGCGAGCCGGTCAGCAGCACGCCGTCGGCCAGGTCCAGCGCGGCGCCGATCTCTCCGGGCTCCAGCCGCGGCACCACCAGCGGCAGCGCGCCGGCGAGGCGCACCGCTTCCACGTACTTGCGGCCGACCACGTGGTAGGGGTGGTCGCCCAGGCTGCGGTTGCAGGCGGGCACGAGGACGACGGGGAGGGGGCTCGACATCGATGGGGCCGGTGGGTTCTCAGGCGAGCATATCGCGCAGCCGGTACCAGGCCATGCCCAGCACCAGCGCGGGGGTGCGCAGGCGCGGCCCGCCGGGGAAGGCACGGTGGCGCAGGCGCGCGAAGACGTCGAAGCGCGCCGCGTCGCCGGCCATCGCCTCGGCCACCAGGCGGCCGGCCAGCCCGGTCAGCGCCAGGCCGTGGCCGGAGAAGCCCTGCAGGTAGTAGACGTTCGCCGGCGCACCGTCGGCCGCCGGCAGGCGGCCGAAGTCCGGTGCGCGGTTCATCGAGATATCCACGAAGCCGCCCCAGGCATGTTCGATGCGTGCACCGCCCAGTTGCGGGAAGGTGTGCACGAGCCGCGCACGCATGCTGCGTGCCAGGTCGGCCGGCGCCCGCGTGCTGTAGCTGACGCGGCCGCCGTAGAGCAGCCGCTGGTCGGGCGTCGGGCGGAAATAGTCGACGACGAGATTGGTGTCGCACACCGCCTGCCCGCCGGGCACGAGGCTCGCGGCGAGTTCGGGCGGCAGCGCCTCGGTGCAGGCGATGAAGGTGCCCACCGGCATGATGCGCGCGGCCAGCGGCGGCACCAGGCCGCCGAGATACACGTTGCCGGCCAGCAGCACCTGCCGCGCGCGCAGCGTGCCCGCATCGGTGCGCAGCAGCGGCTGCGCACCCGGCACCAGCGTGCGCACCGCGCTCCTCTCGTGCAGGCGCACGCCGGCCTGGTGCGCGGCCAGCGCCAGGCCGTGCGCCAGCTTCAGCGGGTGCAGGTGGAAGGACCGCGGGTCGTGCACCCCGCCGTGGAAGGCGGGGCTGGCGATCCAGCGGCCGGTGTCGGCCGGCGCGATGCGTTCCAGCGCATAGCCGTACACGCGCTCCAGCCGCTCGGCGGATGCGGCGAGGGCACGCCCCTTGGACGCCGAGCGCGCCAGGCCCAGCCAGCCGTCGCGCAGGTCGCAGGCGATGCCGTGCTGCGCGATGCGCGTGCGAAGCAGGTCCAGCGCCTCGATCGACATCGCGAAGACGCGCCGGGCATCGTCCAGCCCGAGTTGCTGCTCGACCACCTCGGGCTCGCAGGCCAGGCCGTGGATGGCCTGGCCGCCGTTGCGCCCGCTGGCGCCGAAGCCGACCTCGCGCGCCTCGAGCAGCGCGACGTCGAACCCGCGCGCGCGCAGGTCCAGCGCGGCCGACAGCCCGGCCAGCCCGCCGCCGACGATGGCCACGTCGCAGGCCTGGTCGCCATCGAGAGCCGGCCAGGAACGATCCCGCCGCGCCGTCGCGGCGTAGTACGAGTCGCGGGCGAGGGCGTCGTCGGTGGCGACGAAGGGCATGCGCGCGGCGGCCGTCTCCCGGGGCTCAGGCGGCGCGGCGGATCGCGCCGCGCACCTTGTCGACGAGCTCGTCGATCTGCGCGCGCTCGATGATCAGCGGCGGCGACATCGCGATCGTGTCGCCGGTGGTGCGGATCAGCA
>CAZUPH010000347.1:0-2664 GCA_964621995.1 uncultured Rubrivivax sp. | reverse complement strand
ACACGGCCGCCGCGGCCAGCGGTCCGCGGCGCGCCGCGCTGCGGCCCGCGTCCATACCGCCTCGTCCCTAGGCGCCGAAGACCCGCTTCAGCAGGTCGGTGGTGCGCGCTGCGGGGTTGCTGCGGATGGCCTTCTCTTCCTGGGCCACCATGTGGAAGAGGCCGTCCAGCGACTTGGTGGTCACGTAGTCGTCGAGATCGACCGACTGCGACGACACGAAGGGCACGCGCTCGTAGCGATCGATCAGTTCGGTGTAGGCGCGCGTGGCCCCGACCTCGCCGACCTTCTGCGACACGACGGGCCTGAAGGCCGCGTAGAGCTTGTCGTGCGTCTTGCGCCGGAAATAGTCGGTGGCGCTGGTCTGGCCGCCGGTGACCAGGGCGCGCGCATCATCCAGCGTCATCTCGCGGATCGCCTCCTTGAAGTGGCGCGCCGCCAGCGGCGCCGCGGCCTCGGCGGCGCGGTTCATGCTGAGCACGAACTCGTCCACCTGGCGCTCGAAGCCGAGCCGGCTCGCCATGTCGGCGACCTTCTGGATGCCGGCCGGCATCAGGATCTTCACGGCCCGGTTGCCGAAGTAGCCGTCCTTGCGCGCCAGGCTGTTCACGGCCTTCTCGGTGCCGATGGCCAGTGCCTCCTTGATGCCTTCGGCGCTGGATTTCTCGTCGGCGGCGCCGGTGTCGCGCGCGGGCTCGCCGGGCCGCCGGCCCAGTTCCTTGACGAGGTCGTCCAGCCGGGGCATCTGCGCCGACGCGGCGCCGGCCGCCAGCGTGCCGGCCAGGATCATCAGGCGTCTCTTCATCGTGGGCCTCCTTGCGGTGGCCGTTCCAGCCCGGGGCCCGGGATGGCGCACGGCCCTGTGGTGACCGGGTCCGGGCAGCCCGGCGGCGGACGACCGCCGCGCCGACCGCGCCAGCGCGCGCGGCGCGGGCACGTCCTCTTCGACCGACGAGGGGCGACGGACAGTCCTCTCAGAGCAGACCCCGGCATCGGCCGAAGGTTCGCAGGCCCGGTCTGGGCGGGCGCGGCGACCGCATGGGCAGGCCGTCCACGCCCGCACGACGCACCGACGGTCGCATGGCCCGGCCGGCGAGCCCTTGACCCTGCTCAACGAGGTTCCGGAACGTGCCGGACCCGACTCCGATGGCCCCCGGAGACCCATCGGGAACGAAAAAACCCCGGCTGGCGGGGCTTCCTGGTCAGTTCTGCGGACCTTGGCGAACTCTGCCGAAAGTCTCACTGGCGGAAAGGGAGGGATTCGAACCCTCGATACGGGAGACCCGTATACCGGATTTCGAGTCCGGCGCATTCGACCACTCTGCCACCTTTCCGGGGTACGACGCTGGGCGTGGTCTCGCTGCGAGCGAAGCCTGAAATTCTAGCTCACACGACGAAGCGCAGGCCCAGGCCGGGCAGCCGCGCGTCGCCCGGCCGCGTGCGCCAGCGCTGGCCCGGCGCAACCGGCCAGGCGTCGGTCAGCGTGCCGGTGGTGACCACCTCGCCGGCGCGCACCGGCGTGTCGGGCGTTCGCGTGGCCATCGCGCGGCGCCACAGCCGCAGCGCACTCAGCGGGCCATCCAGCACGTTGGCGCCGAGGCCGCGGTCCACCTCGCGGCCGCCCTGCTCCAGCGCCATCGTCAGCGCCGCGAGGTCGGCGCCGAGCGTCGCCCAGCCGGCCACCGGCACGCGCGGGCCCACGAGCAGCCGGCCGTGCAGGCCGAAGTCGGCCAGCGGGTCGGCGGGGCCGTCGTAGCGCCAGCCCTCGATGTGCGTGTGCACGATCTCCACGCCATGCGCGACCCAGGCGATGCAGCCGGCGAGCGCGGTGTCGTCCATGTCGCCGGAGGGCTCGGCCGCCAGACCGAAGACGATCTCCGGCTCGATGCGCGGCTGCACCAGCCCTTCCAGCGACACCTCGGCCTCGGTGCCGTCCAGCAGCGACAGCGTGCCGTCCCACACGCGCGCCCAGATCGGCTCGTGCACGCCGTAGCGCGGCCAGATCGTGCGGTTGGTGAAGCCGATCTTCCAGCCGCGCGGCCGCTCGCCGGCGGCGATGCGCCGGCGGTCCGTCTCGGCGGCCACGCGGTCGGCGGCGGCGAGGTCGAAGCCCGGCCACTGCCGGCTCGGCGGCGTCAGGCAGACGGCGCGCTCGCGCGCCTGCAGCAGCGCGTCGGCCGCCCGTGCGATGGTGGCGTCGTCGATCATGGCCGCAGCACCTCCAGGCCACCCAGGTAGGGGCGCAGCGCCGCCGGCACCTGCACGCTGCCGTCGGCCTGCTGGTGGTTCTCCAGCACCGCGACCAGCGCGCGCCCGACCGCCAGGCCCGAGCCGTTGAGCGTGTGCACGAATTCGGTCTTGCCGCTGGCGTTGCGGAAGCGTGCCTGCATGCGCCGCGCCTGGAAGGCCTCGCAGTTGCTGCACGAGCTGATCTCGCGGTAGGTGTCCTGAGCCGGCAGCCAGACCTCCAGGTCGTAGGTCTTCGCGGCGCCGAAGCCCATGTCGCCGGTGCTGAGCAGCACCACGCGGTAGGGCAGCTCCAGCGCCTGCAGCACGGCCTCGGCGTGGCCCACCATCTGCTCCAGCGCGGCGTCGCTGTCCTCGGGGCGCGTGATCTGCACCATCTCGACCTTGTCGAACTGGTGCTGGCGGATCATGCCGCGCGTG
>CAZUPH010000346.1:0-2668 GCA_964621995.1 uncultured Rubrivivax sp. | reverse complement strand
CGACCACGGGAGCCGGCGATGAGGCGCGCGCTGATCGCCACCTCAGCCGCCGCGCTGCTCGCCGGCTGCGCCAGCCTGGACCCGGCGGCGACGCTGGCGCCGGTGCAGCAGATCGTGCGCCAGCATGCCGGCGCCGACCTCGTCGCCGAGCGCAGCGCCGAGGACGGTGCCGCGCTGCGTGCACGCGTGGCCGAACTGCTCGCGCAGCAACCGCTCACCGCGGACGGCGCCGTGCAGGTCGCGCTGCTCAACCACCGCGGCCTGCAGGCCCGGCTGCAGGACCTCGGCATCGCCGAGGCGCAGGTCGTGGAGCTCTCGCGGCTGCCCAACCCCGGCTTCAGCTTCGGCCGCATGCGCCAGGGCGACGAACGCGAGATCGAGCGCGGCCTGCACTTCAACCTCGCGGCGCTGCTCCTGCGCCCGCTGGCCGCGCAGGCCGAGCGCCGCCAGCTCCAGGCGCTGCAGCAGGCGGTGGCCGCCGACGCGCTGGCCCTGGCCACGCAGGCACGCAAGGCCTATGTCGAGGCGGTCGCCGCCGAGCAGACGCTGCACTACATGCGCCAGGTGCAGCAGGCCGCCGACGCCAGCGCCGAGCTGGCGCGGCGCATGGCCGAGGCCGGCAACTTCAACCGCCTGCGCCAGGCGCGCGAGCACGCCTTCTACGCCGACGCGGCGCTCAACGTCGCGCGCGCGCAGCATGCGCAGGTGGCCTCGCGCGAGCGGCTGATCCGCGCGCTGGGCCTGTGGGGCGCGCAGACGCTGTTCACGCTGCCCGACCGCCTGCCCGAGCTGCCCGGCGCGCCGCCCGAGCAGCCCGACATCGAGCAGCGCGCGATGCAGCAGCGGCTGGACGTGGCCGCGGCGCGTGCCCACGTGCAGGCCACCGCCGGCGCGCTGGGCCTCACCCGGGCCTCGCGCTTCGTCAGCGTGTTCGAGTTCGGCCTGTCGCACCACAGCTCCAACGAGGGCCCGCGCAAGACCGGCTGGGAGATCGGCTTCGAGATCCCGCTGTTCGACTTCGGCGAGGCCCGCGTCGCGAAGGCGCAGGCGCTGTATGCGCGCAGCGTGCACGAGGCGCAGCGCGTGGCCGTGGAGGCGCGCAGCGAGGTGCGCGAGGCCTGGCACGCGCTGCGCACCGCGCACGACGTGGCGCGCCACCACCGCGACGAGATCGTGCCCACCGCGCGCCGCATCGGCGAGGAGAACCTGCTGCGCTACAACGGCATGCTGATCGGCGTGTTCGAGCTGCTCGCCGATGCGCGTGCGCAGATCGCCGCCGTCAATGCCTCCATCGCCGCGCTGCGCGACTACTGGATCGCCGACGCCGACCTGCGCGCGGCGCTGGTCGGCCGCCCGGCGCTGGGGCTGGCCGCCGCGCCCGCCGTCGCCACCGGTGCCGCCGGCGGCGGCCACTGAACGAGGACCCCGACCATGTTGAACCGACGACAACTGCTCGGCGGCGCCGGTGCGATCACCGCCGCCGCGAGCGCCACCGCGGTCAGCCGCGTGGCGATGGCCGCGCTGCCCGAGCCGGTGATCCAGACCAGCCCCGACACGATGCCGCCGCTGGCGCCGCCGAGCGGCCGGCCCTACCGCCCGGTGGTCACGCTCAACGGCTGGACCTGCCCCTGGCGCATGAATGCCGGCGTCAAGGAGTTCCACCTCGTCGCCGAGCCGGTGGTGCGCGAGATGACGCCCGGCTTCAAGGCCCACCTGTGGGGCTACAACGGGCAGAGCCCGGGGCCGACGATCGAGGTCGTCGAGGGCGACCGCGTGCGCATCTTCGTCACCAACCGGCTGCCGGAGATGACGACCATCCACTGGCACGGCCAGCGCCTGCCCTGCGGCATGGACGGCGTCACCGGGCTCACGCAGCCGGGCATCCCGCCGGGCAAGACCTTCGTCTACGAGTTCGAGGCGCGCCGCCCCGGCACCTTCATGTACCACCCGCATGCCGACGAGATGGTGCAGATGGCGATGGGGATGATGGGCTTCTGGATCACCCACCCGAAGGCCCGGCATCCGCTGATCGACGAGGTCGACCGCGACTACTGCTTCCTGCTCAACGCCTACGACATCGATCCCGGCAGCGCGACGCCGAAGATCATGACGATGCTGGACTTCAACCTGTGGAGCTGGAACAGCCGCATCTTCCCCGGCATCTCGCCGCTGGTGGCGGGGCTGGGCGAGAAGGTGCGCATCCGCATCGGCAACCTGACGATGACCAACCACCCGATCCACCTGCACGGGCACGAGTTCCTGGTCACCGGCACCGACGGCGGCCCGACACCGAAGAGCACGCGCTGGTACGAGGTCACGACCGACATCGCGGTCGGGCAGATGCGGCAGATCGAGTTCCTCGCCGACGAGCCGGGCGACTGGGCCTTCCACTGCCACAAGAGCCACCACACGATGAATGCGATGGGGCACGGCGTGGAGACGCTGATCGGCGTGGACCACACCGGCCTCGCGCGCCAGATCACGCAGCTGGTCCCCGAGTACATGGTGATGGGCGAGCGCGGCATGAAGGACATGACCGAGATGGAGATGCCGCTGCCCGACAACACCGCGCCGATGATGGCCGGCCAGGGCCCCTTCGGCGCCATCGGCATGGGCGGCATGTTCAGCGTCGTCAAGGTGCGCGCCGGGCAGAAGCCCGGCGACTACG
>CAZUPH010000345.1:0-2673 GCA_964621995.1 uncultured Rubrivivax sp. | reverse complement strand
ACACCGAGCAGTTCAGCACCAATGTACCGGGCATCTTCGCGGTCGGCGACATCAACACCTACCCGGGCAAGAAAAAGCTGATCCTGTCGGGCTTCCACGAAGCGGCGCTGGCCGCCTTCGGCGCCGCGCCGATCATCTTCCCGGACAAGCGCATCCACCTGCAGTACACGACCACCAGTCCGAAGTTGCACAAGGTGCTGGGCGTGGAAACGCCGACCTTCGACGACTAGACACTAGAATCCTTTCCGCCACGGCAGGGTGCCGTGGCTCCGCTAGGGGTGTTGGCGGCCTTCACGGGCTGCCGACTGAGAGAGTCCCTTCGAACCTGACTGAGGTAATCCTCGCGCAGGGAAGCATGCCGACACGAAGCCACTTTCCGTTGCTCCCGTCCAAGCAGCCGACCGCGCGTCATCTGCAAGGACGACGATGCATCATCACAAGACCTTTCCTTTCGCGCTGAGCCTGTTGGCCTGGGCGGCGCACGCGCAGCCCTCCACCGAGCCGCCGCAGCGCATCACGATCACGGGCAGCGCCGCCCCGGTCACGCCCAGCGTGGCCGGCTTCGGCGACGTGCCGCTGTGGCGTGCGCCGCTGTCGGCCACCGTGATCGACCAGCGCCAGCTCAAGGACGCCGGCATCTCCAGCCTGGGCGACATCACGCGCCTGGACGCCGGTTTCACCGACGCCTACAACGCGCCCGGCTACTGGAACCAGGTGGCGGTGCGCGGCTACACGCTCGACAACCGCTACAACTACCGCCGCGACGGCCTGCCGATCAACGCCGAAACCGTGATCGGCCAGGCCAACAAGCAGCGCCTCGAGGTGCTCAAGGGCACGAGCGGCCTGCAGGCCGGCACCAGCTCGCCCGGTGGCCTGCTGAACCTGGTGGTCAAGCGCCCGCGCGACCGCATCCGCGACGCCAGCCTGTCTTGGACCCAGGACGCGACGGTGGAAGCCGCGGTCGACGTCGGCGACCGCAGCGACACGCTCGGCTGGCGCATCAATGCCAGCGCCGCCCGACTCGATCCGCAGCTGCGTGCCAGCCGCGGCGAGCGCTGGCTGCTCGGTGCCGCCTTCGACACCCGGCTCAGTGCATCGACCCTGGCCGAAGTGGAGTTCGAGCTCAGCCGCCAGAGCCAACCCAGCACGCCCGGGTTCAGCCTGCTCGGCGAGCGCCTGCCCGACGCCAAGGACATCGACCCGCGCATCAACCTCAACAACCAGGACTGGAGCCTGCCGGTGGTGCTGCAAGGCCGCACCGGCTCGCTGCGCGTGACGCACACGCTGGTGGACAGTGCCGAGCGGCAACTGGACTTTGTCGTCCATGCGATGCGTCAGCACCTGGTGAGCGACGACCGCATCGCGTTCCCATTCGGTGTGTACGACCCGGTCACCTACGAGTGCGCACCTTTGTGTGACCGCTATGCACCCGATGGTTCGTTTTCCTTCTGGGACTTCCGCAGCGAGAACGAGCGCCGCACCAGCGACGCGCTCGACCTCGCGCTCCAGGGCCGCGCGCGCCTCGCGGGCCTGGAGCACCGATTCAATGGCGGTGTGCTGTTCACGCGCCACAAGGCGCGCTTCCAACGGCAAGCCTTCAACCTGGTTGGCACAGGCACTGTCGACGGTGGCTCGACCGTGCCGCCCGACCCGACCCTGACCGACGAGAACACGAATCGCGACGAGCGCAGCATCGAACTGCACTTGCAGGACGCGGTCACCTTGAGCCCGCACTGGAGCCTGTGGGCCGGCCTGCGCCACACGCGCATCGAGCGCGAGAGCGCGCGCACCGACGGCTCGCGTGCCACCGACTATCGCCAGAGCTTCACGACGCCCTGGCTCGCGCTGGCCTATGCGTTCGACAAGCAAAGCCAGCTCTACGTCAGCACCGGCCAGGGGATCGAGTCCGAGGTGGCGCCCAACCGCGCGCGGTACGTCAACGCCGGCGAGGCGCTGCCGGCGCTGAAGAGCCGCCAGGTCGAGCTCGGCTTCAAGCAGGCTGGCGAGGCGCTCGACTGGCGCGTGGCGCTGTTCGACATCCGCCGCCCGGCGAGCAACGAGTTCCACGTCGACGACGGCGCGCCTGCGGCCGGCGACTGCGCCGACGCCGACCCCTGCGAGCGCCGCAGCGACGGCATCGCGCGCCACCGCGGCCTCGAGGCCGAGGCCGAGTGGCGGTTGGGCGCCCTGTCCCTGCGCGGCAGCGCGATGTGGCTGCGCGCACGCCGCGGCGGCTCGGACGACCCGTCGATCAACGGCCTGCGCCCGACCAACGTGCCCGCGCGCAGCCTGAAGCTACAGGCCGCGTACAACGTGCCGGCCGTGCCGGGGCTGGCGCTGGTGGGCTTCCTCACCCACGAGGGCGAACGCATGGTGCTGCCCGACAACAGCGTCGCCACGCCGGGATGGACCCGCGTGGACATCGCCGCGCGCTACACGCAGCGCGTCGGCACGCAGCAGTGGGTCTGGCGCCTGGGCGTCGACAACCTCGCCGACCGCCGCGCCTGGCAGGAGGCGCCCTACCAGTTCGGCCATGCCTACCTCTACCCGCTGGCCCCGCGCACGGTGCGCGCGTCGCTCAATGTCGGCTTCTAGAGCCTGGCTATAATGCGCGGCTCCATTCCCCGATAGCTCAGTCGGTAGAGCGCCGGACTGTTAATCCGTAGGTCCCTG
>CAZUPH010000344.1:0-2711 GCA_964621995.1 uncultured Rubrivivax sp. | reverse complement strand
GCCGGCGTCGCCGGCTGCGGCAGCGTCCTTGCTCGCGGCGCGCTCGGCCGCGGGCTTTTCGTTCGCCGGCTTCTCGGACGCCGGCTTCTCGGACGCCGGCCGGGCGGCGCGGTCCAGCGCCTTCGCGAAGGCGCCGGGCGGCGCCGCTTCGCTGGCGGGCGCGCTGCCGGCCGCGGCCGCGGGCGCACCACCGGCCGCTGCCGGCGCCGGCATCGTTGCAGGAGGCAGCACGCTGGCGTTCATCGTCGGGGCCCTCGCAGCTTCGGGATTCAGTGGGTCACGGGCAGCGCATCGCCGCCCCACAGCCGCGCGAGCGGACCGTCGCCCTCGCCGCGCCGGGCGGCGCTGCGCTGCGCGACATCGTCCTGGCGGCGCTGTTCCTGGCGCGCCGCGCCGCGCTGCTGCTCGGCGTCGCGGCGCTCGAGCAGCTTGCGCACCGAGGCCACGCGCTGCTCGTGCGCGAGCAGCGCCTCGCGCAGCTGCTGCACGCGCGATGCGGCGCTGTCCTGCTGGCGCTGCAGCTGCTCCACGGCCTGGTCCAGCCGCTGCAGGAAGTCCTGGTGGCAGCGCAGCAGCGCGATCGGCGCCGCGCGGCCGTCGCGGCCGGGGCCGCGCGCCAGGTACTCGGCGCGGTACTCGCGCAGCTGCGCGGCCTGCAGCGCGAGCCGCTCGTGCGCCTGCTCGGCCTGCTGCAGCGCCGAGCGCGCGGTGTCGCGCTCGCGCTCGGCGTGTTCGAGGAGCATCTGCAGCGACTGGGTCATGGGCGTTCTCGTCGGGCCGCGATCAGGCCAGGTTCATCAGGTGGCAGAGCTGGCCGCGCGCGGCGTCCAGCGGCGAACGTTCGTGCATGTCCTGCTGCAGCAGCTCCAGCATCGCCGGCTGCAGGCGCACCGCGGTGTCCAGCTCGGCATCGTGGCCGGGCTGGTAGGCGCCGAGCTGGATGAGGTCGCGCGCCTTGTTGACCTTGGCCAGCAGCTGGCGCATGCGGCGCGCCGCGAGCTGGTGCTCGCGCGCGGCCACCGAGCCCATCACGCGCGAGACGCTCTTCTCCACGTCGATGGCCGGGAAGTGCCCGCCCTCGGCCAGCTCGCGCGAGAGCACGATGTGGCCGTCCAGGATGCCGCGCGCCGCGTCGGCGATCGGGTCCTGCGGGTCGTCGCCCTCGGTCAGCACGGTGTAGAAGGCGGTGATCGAGCCCTGGCCGCCGTGGCCGTTGCCGCTGCGCTCCACCAGCTGCGGCAGCTTGGCGAAGACGCTCGGCGGGTAGCCCTTGGTGGCCGGCGGCTCGCCGATGGCCAGCGCGATCTCGCGCTGCGCCATCGCGAAGCGCGTCAGGCTGTCCATCAGCAGCAGCACGTGGCGGCCGCGGTCGCGGAAGTGCTCGGCGATCGCGGTCGCGTAGCCGGCGCCCTGCAGCCGCACCAGCGGCGGCGCGTCGGCGGGCGCGGCGACGACCACGCTGCGCGCGCGGCCCTCGTCGCCGAGGATGTCCTCGATGAACTCCTTGACCTCGCGCCCGCGCTCGCCGATCAGCCCGACGACGATGACGTCGGCCGCGGTGTAGCGCGCCATCATGCCCAGCAGCACGCTCTTGCCCACGCCGGTGCCGGCGAACAGGCCCAGGCGCTGGCCGCGGCCCACGGTGAGCAGCGCGTTGATCGCGCGCACGCCGGTGTCCAGCGGCATGCGGATCGGGTCGCGGTCCATCGCGTTGATCGGCCGGCGCACCATGGGCTCGGGCTGCGCGCGCTCGATCGGCCCCAGGCGGTCCAGCGGCTGGCCGTGGCTGTCGACGACGCGACCGAGCAGGCCCTCGCCCATCGGCAGGTGCAGGCCGCGGTCCTCGCTGCGCCGCCAGGGGTGGTTCTCGTGGCCGTAGCGCGGCGGCAGCTGCGGTGCCGGGCGCGGCACCACGCGCGCGCCGCTGGCCAGGCCGTGCAGCTCGCCGGTGGGCATCAGGAAGGCACGGTCGCCGTTGAAGCCGACCACCTCGGCCAGCACCGGCGGCTGGCCCTCGCTGCGCACCTCGCAGACCGAGCCCACCGGCACGCGGATGCCGGCGGCCTCCAGCACGAGCCCGGTCACGCGCAGCAGCGTGCCGGTGCTCTCCAGCGGCTGCGGCAGCGTGGCGTAGCTCTGCAGGTCGGCCAGCCAGCGCTGCCAGTGCGCGCCGCGCTGGGCCAGCCGTTCGGCCAGCGGCGTGGCCGGGATCATGCGGCGCCTCCGGCGGCGCCGTCGTCGTGCAGCGCCAGGCTGCTGCCCAGCGTGGCGGCGGCCTGTGCCCAGCGCGTGCCGATGCGGGCGTCGATCTCGCCGACGTCGCTGGCCACGCGCACGCCGCCGCGCTGCAGCGAGGTGTCGGCGACCAGGCGCGCGCCGCGCGCGGCCAGCGCCTCGTCGGCGCCCTCGGCCACCAGCGGCAGGTCCTGCGGGTGCACGTGCACGACGATCTGCCGCGCGCTGAGCATCACCGCGCCCACCGCCTCGGCGGCCACGCGCGCCACCAGCTCGGGCCGCTGCTCGAGCTCGCAGCGCAGCACCTGGCGCGCCAGCTGCACGGCGGTGCGCGCGACGGCGTCGGCCACCTCGGCGTCCAGCGCCGCGAGCTGGCGGTCGAAGGCGTCGAGCAGCGCGCCGACCTGCGCGGTGGCCTGCTGCGCGAAGCTCTGCTTGAAGCTCTCCAGCGCGACCAGGCCGTCGCGGTAGCCGTC
>CAZUPH010000343.1:0-2749 GCA_964621995.1 uncultured Rubrivivax sp. | reverse complement strand
GCGGCGCGCGGGAGCGGCCGGCCCGGCTCAGGCCGCGGCGGCGCTGCGGCGGGCGGCCCCGCTGGCGCGCCACTGGCGCAGGCCCATGCCCAGCAGGCCCAGCGCCAGCAGCGCCGGGGTCGCCGGCTCGGGCACCGGCGTGGTCTGCACCGCCCAGTTGACGGTGCCGTAGCCGCTGCCGATGCCGGCGTGCACGCCGTCGTTGAGCGAGCCGCCGCTGGAGCCCATCAGCATGAAGTCGGGCGCGGCGCCGACGCTGGTGAGGCAGCCGTAGCGGTTGAAGCCGCAGGTGGGCGCGGTGTAGCGGCCGCCGAGCATCCAGTCGGTCAGCACGCCGTCCTCGAAGTGCAGGGTCGCGATGCTGGCATTGCCGGCGTCGAAGCGCACGCCGAACCATTCGAAGTCCAGCGCCAGGGTCGGCACGCCGGTGATCACGTTGCCGACATGGCCGGTGCCGCCGGCGGGGATCAGCGCATCGTCGAAGCTGAAGCTGCCGCGACCGACGGTGCCGATGGCGTAGAAGTCCGGGCTGCCGGCGCTGTGGGTGGTGCTGGTGATGTCGAAGTGGACCGTTACCGCGGCGGCGCCGGCGGACAGCGGGGCGGCGAGCAGGGTGGCGAGCAGGGCGGCAAGGCCGGCGCGGGCGGCGGCCGGGCGGGTGGCAGGGTTCATGGGGGCTCCGTGCGGGGTGGGGTGGTTCGGGGGTCTGCAGCGGGCGACTGCGGTGCCGAGGCGGCGCCGGTCATCCTGGCTGTCAGTGTTCCGGCCGGGGGGTGTGCGCCGCATCGGCCGATGGAGCCAGCCGCCCTGGCGCGGCGGGCCATGCGCCGGGCCATGCCGCGGAGCGCCGCGGGGCCTGGCGGCAAGGCGACAATGCCGCCATGGACCCGCGTTCCTCCGCCCGCGCGCCGGCTGCCGGCGCCCACCCGCTGCGCTGCCGCTGCGGCGCGCTGCAGGGCTGGCTCGACAAGCCGCGCGCCGCCTGCCGCGCGGTGTGCTACTGCCGGGACTGCCAGGCCTACGCGCGTTTCCTGGGGCCGCAGGCCGGCGTGCTGGACGAGCGCGGCGGCACCGAGGTCGCCGCCACGCTGGCCACCCGCGTGCGCTTCACGCAGGGGGTGGAGCAGCTGCGCTGCATGTCGCTGTCGCCGCGCGGGCTGCTGCGCTGGTATGCCGGCTGCTGCCGCACGGCGATCGCCAACACGCCGCGGGACGCGCGCCTGCCCTACGTGGGGCTGGTGCATGGTGCCCTGGCGGCGACGGCGGCCGAGCGCGAGGCGGCGTTCGGCCCGGTGCGCATGGTGGTCAACACCGCGTCGGCCACGGCGCCGGTGGCGGCGACACCGCTGGCCACCTTCCTGGGCGTGGTCCGGCTCGCACCGGCGCTGCTGGCGGCGCGCCTGGGCGGCGGCTGGCGCGAGAGCCCCTTCTTCCGCCCGGGCACGGCCGAACCGGTCGTTGCGCCGCAGGTGCTGACGCGGGAGCAGCGCCGGGCGCTGTACACGCTCTGAGCCCGGCCGGAACGGCGACGCAGCAGCGGCTTTCTCTGTTAGCGTCTGTTTCGACGCCGCGGCGGCTTTCCGCCGCGGGCGTCCGGCGCAGCGAGGAGGCCCGCAGCATGATCACGCGACCCGAAGATGTGCTGTCGACCGGCGAGAGCGGCGGCTGGGACGGCCGCTCGGTGGACCCGAATACCGACCTCGAGCATCCGAACAAGGAGACGGCGATGGACTGGGCCGAGCACCAGCGCATCGTCTGCGACGCCCGCAAGCTGCTGGCGGGCGAGATCGAGATCGCCCCCTCGGACGTCAAGAAGGCATTCCGCGAGCTGCAGGCGGCGTACAACGACGCCAACTCGCGATCGGTGGTCAAGGTGTCCAAGGGCATCCACCAGCCGACGGTGAACCCCCACCTGCAGCTGCGCGTGGTCACCACCTTCCGCAACGGCCAGGAGGTCACCGAGGCCGTGCGCAAGTTCCACCTCGACGTCAGCGCCGTGGACACGCCGGAGATGGACGGCCGCTTCAGCTGGACCGGCGTGCGGTTCAGCTTCAAGCACACCAACCAGCAGCGCTACACCTGGCCGGTCGCGGCCAGTCCGGTCATCCGCAAGCGCGAACGCCGCCTGAGCGTGAGCAGCGTCGACCTGGCGGCGCACATGCAGGCGCTGGAACTGGAGCGCCAGCAGGAGGCGGCGCGGCTGCAGTCCGAGGCCGAGGACCGCAAGCTGCGCGGCTGGCTGGAGCAGTACGGCATCGCCGCCTCGAACCTGAACAAGCTCAAGCGCGGCCAGTCGGTGCCCGGGCGCGACGGCGCCTACCAGTACGGCAAGATCGAACCCGGCAGGCTGGCCTTCCAGCGCAAGGACACCCGGGGCTACCTGCTGGTCTGATCGCGACCGCCGGGCGCTGTGCCCGGGGCGGCCGCCGCGCCGCGTCCAGCGATCCGGCAGCCGGCGAAGGCCCGGACACCGCCCGACACGCCTTGTCGGCGCCGTCCTACAGACCGCGCGCCATCGCACGCCCATACTCGGGCCCGGTTGTCACCCCGCCCCGATCGACGATGAAGACCCCTAGCCTGAGCGTCCTGCTGTGCACCGCCATGCTGGCAGCGGGCTGCGCCACCGCCGCGCCGGCCGATGTGGCCGAGAAGACGCTGGACCGCGTCACCGGCGTGGCCACCCAGGTCGAAGGCGCCGTCAAGCGCGGCCTGCAGGCCGCCGGGCGCGGCATCGACCGCGCCGCCGAGG
>CAZUPH010000342.1:0-2758 GCA_964621995.1 uncultured Rubrivivax sp. | reverse complement strand
GGCCGATGCGGTGGCGATGTGGACCGGCGCGCGCGCCGCGGCCGGTCGCCGCGCCGGCTCGGCGCCGGGGCTGGCGGTATATTCGCGCACCGTGCGGCTGCCGCGCGCGGCAGCCGAGTGGGGGCTGGTGTCGCGGCAGATGCCCGACGGCGCCCGCGCGGCGGCGTTCGAACTGTTCGGCGTGCTGCGCGAGCTCGATGCGCTCGGCGTGGGCCTGATCTGGGTCGAGCAGCCGCCGGCCGGCAGCGAATGGGACGGCGTGCGTGATCGCCTCGAACGTGCGGCCGCCGCAGGCCGTGCCCCCTGAATCTGGAGTCCACATGAGTTTCTGTTTGTTCTCGATGCGCAAAGGCCTGGCCACCCTGGCGGGCCTGCTGGCGCTGGCCGGCCTGGCGTCTTGCGGCGGCGGCGGCCAGGTCGAGCCCTTCGAGCCCAATCGCATCCTGGCCTTCGGCGACGAGCTGTCGGTGATCCAGGCCGACGGTCGCAAGTACACGGTCAACGCCTTCCGCATCACGGACTCGACGACGACGCCGCCGACCGAGAGCACGACCGAAGTCGACTGCGCGCGCAACCCGATCTGGATCCAGAGCGTGGCCACCACGTTCGGCCTGGTCTTCGACCGTTGCCCCGGCACGGCCACGACGACCAGCGGCCAGGTGTTGGCGCAGCCCGGCCACAAGGTGGCCGACCTCGCGACGCAGATCGCGGCGGTGCAGGGGGCGGCGCTGAACGAGAACGACCTGGCGCTCGTGATGGTCGGCATGAACGACATCCTCGAGCTGTACGGCAGCTACCCCACCAGCTCGCGCGATGCACTGCTGGCCGAGGCGCGCAACCGCGGTACGGCGCTCGGCGCGCGCATCAATGCGCTGGCGCTCTCCGGCCCGGCCGTCGTGGTGCTGACGGTGCCTGACCTCGGCCTGACTCCATTTGCGCGGGCTCAGAACACCAGCACCAACGACCCCTCGCGTTCCGCCTTGTTGTCGGATCTGACGGCCGCGTTCAACAACCGCATGAGCGTGGAGCTGATCAACGACGGCCGCTTGATCGGCTTGGCCTACGGCGACATCGAGTCGCAGAATGTGCACCGCTTCCCGTCTTCGTTCGGCGTCACGAATGTCAACGACGCCGCCTGTGTCACCACGGCGACACTCCCGAATTGCACGACGGCCACGCTCGTGACGGGTGCAACCGCCGCCAGCTACATGTGGGCTGACGCGCTGCGGCCAGCCAACGCGCTGCAGTCGCGCCTGGGCACCATCGCCGCTTCGCGCGCGCGCAACAACCCGTTCTGAGCAACGCGGCCTCGGGCCGCGAGCAAGGCGCGCGATTGGAGTCATCCCTCCAAAGCGGCGTTCGGGTGGGTTTACCCGGCTCGGGCCTCGCGGCGCCCAAACGTATATTCGTCGCCAACCGCAAGTCGTGCGGCGGACGAATGTCCGCGCGCGACGCGGCACCACACCAAGCAGAACGTACCGAAGGAGCAAGCCCCATGAGCACCCGTCGCCGCTGGCACCTGTCCGCGCTGGCCGCCGTTGCCGCCCTCGTCGTCGCCGGTTGCGGCGGCGGCACCACCGACTCGCCGCTGGCCACGCGCGTGATCGCGTTCGGCGACAGCCTGACCGACATCGGCGCCTACACGCCGGCCACCTCGGTCAACGGGCCTGGCACCGGTGCGCCCTACTTCGGCGGCAAGTTCACGACCAACTCGCACACCGGTTACACGGTGGCCAGCAACACCAGCACCGCGAACATCTGGGTCGAGTGGATCGCCGCGCGCTTGGGCGTGCCCATCACGCCGGCGATGGCCGGCTTCGGCCCCGACACGCCGCAGACTCGCGTGCGTTGCCCCGCCGCGCTGACCAACGCAGCGCTGGCGGGCAGCTGCACCGGTTATGCGCAGGGCGGCTCGCGCGTCAGCAACCCGGCGGGCATCAACAACCCGAACGGCACCGGCCTGGTCGGCTCAACCCCGGCGCCGATGACGCTGCCAATGACGACGCAGGTGGCCGACCATCTGACGCGCTTCACCAACTTCGGCAGCGACGACATCGTCTTCGTGTTCGGCGGCAACAACGACATCTTCGTGCAGCTCGCGGCTGCCGGCAGCGGCGCCATCACGCCCCAGGTCGCCACGACCAACGTGCAGACGGCCGCGACCGAACTGGCCAACCTGGTGCGCAACCAGATCCTGGCCAACGGCGCGCGCCGCGTTGCCGTCATGACGCTGCCCGACGCTTCGACCGCGCCGCAGTTCGCGGGTTCGTCGGTGCAGGCGGCGCAGACCCGTGCGCTGGTGCAGTCGCTGTCAGCCGCTTTCAACGCCACGCTGCTAACCGCACTCGATGGCGCGAACGTTCGCATCATCGATGTGCGCGCACTCAATGCCGCCGTGCTGGCGAGCCCCGCGACCTACGGCCTGACCAACGTCACGACCCCGGCCTGCGGCACGCCGGCATGGAACCCGAGCGGCACCTCGCTGCTGTGCAACGCGGCGCCCGCCGCCTTGTTCACGGCCTCCGGCGCACCCAACCGCAACGGCCTGGCGGCTGGCGCCAGCGCCAGTACCTGGCTGTTCGCCGACGGCGTGCACCCGACCACCGGCGGCCACCGCATCCTGGCCGACCAGGTGTGGAACGCGCTGAAGGACTTCGGCTGGGTGCCCGACAACCTCTGAACGTTGCGCCTGCCACGAAGGCCGGCCTCGTGCCGGCCTTTGTGTTTTCATCGCAGGAGCGAGGTCACGGCCGGGGTG
>CAZUPH010000341.1:0-2763 GCA_964621995.1 uncultured Rubrivivax sp. | reverse complement strand
GCCAGCGCCGAGCCGGCGACGAAGACGCCGACGAACAGGCGCCGGATGCGGTAGCCCAGCGCCTCGACCATGCTGCGGTCCTGCACGCCGGCGCGGATCAGCAGGCCGATCTTGGTGCGGTTGAGCGTGAAGACCAGCAGCGCGAAGACCACCAGGCCGATCGCGGCGGCCAGCACGCGGTACTTCTCGATCGCCGCCTCGCCCACCAGCCAGGCGCCGCGCAGCTCGTCGGGCAGCGGCAGCGCGATCTGCAGCGGGCCCCAGATGACCTTGATGATCTCCTCGCCAACGATCATGCCGCCCATCGTGATGAGGATCTGCTTCAGGTGCAGGCCGTAGACCGGGCGCACGATCACGCGCTCGAAGGCCCAGCCCACCGCGCCGGCCACCAGCATCGCCACCAGCATCGCGGCGAAGACGCTGGCGAAGCCGTGCCAGCCGGCGCCGGCACCGTAGCCCATCACGCTGGTCGCCACGAAGGCACCCAGCGCGATGAAGACGCCATGGCCGAAGTTCAGCACGTCCATCAGGCCGAAGATCAGCGTCAGCCCGGAGGCGATGACGAAGACGATCATGCCCATCGCGAGCCCGGCCACGGTCAGCGTGAGCCAGCTGCTGGCGCTGCCGCCGCCCAGCATCACCGCCGGCACGGACAGCGCCAGCACCGCCGCCAGCAGCAGCACCGGCTTCAGGTCGAAGGCGGCCCGGGGCACGGCCTGCGTCGCGGGCGCTGCGGCGACGGCCACGGAGGTGTTCATTGATGCGCTCCCAGCGACAGCCCCAGCAGCCGCTGCTGCAGGGCCTCGTCCTCGGCCAGCTCGGCCATCGCGCCGCGGTGCACGACGCGGCCGTCGTCCATCACGGCCACCGTGTCGCCCAGGGCGCGCGCCATCTGGAAGTTCTGCTCGACGAGCAGGATCGTGGTCTTCTGCGCCTTCAGCTCGCGCAGCGCGCCGATCAGGTTCTGGATGATCGAAGGTGCCAGCCCCTTGCTCGGCTCGTCGATCAGGATCAGCGCGCGCGGCTCGACGATGGCGCGCGCCACCGCCAGCATCTGCTTCTGGCCGCCGCTGAGCTTGCCCGCGGGGTAGAGCCAGAACTTCTTCAGCGCGGGGAACAGGCCGAAGATCCAGTCCAGCCGCGCGCGGTCCAGCTCGCCGGCGTGGCGCGCGGCGCGCGCGGCCAGCACCATGTTCTCCTGCACCGTGAGGTCGGTGAAGATGCCCATGGTCTCGGGCACGTAGGCGATGCCGCGCTGCGCGATCTCCGGCGTCGGCTGGCCGTGCAGCATCTCGCCGCGGAAGGCGATGCTGCCGCGGCTGGCCGCATGCAGGCCCATGATCGTGCGCAGCGTGGTGGACTTGCCGGCGCCGTTGCGGCCCAGCAGCATCGTCACCTGGCCCTCGGGCACCTCGAAGTCCACGCCGTGCAGGATGTGGTACGCGCCGATGTGCGTGTGCACGCCCTGCAGCTGCAGCACCGCCGTCATGCCTCGGCCTCCTCCGGCACCACGCCGAGGTAGGCCTGCTGCACCACCGGCGAGGCGATCACCGCGGCGGGCTCGCCGTCGGCGACGAGCTGGCCGTTGTGCAGCACGACGATGCGGTCGGAGAGCTCGCGCACCACGTCCATCTTGTGCTCGACGAGCAGGATGGTGCGGTCCCTCTTCGCCTTCAGCGCGCGGATCAGGTCCAGGATCACCGGCACGTCGTCCACGCTCATGCCGGCGGTGGGCTCGTCGAACATGTACACCTTGGGATCCAGCGCCATCAGCAGCGCCACCTCCAGCTTGCGCTGGTCGCCGTGCGGCAGCGCGGCGGCATGGGCGTCGGCCTTGTCGGCGAGCAGCACCTGCGCCAGCAGCTCGCGCGCCTCGGCGATCCAGGCCTTGCGGTCCAGCCACACGCGGAACAGGTCCAGCCCGCCGCCGAACGGCCAGGCCGCAGCCCTGCCCTGCTCGCGCGCCTGCACCGCCAGGCGCACGTTCTCCAGCACCGTGAGGTTGGGAAACAGCTGCGTGAGCTGGAAGGCGCGGCCCAGCCCGCGCCGCGTGCGCAGCGGCGCCGGCAGCGCGGTGAGGTCCTCGCCGTCGAGCAGCACGCGGCCCTCGCTGGCCGGCAGCTGGCCGCTGACGAGGTTGAAGTAGGTCGTCTTGCCCGCGCCGTTGGGCCCGACGATGGAGGTCAGCGTGCCCGGCTCGAAGCGGCACGAGACATGGTCCACGGCCACGTGGCCGCCGAACCGTATCGTCAAGTCCACCGTCTCGAGCATGAGGCATCCACGCCCGGCCGCCAGGCCGGGCGAATCTCGTCAAACTGACTGGAGCCCCCTCCTGGAGGGGGGGCGGGGGGAGCCGAACGTACAGCGAACGTTCCGGCCGAAACCAACGCGTCAGCGTTGGTTTCGGATCGGAATGTTCAACTCCGCCGCCGGAATCACCCGCACCAGCTCCGGCACGCCCCAGGCGAAGGCCGGGTCGTTCTTGATGCGGAAGTGGTACATGTCCTGCATCGCCTGGTGATCCTCCTTGCGGAAGGTCATCCGGCCTTTGGGCGTCTCGAAGGACATGCCCTCCATCGTGGCGATCAGCTTGTTGGTGCCGGTGTCGCCGTTCGTCTTCTTCAGCGCCTCGACGACCGCGATCGCCGCGCTCATGCCGCCGGCGGTGAAGAAATCCGGCGGCGCCTTGAAGCGCTGGTAGTGGTTGGCCACCAGCCACTCGTTGACCGGGTTCTTCGGGATGCCGAAGTAGTAGTACAGCGC
>CAZUPH010000340.1:514-2764 GCA_964621995.1 uncultured Rubrivivax sp. | reverse complement strand
TCGTTCTGCGCCTGGCAGCTCATCGTGAACGGGCCGGGCACGGTGATCTTGACCTGGCGCGTGGTGTGCTTCTTCAGGAACAGCAGGTCCTCCACCTCCACCGCGTGGCGCCGGCGGATCCTGCCCACGATGCGCGGCACCGGGTTCGGGTGGCCGGAACGGTCCAGCGCGGTGCCCGGGTTGTCCAGGTCCACGCCGTCCAGCGCGGTGGCGAAGCGGTTGCTGTAGCTCTCGCGCCGGATCTCGCCGTCGGTCACGATGTCCAGCCCGGCGTCCTCCTGCGCGCGGATGGCCAGCAGCGTGGCGTCCTCCCAGGCCTGCTGCAGCCAGGGCTCGGCCACGCGCCAGAGCTCCTTCGCGCGCACGCGCGGCGGAAAGCGGCCGGCCAGCCTGGCGCGGTCGATCAGCCAGTCGGGCTGCGGGAAGCTGCCGACGATGGTGGTGGGAAACAGCATGGCTCCTCCTGGTGCCGCGGCGCTGCGCAGCGCTGTCGCAACGATGTCGCGGCGATTTCAGCAGGGCGCCGCCGTCGCGCCCACCCGGGCTGCCCCGCAGCCGCCCTGCCCGCAGCGGAAAACTGTGTTCCGCGCCCGGGCTTTGTGCGCCGCGCCGCGCTTGCTGCAATCGCTGGCATGCAGGCCTTCAGCTACCAGGCTCATCCCTCCCGCGTGGTCTTCGGCGCCGGCGCGCTGCAGCAGCTGCCGGCCGAGGTGGACCGCCTGGGTGCCAGGCGCGCGCTGGTGCTGTGCACGCCCGAGCAGGCGGCCAGCGGCGAGCGCGTGGCCACGCTGCTGGGCGCGCGTGCCGCCGGTGTCTTCGCGCGCGCCGTGATGCACGTGCCGATCGAGACCGCGCACGCGGCACGCGAGGAGGCGCGGCGCCTGGGCGCCGACTGCGCGGTGGCCATCGGCGGCGGTTCCACCACCGGGCTGGGCAAGGCGATCGCGCTGGAGAGCGCACTGCCCATCGTCGCCGTGCCCACCACCTACGCCGGCAGCGAGGTGACGCCGATCTGGGGCCTCACCGAGGCCGGCGTCAAGAAGACCGGGCGCGACCTGCGCGTGCTGCCGCGCACCGTCATCTACGACCCCGAACTGACGCTGACGCTGCCGCTGGCGCTGACGGTGACGAGCGCGCTCAACGCCATCGCGCATGCGGCCGAGGGCCTGTATGCACCGGACCTCAACCCGGTCGTCGCGCTGATGGCCGAGGAAGGCATCCGCGCCTGCGCCGCCGCGCTGCCGGCGCTGCGTGCGAACCCCCTGGACATCGAGGCACGCGGCGACGCGCTGTACGGCGCCTGGCTGTGCGGCGTCGTGCTCGGCAGCACGACGATGGGCCTGCACCACAAGCTGTGCCACACCCTGGGCGGCAGCTTCAACCTGCCGCATGCCGAGACGCACACCGTGGTGCTGCCGCATGCGCTGGCCTACAACGCGGCGGCCGCGCCGCAGGCCATGGTGCGCATCGCGCGCGCGCTGGGTGCGGCAGGTGGCGCGGCAGGTGGCGCGGGCGGCGATGCAGCGGCGGCGCTGCAGGCCCTGTCGCGTGCCGCCGGCGCGCCGCCGTCGCTGGCCGCCATCGGCATGCCGGCCGAGGGGCTGGACCGCGCGGCCGATCTCGCCGTCGCCGCGCCCTACCCCAACCCGCGGCCGCTGGAGCGCGCGGCGCTGCAGCGGGCTTACGATGGCGTGCCGCCCGCCGCCTGAAACCCGCCGATGATCGACAAGATCGTTCCCACCCCCGCCGAGGCGCTGACCGACGTGCCCGATGGCGCCACCGTGATGATCGGCGGCTTCGGCACCGCCGGGCTGCCCAACGAGCTGGTCGAGGCGCTGATCGCGCAGGGCGCGAAGGACCTGACCATCGTCAACAACAACGCCGGCAACGGCGACACGGGCCTCGCCGCGCTGCTGGCCGCAGGGCGCGTGCGCAGGATCATCTGCAGCTTCCCGCGCCAGACCGACAGCTGGCACTTCGACCGCCTGTACCGCGAGGGGAAGATCGAACTGGAACTGGTGCCGCAGGGCAACCTGGCCGAGCGCATCCGTGCCGCGGGGGCCGGCATCGGCGGCTTCTACACGCCCACCGGCTACGGCACCGAACTGGCCAAGGGCAAGGAGACGCGCCTGATCGACGGCCGCTGGATGGTGCTGGAGTTGCCCATCCATGCCGACCTCGCGCTGATCAAGGCCGAGGGCCGCAAGGATTTCCCGTTCGCAAAACTGTCAGACTCCAAGCCGCGGATCG
>CAZUPH010000340.1:0-504 GCA_964621995.1 uncultured Rubrivivax sp. | reverse complement strand
CCTCGCGCTGATCAAGGCCGAGCGCGGCGACCGCTGGGCCAACCTCAGCTTCCGCATGACGGCGCGCAACTTCGGCCCCATCATGGCGATGGCCGCGCGCGTGACGGTGGCCAGCGTGCACGAGATCGTGCCGCTCGGCGGCATGGACCCGGAGACGATCGTCACGCCGGGGCTGTTCGTGCAGCGTGTCGTGAAGATCCCGCGTGCGCCCACCGGTGCCGGCGGCTTCAAGGCCGCGGCCTGAGCACTGCAGGAGAGCAACATCATGGCCCGCTGGACCCGCGACCAGATGGCGCAGCGCGTGGCGCGCGACATCCCCGAAGGCGCCGTCGTCAACCTCGGCATCGGCCTGCCGACGCTGGTGGCCAACCACCTGCCGGCCGACCGCGAGCTGATGATGCACAGCGAGAACGGCGTCATCGGCATGGGCCCGGCGCCGCCGCCGGGGCAGGAGGACTACGACCTCATCAACGCCGGCAAGCAGCCGGTGACGCTGCTGCCCGG
>CAZUPH010000339.1:0-2770 GCA_964621995.1 uncultured Rubrivivax sp. | reverse complement strand
CCGGCGCGCCGCAGCGCGTGGTGCTGCATTCTTGCGGCGCCGACGGGCTGACCTGGGGCCTGGCCCAGGCCGACGTCGGCGACCCGGCGCGCGTGGCGCCGGCGCTGCGGGCCTGGCGCGAGGCCGCGGCAGCGAACCTCGGTGCCGCCGCGGCCGAGGCCGCGCCGCTGCGGGTGCCCGGCGCAACGCCCTCGGACGCAGCCGTGCGGCTGCGCCTGCAGGGGCGGCGCCCGGACGGCGAGTCGGTGCAGATGCAGCTGGCGCTGTTCACCCGCGGCACGCTCGTCTTCCAGGCCACGGTGCTGGGGCCGCAGGTGCCGGCCGAGGCGGCGGACAGCTTCTTCGCCTCGCTGCGCTTTCCGCCATGACGAGCGGCCCGCTGTCCGCCCGCGGCGTGGCCGCGGTCTTCCTGACCTTCGCGTTCGCCTACTTCTTCTCGGCGCTGCTGCGCGCGGTGACGGCGACGCTGGCGCCGGTCTTCAGCAGCGAGCTGGCGCTGTCGGCGGCCGACCTGGGGCTGCTCGCCGGCGCCTATTTCCTGGGCTTCTCGGCGCTGCAGCTGCCGCTGGGCAACGCGCTGGACCGCCATGGACCGAAGCGCACGCTGCTGGCGCTGCTGGCGGTGGCGGTGCTCGGCTGCGCGGCCTTCGCGATGGCCGGCAGCCTGCCCGCGCTGGCGGCGGCGCGCGTGCTGATCGGCGCCGGCGTGGCCGCCTGCCTGATGGCGCCGCTGACGGCCTACCGCCGGCTGCTGTCGGTACCGGCGCAGCTGCGCGCCAACTCCTGGATGCTGATGACGGGCTCGCTGGGCATGCTGGCCTCGACCCTGCCGGTGCAGTGGCTGCTGCCGGCGCTGGGCTGGCGCGGGCTGTTCTGGGTGCTGGCGGCGCTGCTGGCGCTGGCGATGGTGCTGATCGCGCTGGTCGTGCCGCGCGACGCAACGGCGGTGCCTGCCGCCGCGGCCAGCGCCCCGGCGCCCGGGGGCTACCGCAGCATCGTGCGCCACCCTCTCTTCGTGCGCACGGCGCCGCTGGGCTTCTTCCTCTACGGCGGGCTCATCGCCGTGCAGTCGCTGTGGGCAGGGCCCTGGCTGACCCGCGTCACCGGGGCCAGTGCGGATCAGGCCGCGCAGGGGCTGTTCGCGATCAACCTGGCGATGCTGTTCGCCTTCATGACCTGGGGCGCACTGATGCCGCGGCTGGTGCACCGCGGCATCGACGCCGTGCGCCTGATGACCTGGGGAGTGCCGCTGCCGCTGGCGCTGATGTTCGCCAACATCGCGCTCGGCGCCGAGGCCGGGGCGCTGATGTGGGCGGCGTGGTGCGTGGCCTGCACCTTCGTGTCGGTCAGCCAGCCGGCGGTGGGTGCGGCCTTCCCGCCTGCGCTGGCGGGGCGCGCGCTGTCGGCCTTCAACCTGGTGATCTTCTCCGGCGTGTTCTGCATCCAGTGGGGCATCGGCCTGGCCATCGACGCGCTGCGCGGCCTGGGTGCCAGCGAGCCGCAGGCTTTCCGGCTGGCCTTCGCGGGCTTCGGGGCCTGCTGCGTGGCGGCCTATCTGTGGTTCCTGCGCGGGCCCGGCGCGGCACGCCGATAATGGGTGGCCCACCCGCCATGGCCGCCGTCCTCCTCGTCGCCCACGCCCCGCTGGCTTCTTCGCTGCAGGCCGTCGCCGGGCATGTCTATCCCGAGTGCAGTTCGCGCCTGGCCGCGGTGGACGTGGCCGCCGAGGCCAGCGCCGAGCAGGTGCTGGCGCAGGTGCGTGCCGCGCTGGCGGCGCGCAGCGAGTCCGAGGTGCTGATCCTGACCGACGTCTTCGGCGCCACGCCGTGCAACGCCGCGATGGCCGCCGCCGACGGCGCGCGCGCGCGCGTGGTCGCCGGCGTCAACGTGCCGATGCTGTGGCGTGCGCTGTGCTACGCCGACCAGCCGCTGGACGAGCTGGTCACGCGCGCGGTCGCCGGTGCCGCGCAGGGCGTGATGCAGGTCGCCGTGCCGCGGCGCCAGAACCAGCCCGCGCCCCCGGGCCGCCATGATCAAGACCCCCATCCGCATCAGCAATAGGCTGGGCCTGCACGCACGTGCGTCGGCCAAGCTGACCAAGCTGGCCGGCAGCTTCGCCAGCGAGATCCACCTCACGCGCAACGGCCGCCGCGTCAACGCCAAGAGCATCATGGGCGTGATGATGCTGGCCGCCGGCCTGGGCAGCGAGGTCGAGATCGAGGTCGAGGGCGCGGACGAGCAGGCGGCGACCGACGCGCTGGTGGCGCTGATCGACGGCAAGTTCGGCGAGGACGAGTAGCCGCCCGCCGTCGGCGCCGGGCGCCGAGGCGAGCGCAGGCGTGCTGTCACGGCGCTGCGCTACAGTGGCCGCATGAGCATCCAGGTCTTCGGCATGCCCGTCTCGCGCGGGGTGGCCATCGGGCGCGCGGTGCTGGTGGCCTCCAGCCGCGTCGACGTGGCGCACTACTTCGTCGGCGCCGACCGCGTCGAGCACGAGATCGCGCGGCTGCGCGAGGCGCGCGACGCGGTCGCGGGCGAGCTGGAGTCGCTCAAGCGCGAGCTGCCGCCGGAGGCGCCGCACGAGCTGGCAGCGCTGCTGGACGTGCACCTGATGCTGCTGCGCGACGACTCGCTGAGCAGCGCGGTCAAGCAGTGGATGGTCGAGCGCCACTACAACGCCGAGTGGGCACTGTCGGCGCAGCTGGAGGTGCTGGCGCGGCAGTTCGACGAGATGGAGGACGAATACCTGCGCGAGCGCAAGGCCGACGTC
>CAZUPH010000338.1:0-2774 GCA_964621995.1 uncultured Rubrivivax sp. | reverse complement strand
TCGGCCCGATCGCCAAGCCCAAGGACATCCGCTTCGGCGACAACCTGCCCAAGACCCGCAGCGGCAAGATCATGCGCCGGCTGCTGCGCAGCATCGCCAGGGGCGAAGCCATCACCCAGGACACCAGCACGCTGGAAAATCCCGCCATCCTGGAGCAGTTGGCCCAGACCAACTGATCCAGGCCGCGCGCAGCGCGGTCGTGCCGCGCAGCGGCACGAAGGGTGGGATTTGGGGTTCACTCATGTCGCACAGCGACGTGAGTGAACACCAGAATCCGGTGGCGTGAGAGCAGTTGGCCCAGACCCACTGATCCAGGCCGCGCGCAGCGGCACCAGTTCGCACCGGTGCCGTCCCGGTGGCAGCTGCCACCCGGCCGCCTGCGCTACAGTGGCCCGCAGCCGGGGGCGCTAGCCGCCGGGGGAGAGACCGCGATGCCCATGGTGATCATCGGCGTGCTGCTGCTGGTGGCGAAGATGGCCGAGTTCGGCCCCACGGCCGACTGGTCGTGGTGGATCGTGCTGGCGCCCTTCGGGCTGGCGGTGGTGTGGTGGCAGTTCTCCGACTCCACGGGGCTCACGCAGCGCCGCGCGATGGACAAGATGGACGAGCGCAAGAAGCAGCGCCGCGAACGCGCGCTGGAAGCGCTGGGCATGAACCGCCCGCGGAACAAGCCGGCGACCCCGGTGGCCGAGCCGCCGCGCTCGCTGCGTACCGCCGACCCCACGCAGGCCGGCATGCCCGATCCCGAGGCCGAGCCGCCGCGCCGCGAGCCGCGGCTGTAGCTCAGTCGCCCTCCGGGCCGAGCGCTCGCGGAGCTCGCGCCGCTCCTGAGGAGACAGCCCCTGCGCAGGCAGGGGCTGACGTCCTCAGTCGCCGTCGAGCACCGCGCCCTGGCTGGCGCTGGCGGCATTCTTCGCAAACTTGGCCAGCACGCCGCGCGTGTAGCGCGGTGCGGGCGGCGTCCAGGCGGCGCGCCGGCGCGCGATCTCGGCCTCGTCCACCTCCAGCTGCAGCAGCAGCCGGTGGGCGTCGATCGTGATGCGGTCGCCTTCCCGGACCAGCGCGATGGTGCCGCCGGCATGGGCCTCCGGCGCCACGTGGCCGACCACCATGCCCCAGGTGCCGCCGGAGAAGCGGCCGTCGGTGACGAGGCCCACGCTCTCGCCCAGGCCCTGGCCGATCAGCGCGCTGGTCGGCGCCAGCATCTCCGGCATGCCCGGGCCGCCCTTGGGCCCCAGGTAGCGCAGCACCATCACGTCGCCGGGCTTGATCTGCCCGCCCATGATGGCGGCCAGCGCCGTCTGCTCGTCGTCGAACACGCGCGCCGGCCCGCTCATCACCGGGTTCTTCAGCCCGGTGATCTTGGCCACGCAGCCCTCGGGGGCCAGGTTGCCCTTCAGGATGGCCAGGTGGCCCTGCGCGTACAGCGGCTGGCCGACCGGGCGGATCACGTCCTGGTCGGCGCGCAGCGCCGGCACCTCGGCCAGGTTCTCGGCCACCGTGCGCCCGGTGATGGTCATGCAGTCGCCGTGCAGCAGCCCGGCCTCCAGCAGCACCTTCATCACGGCCGGGATGCCGCCGGCGCGGTGCAGGTCGATCGCCAGGTACTTGCCGCTGGGCTTGAGGTCGCAGATCACCGGCACCTCGCGGCGCACGCGCTCGAAGTCGTCGATGCGCCAGTCCACCCCCGCGGCATGCGCGATCGCCAGGAAGTGCAGCACCGCATTCGTGCTGCCGCCGGTGGCCATGATCACGGCCACGGCATTCTCGATGGCCTGCTTCGTGACGATGTCGCGCGGCTTCAGGTCGGCCTCCACCGCCTTGACCAGCGCCTGCGCCGCGCGCTCGACGGCGCCGACGATCTCGCCTTCAACGTTGGCCATCGTCGAGCTGTAGGGCAGGCTCATGCCCAGCGCCTCGAAGGCCGAGCTCATCGTGTTGGCGGTATACATGCCGCCGCAGGAGCCGCTGCCGGGAATGGCGCGGCGCTCGATCTGGCAGAAGTCCTCCTCGCTCATCTTGCCGGCGCTGAACTGGCCCACGGCCTCGAAGACGCTGACGATGTTGAGGTCCTGCCCCTTGTAGCGGCCGGGCAGGATGGTGCCGCCGTAGACGTAGATGGAGGGCACGTTGGCGCGCAGCATGCCCATCATGCCGCCGGGCATGTTCTTGTCGCAGCCGCCGATGACCAGCACGCCGTCCATCCACTGCCCGCCGACGCAGGTCTCCACGCAGTCGGCGATGACCTCGCGGCTGACCAGGCTGTACTTCATGCCCTCGGTGCCCATCGCCATGCCGTCGCTGATGGTCGGCGTGCCGAAGACCTGCGGGTTGGCGCCGTATTCCTTCAGCGCGGCCACCGCGGCGTCGGCCAGGCGCTGCAGGCCGCTGTTGCAGGGCGTGATCGTGCTGTGGCCGTTGGCCACGCCGATCATCGGCTTGCCGAAGTCGGCCTCGGTGTAGCCCATGCCGTAGTACATGCTGCGGTTGGGCGCGCGGGCCACGCCCTCGGTGATGTGGCGGGAACGGCGGTTGGGCGCGGACATGGCGGGCTCTCTCCTGGGCGCACGGCGCGCCGGACGGCGCAGTATCCGGCCGCCGGGAGACGCCGTCCAATATATTGGCGAGGCCTCAACGATCCATGGAGTGAATGGATGATCGAGTTGCGCCTGCTCCGCCAGTTTGTCGCCGTTGCCGAGGAGCTGCACTTCGGCCGCGCCGCCGCCCGGCTGCACATGACGCAGCCGCCGCTGAGGCTGGCGATCCAGCGCCTG
>CAZUPH010000337.1:0-2783 GCA_964621995.1 uncultured Rubrivivax sp. | reverse complement strand
ACCAACTGCCTGGCCCCGGTGGCCAAGGTGCTCAACGACAGCTTCGGCATCAAGCGCGGGCTGATGACCACGGTGCACGCCGCCACCGCGACGCAGAAGACGGTGGACGGCCCCAGCAACAAGGACTGGCGCGGCGGCCGCGGCATCCTGGAGAACATCATCCCCAGCTCCACCGGTGCGGCCAAGGCGGTGGGCAAGGTGATCCCGGCGCTGAACAAGAAGCTCACCGGCATGGCCTTCCGCGTGCCCACCAGCGACGTCTCGGTCGTCGACCTGACGGTGGAACTCGAGAAGGCCGCGAGCTGGGACGACATCTGCAACGCGATGAAGGCTGCCGCCGCCGGCCCGATGAAGGGCGTGCTCGCCTACACCGAGGACAAGGTCGTGGCCACCGACTTCCGCGGCGAGCCCTGCACCAGCGTCTTCGACGCCGACGCCGGCATCGCGCTGGACAGCACCTTCGTGAAGGTCGTCGCCTGGTACGACAACGAGTGGGGCTACTCGAACAAGATCCTGGAGATGGTGCGCGTGATGGCGAAGTGAGGCACCGCGCGCCCGCTGCCGAGGCCCGCCACCGGCGGGCCTTTTTCATGGCCGGCGCGTGCGGCAGGCTGCGCCGCTGACAGCCGGTCACGAGCTCGCTGCACAAGGTCTGCGGGGCGCCCCTACACTGGCCGCATGACGTGGTCGAAACGGGTTGCCCGGCTGGGTACGGTGCTGGGGCTGGCGGTGCTGCCGGCACTGATGTCCTTGCCGGCGCAGGCGCAGGGCAGCCGCATCGGGCAGCCCGACCTGGGGCCGGTGGAAGGCGAGGTCATCGTGCGCTGGCGCGCCGATGCGCAGGCGCTGCGCCGCCACCCGCTGCCCGCGCGTGCGCCGGCCGACGAGGTGCGGCGCACGCTGGCCGCACGTGCCGCGCTGGCCGGCGCGCGTGCCGGCCGCGTGCTGGAGGACGGCGGCGCGCTCGGCCCGCGCGTGCAGCTGCTGCGCGCAGGCGGCGAGAGTGCGCAGGCGCTGGCCGCGCGGCTGGCCGCCGACCCCGACGTCGAGTTCGCCGTGCCCAACGGGCGCCAGCGCGTGCTCGCCGCGCCGAACGACCCGCTGTACCCGGCGGCGACACGCTCGCCGCGCGGCCCGGACAGCGGGCAGTGGTACCTGCGCGCGCCCACCGCCGAGGTGGTCTCGGGCATCGACATCGAGCGCGCCTGGGAGCGCACGCGCGGCAGCGCGCAGGTTGTCGTCGCGGTGCTGGACACCGGGGTGCGCTTCGAGCACCCGGACCTCGGCCGCGTCGCCAGCGGCGGCAAGCTGCTGCCCGGCTACGACTTCGTCTCCAACGCCACCGTCGCCAACGACGGCAACGGCCGCGACGCCGACCCCAGCGACCCCGGCGACTGGGTCAGCAGCTTCGAGGCCGGGCGCAGCCCCTTCGGCAACTGCAGCGCCAGCAACAGCAGCTGGCATGGCACGGCCACGGCCAGCCTGGTCGGGGCGGCGGCCGACGACGGCATCGGCATGGCCGGCGCCGCGCCCGGCGTGCGCGTGCTGCCGGTGCGCGTGCTGGGCAAGTGCTACGGCACCGACGCCGACATCATCGCCGGCATGCGCTGGGCGGCGGGCATCGCGGTGCCGGACGTGCCCGACAACCCGACCCCGGCCAAGGTCATCAACATGAGCCTGGGCAGCAGCGCGGCCTGCAACGCGGCCTACCAGGAGGCGGTGGACGAGATCACCGCGCGCGGCGTGCTCATCGTCGTGGCCGCCGGCAACAGCGTGGGCGGCCCGGTCGGCACGCCGGGCGGCTGCCGCGGCGTGCTGGCGGTGGCGGCGCTGCGCCATGCCGGCACCAAGGTCGGCTTCTCCGACCTGGGCCCGGAGATCGGCATCGCGGCGCCAGGCGGCAACTGCATCAACATCCGCCCCGGCACGCCCTGCCTGTACCCGATCCTGGCGGCCACCGACTCCGGCATCCAGGGGCCGGTGTCGCCCGCGTGGACCGACAGCTACGACATCACGGTGGGCACCAGCTTCGCGTCGCCGCTGGTCGCGGCGGTGAGCGCGCTGATGCTCTCGGCGCAGCCGGCCCTGACGCCGGCGCAGCTGCGCAACGCGCTGCAGTCCACCGCGCGGCCCTTCCCGAGCAGCGGTGCGGACAACGGCCCGGACGACCCGACGCCGGTGGCGCAGTGCCGCCCGCCGGCCAGCGGCGTCGAGCAGCTGCAGTGCTACTGCACCACCGCGCTGTGCGGCGCCGGGATGATCGACGCCGGCGCCGCGGTGGCCGCGGTCGCCGGCGCGCTGGCGCGCATCGAGCGCACCACCGCGGCGGCAGTGGCCGGCAACCCGGTGGCCTTCAGCGCCGCGGGCAGCTTCGGCGCCGCAGGGGCCCCGCTGACCGCCTGGCAGTGGACACTGCTGGACGGCGGCGGCATCGTCGCCGGCTTCGACGGTGCGACGACGGCGCCGACCGCGGTGCTGACACCCGGCGCCGCCGGCCGCTTCACGCTGCGCCTGACCGTCACCGACGCCCAGGGCAACCAGGCCAGCGACACGCTGGCGGTGGACGTGAGCGCGACCGCACCGCCCCCGCCGGCCACCGGCGGCGGGGGCGGCGGCGGCGCCTTCGCGCCGGGCTGGCTGCTGGCGCTGGCCGCCGCCGTGGTGGCGCTGCGCCGCGGGCGGGCGCGGGCGGGCCCGGGATAATCCGGCCACCCGACCCGGAGCCCGCCCTGGACGCCCGTCTGCCCGCCTTCTTCACCCGCCTGCGGCCCGCCGCGCTGGAC
>CAZUPH010000336.1:0-2815 GCA_964621995.1 uncultured Rubrivivax sp. | reverse complement strand
CACGCCCGGGCCCATCACTTCGGACAGGCCGTAGATGTCCACCGCGTCGATGGCGGCACGCACCTCGATGTCGTGGCGCATCGCCTCGGTCCAGGGCTCGGCGCCGAAGATGCCGACCTTGACGCTCATCGAGCGCGGGTCCACGCCCTGGCGCTCGAACTCCTCGATGATCACCTGCATGTAGCTCGGCGTGACCATGATGATGTCGGGCTCGAAGTCGCGGATCAGCTGCACCTGCTTCTCGGTCTGGCCGCCCGACATCGGCACCACGGTGCAGCCCAGGCGCTCGGCGCCAAAGTGCGCACCCAGCCCGCCGGTGAAGAGACCGTAGCCGTAGGCCACGTGCACGATGTCGCCGCGCCGTCCGCCCGAGGCGCGGATCGAGCGCGCGACCAGATCCGCCCAGCGGTCGATGTCGCCCTGGGTGTAGCCCACCACGGTCGGCTTGCCGGTGGTGCCCGACGAGGCATGCACGCGCACCACCTGCTCGCGCGGCACCGCGAACATGCCGAAGGGGTAGTGGGCGCGCAGGTCGGCCTTGCTCGTCAGCGGGAACTTCGCGATGTCGGCGAGCGACTTGCAGTCCGACGGGTGCACGCCCCTGGCGTCGAAGGCGCGCCGGTAGTGCGGCACGTTGTCGTACGCATGCTTCAGCGACCACTGCAGGCGCTGCAGCTGCAAGGCCTGCAGCTCGTCGCGGCTCGCGCGCTCGATCGGTTCCAGGTCGCCCGGGGCGGGTTGCTTCACCGGCATGTCAGGCTCCGTTGCTCTGCTTGCCCACCGCAAGGCCCTCGACGACGGCCTTGCCCTTCATCGTGTACGAGCGGCCGCGAAAGGCCGCCACCGTCTCGCCGCGCTGGTTGCTCACCGTGATGTCGTAGACCCCGGTGCGGCCGGACTTGTTGACCTCGCGCGCGGTGGCCGTCAGCAGGTCGCCGCCACGCGCGCCGGCGACCAGGTTGACGTCGAAGCCCGAAGCCACCGTCACCTCGTTGTAGGCATTGCAGGCGAAGGCGAAGGCGCTGTCGGCCAGGGTGGCGATCAGGCCGCCGTGGCACAGGTCGTGGCCGTTGAGCATGTCCTCGCGAACGGTCATCGCGAGCGTCGCGGTGCCGGGGCCGACCGCCAGCACCTGCATGCCGAGTGATTTCGACGCGCGGTCGTTGGCCCACATCGCGTCGCGCGCGGCTTCGGCGATCGCCTGGGCGCTCATCGGTGCGTCCATCTCAGCGATCCGTGAAGCGCGGGGCGCGCTTCTCCTTGAAGGCCGCGATGCCCTCGCGCGCATCGTGCGCGCGGCCGAGCTGGCCCTGGCGCTGCGCCTCCATCGACAGCGCAGCGGCGTAGTCCAGGCCGATCGACTCGTCGATCGCATGCCGCGTCTCGGCCAGCGCGCGGCTGGGCAGCGCGGCCAGCCGGGTCGCAAGCGCGAGCGCGCTGCCCATCAGCGCCGCATCGTCGACGCATTGCCAGATCAGGCCGATGCGCTGCGCCTCCTCGGCCGGCAGCTTGTCGCCGCTCATCGCCAGGCCGAGCGCGCGCGCGCGGCCCACCAGGCGCGGCAGCAGCCAGGTGCCGCCGCAGTCGGGGATCAGCGCGATCTTCGAGAAGGCCTGGATGAAGCTGGCCGAGCGCGCGGCGATCACGAAGTCGCAGCCGAAGGCGAAGTTGGCGCCGGCGCCGGCGGCCACGCCGTTGACCGCGGCGATCACCGGCACCGGCATCGAGCGCACGCGCAGCGCGAGCGGCTTGTACAGCTGCTCGACCACGGCACCGACGTCGGGTGCGGCGTCGCCCACCGCGGCCATCGCCGGGTCGTTCAGGTCCTGCCCGGCACAGAAGCCGCGGCCCGCGCCGGTGACCACCACCGCGCGCACCGCGGCATCGCCCGCCGCCGCGTCGAGCGCGGCGCGCAGGCGGCCGTGCATCTCGGCGGTGAAGCTGTTCAGCGCGGCCGGGCGGTTGAGCGTCAGCACGCGCACCGCGCCGTGCGTGGACTCGAGCAGCGAGGGGGATTCAGTGTCCTGGGTCATGGGCAACCTCGGGCCGGCATTCATTGACCGACCGGTCGGTCGATCATACGATGTGGCGCACACCTTCCCCATCCGGACCCACCCCATGCCCTGCTACGCGATCGACGGTCTCGTGCCCGTCGTCGACCCGAGCGCCCATGTGCACCCGCAGGCGGTGCTGATCGGCGACGTGTGGATCGGCCCCGGCGTCTACGTCGGCCCCTGCGCCAGCCTGCGCGGCGACTTCGGGCGCCTGGTCATCGAGGCCGGCGCCAACGTGCAGGACAACTGCACGGTGCATGGCTTTCCGGGCAGCGACACCGTCGTCGAGGCCGACGGCCACATCGGCCATGGCGCGGTGCTGCACGGCTGCGTGGTGCGGCGCGGCGCGCTGGTGGGCATGAACGCCGTGGTGATGGACGAGGCCGAGATCGGCGAGCAGGCCATCGTGGCGGCCAGCGCCTTCGTGCGCGCCGGCCTCAAGGTGCCGCCGCGCATGCTGGTGGCCGGCGTGCCGGGCAAGGTGGTGCGCGAACTGACCGAGCAGGAAATGGCGTGGAAGCACGAGGGCACGCGCACCTACCAGCACCTGGTCGGGCGTTGCCATGCGTCCCTCGTGGAGGCGACGCCGCTCGCCAGTGCCGACCGCGCGCGGCCACGCCTCACGGCCGCCGACTGCGGCAGCGAGGTCAAGCCGCTCGTCGCGACGAAGCGCTGAGCTTCGCGGGTTGGCCCACCGGCACGGCGGTCTCGCCGGTCAAGGTGTTGGTCAGTGTGACCCAGTTGGTGGAGTTGGTCGCAGT
>CAZUPH010000335.1:0-2841 GCA_964621995.1 uncultured Rubrivivax sp. | reverse complement strand
CGTCGAGAAGCAGGCCGACGGCCGCTTCTTCGTCGAGACGAGCAAGGGCACGCGCTTCCTGACGAAGACCGTCTTCATCGCCGGCGGCGTGGGCAGCTTCCAGCCGCGCACGCTGAAGGTGGACGGCATCGAGGCCTTCGACGGCACGCAGCTGCACTACCGCGTGCGCAGCCCTGCCGACTTCGCGGGGAAGAACCTGGTCATCGTCGGCGGCGGCGACTCGGCGCTGGACTGGGCGCTGAACTTCGCGCAGGACGGCCCGAACAAGGCCGAGAGCGTGATCCTCGTGCACCGGCGCGACGGCTTCCGCGCCGCACCGGCCAGCGTGGCCAAGATGAAGGCGCTGTGCGAGGCCTACGAGATGCAGTTCATCGTCGGCCAGGTCACCGGCTTCGAGACACGCGACGGCCGGCTGAGCCAGGTGAAGGTCACCGGCGCCGACGGCGTCACGCGCGTGGTGCCGCTGGACATGCTGCTGGTCTTCTTCGGCCTGAGCCCCAAGCTGGGCCCGATCGCCGAATGGGGCCTGGGGCTGGACCGCAAGCAGATCACCGTGGACACCGAGAAGTTCGAGACGACGGTACCGGGCATCTTCGCGGTCGGCGACATCAACACCTACCCGGGCAAGAAGAAGCTGATCCTGTCGGGCTTCCACGAGGCCGCGCTGGCCGCCTTCGGCGCCGCGCCCTACGTCTTCCCGGAGAAGCGCATCCTGCTGCAGTACACCACCACCAGCCCCAAGCTGCACAAGGTGCTGGGCGTGGAGTCGCCGGTCTTCGACTGACCCGGCACTGCGCGTTTCCGACGGCGGCCCGCCCTGTGCGGGCCGCTTCGTTTTCGATCGCGCGATAATCGGTCCCGGTGCGTGCGCGAGCGCGCACCACTTCGCTGGGGGTGCTGGCCCCGCCGCAAGGCGATGGCCGGCTGAGAGAGTCCCCTTGAACCTGATTGAGGTAATCCTCGCGCAGGGAAGCAGGCTCGGTCGGCACGGCTCATGCCCGTGCGCCCGTGGTTGCCCACCTGCCATCGCAGCTGAGGCACACGATGGCGCATCCAAGCAAGATCCACCGACGAACCCCCTCTCCACGACCCCTGCGGCGCAGCGCGCTCGGCGCGGCCGCCGCGCTGTGCCTGGCCGGCGCGCAGGCGCAGACGCCCACCGGCGAGGTCGTCACGATCACCGGCCGGAGCGTCGCGGACAGCGCCGGCATCGCCGGCTTCGGCGACGTGCCGCTGGCGCGCTCGCCCTTCTCCGCCACGGTGCTGAATGCGGCGCAGCTGCAGCAGGCGGGCATCGCCACGCTGGGCGACATCACGCGCCTGGACGCCGGCCTGACCGACGCCTACAACGCGCCCGGCTACTGGGGCCAGCTCGCGGCGCGTGGCTTCACGCTGGACAACCGGTACAACTTCCGCCGCGACGGCCTGCCGGTCAACGCCGAGACCGCGCTGCCCACCGCCAACAAGGCGGCGCTGGAGCTGCTGAAGGGCACCAGCGGCATCCAGGCCGGCACCAGCTCGCCCGGCGGCCTGCTGAACCTGGTCGTCAAGCGCCCGCTGGCACGGCCCCTGCGCGCCGGCAGCGTGGAGTGGACCGAGCCCGGCACGGTGACGCTGGCCGCCGACCTGGCCGACCGGGCCGGCTCCGAGGCCGCCTTCGGCTGGCGATTGAATGCCGCCGCGTCGCAACTGGACCCGTCCACGCGCAACAGCCGCGGCCGCAGCCACCTGCTGGCCGCGGCCGCCGAGTGGCGACCAGGCAGCGGTGCCCTGCTGGAGGCGGAGGTCGAGACCAGCCGCCAGCGCCAGCCCAGCACGCCGGGCTTCAGCCTGCTCGGCGACCGCCTGCCGGACGCGGACCGGGTGGACCCGCGGCTGAACCTGAACAACCAGCCCTGGTCGCTGCCCGTGGTCTTCGAGGGCACGACGGGATCGCTGCGCTGGACGCAACCGCTGGGTGCCGAGTGGCAGCTCGTCGCGCAGCTGATGCAGCAGCGGCTGCGCACCGACGACCGCATCGCCTTCCCCTTCGGCTGCAGCGCCGAGGACGACTACACGCGCTACTGCAGCGACGGCAGCTTCGACCTGTACGACTTCCGCAGCGAAGGCGAGCGCCGCACGACGCGCGCCGCGGACCTGGCGCTGCAGGGCACGGCCATGCTCGGCGGCCTGCGCCACCACCTCGCCGCGGGGGTGCTGCTGAGCCGCCACGAAGCGCGCTTCCAGCGCCAGGCCTACAACCCGGTCGGCCCCGGCAACATCGACGGCAGCGCGGTGCTGCCGCCCGACCCGACGCTGACCGACGAGAACACCAACCGCGACGAACGCAGCCTGGAGTGGCGGCTGCAGGACCGCATCGAACTCGGCCCGGACTGGCAGCTGTGGGCGGGCCTGCGGCACTCGCGCATCGAACGCGACAGCGTGCGCACCGACGGCAGCCGCGCCACTGCCTACAGCCAGCACTTCACGACGCCCTGGCTGGCGCTGACGGGGCAGCTGCAGCCCGGACTGACCGCCTACGCGAGCTGGGGCCAGGGCATCGAGAGCGAAGTGGCACCCAACCGCGCGCGCTACACCAATGCGGGCCAGGCACTGCCGGCGCTGAAGAGCCGCCAGTTCGAGCTGGGGCTGAAGCAGCGCAGCGAGACGCTGCAGTGGCAGCTTGCACTGTTCGACGTGCGGCGCCCCGCCTGGAGCGACCTGCGCGCCGACACCGGCCTGGACGAAGGCGCATGCAGCGACGCCCGCCCCTGCACCCGCCGTGCCGACGGCCAGGCACGCCACCGCGGCCTGGAGGTCGGCGTGAGCGTGGCCAGCGTGGCGCTGCGCGGCGAGCCCACC
>CAZUPH010000334.1:0-2865 GCA_964621995.1 uncultured Rubrivivax sp. | reverse complement strand
GGCGGCCTGCGTGTCGGTCGCATTGGTGGCCAGCTCATCGGCCGCCGCGCGCAGCGACAGCTGCATCTCGACCAGGCGGCTGCTCACCAGCTTGGCCAGCTTGCGCGTCTGCGCCAGCGACAGGTCCAGCGCCAGCTGCTCGCTGCGCTGGCCGGCGGTGGACAGGGTCAGGCCCACGGTCAGCGCCACGGCCAGCGCGATCAGCACCACGCCCATCAGCGCGAGGCGAAGCTTCAGCGTCTGCCAGGGCGCGCGGGCAGCGCGGGCAGTCGCCTTGTTCGTCGCCGCTCGCAGCGCAGGCACGGGCTTCATCGGGGGCGGACATCCAGGCAGGTTGGAAGAACACCCGCCAACGCCGATGCTAGGCAGCCCACCGGCGGCCGAACGCGCGAACTGCGGGGCCAACCTGGGTCAGTTCCGGCGTTTCCTGGCCGGCTCAGGGCTGTGGCACCTCGTAGCGCAGTTCGGCGAACCCGCTGCCGACCTGCCGCACCGAGGTCAGGCGCAGCGGCGGCGCGGTCAGCCGGCGCGGAAAGAGCGGCTTGCCGCGGCCCAGCGTCACCGAGCCCATCTGCACGATGATCTCGTCCAGCAGCCCGGCATCGAAGAACTGCCCCGCCAGGTCGCCGCCGCCGACCACCCACAGGTTCCTGCCCGCCGCGGCTGACTGCATCTCGCGGTGCACCGGGCGCACGTCACCCCGCACGAAGCGCAGGTCCGCACCCTCGACACGCGGCAGCGTGCGGCTCGAGAACACCCAGGTCGGCTGGGCGTAGGGCCAGGCCGCGCCCGTCTGGTCCTTCATCGTCACCGCGTGGCGCAGCATCCACTCGTAGGTGGACGAGCCCATCGCCAGCGCGCCGACCTCGGCGATGAAGGCGGGGTAGCTCGTGTCGTTCACGTCGCCCAGCGGGAACAGCCATTCGAGCGAGTGATCCTCGGTGGCGATGAAGCCGTCGAGGCTGGAGGCGGTGTAGTACTGGGTCTTCATGCTGCCAGCAGCCCTGGCGCCCCCGGCAGGAATCGAACCTGCATCTGGCGCTTAGGAGGCGCCCGTTCTATCCATTGAACTACGGCGGCAGGGGCGGGGGATTGTAGGTCGGCCCCCTCAATTCCAGCGCCAGGTCCAGATCGCGTCCAGCGAGTTGTCCGCCCCCGATTGCGCGCGCAGCGTGAAGCGCTGCGCGGCGCGGTAGATCAGCTGCCAGGTGCCGGTGGTGCTGTTGACGCCGCGCTCGTAGCCGACGTACCAGCGCCGCGACAGCTGCTTGCCCAGCGTCACCACGGTCTCCTGCACCTGGCCGCTGTCCTGCTGGCGCACCGACAGTTCGTCCAGCCCCAGTTGGGCCAGCATCGCGACGTCGGGGCTTTCGTTCTCGCCGGCCAGTAGGGCCACGGCGGCGCGCTGCAGCAGCGCGGTGTCGGCGCGCGCCAGGCCGTCGCTGGCGCGGCCGAGCACCAGCCAGGACAGCTTGTCGTAGTCGCTCATCTCGGGCTCGCTGAACAGGCGCACGCGTGGAAACTGCGCGGTGCCGCCGATCAGCACGCCCACCGTCACGTCCAGGTTCGGCCGTACGGCCAGGATGTCCAGGCGCGGGTTCTCGGCCGGGCCGGCGAAGGCGACGACGCCGCGCTCGATTTCGAGCTTCTGGCCGTAGGCCGCGTAGCTGCCGTCCACCGCACTGACCTGGCCGTTCAGCGCCAGCCGCCCGCCCGGCGCACTGACCGCCAGCGCGCCGGCCAGGCGCGTGTCCAGCCCGCGGCCGCGCAGGCGCAGCTGCCGGCCGAGGTCCACCTGCACCGCCACGCGCACGTTGCGCGGCGTGGCGGCCGGCCGGGTGGGTGGCGATGCCGTATCCGGCGCCGAGGCGCTGGCGGTCGGGCGCACGGCATGGCGGCCGCCGCGCACGGTGATGTCCTCGTCCAGGCTCGGCGCGTCGCCGCGAGACACGTCGATCAGGCCTTCGTCGACCGAGAACCTGCCATCGAGCGCGAGAGACTTCGCGTCGAGTGCGAGCGCGGCCTCGCCGCTGGCGACGATGCGGCGGTCGGCGCGGCCGAGCAGGCGAAAGCGCTCGGCCAGCAGCTTGACATTGGCCGCGGGCTCGGCACCGAGCGTGGCGCCGCCGGTGAGCTGCAATCGCCCATCGCCGCCCTTGAACACGAAGCGCTCGATGCGCGCCTCGTCGCCGCGCAGCGACAGCGCCAGCTCGCCGTCGCGCAGGTCCACGCCGGCCAGGATGTTGCGCACCGCGAGGCCGCTGCCGTCCATGCGGCCTTCGATCTCGGGCGCGCCGAAGCGGCCGCCGAGCGCGGCGCTGGTGCGCAGCTGCCCGCCGACGCGCCAGCCCGGTGGCGTGAAAGGCGCCCAGACCGCGAGGTCGGCCACGCGCCACTCGAGCACGCCCTGCATCGGCGTGTCGGGCGCGGGCCAGGTGGCCGAGGGCGCGACGCGCAGGCTCTGCGCGCCGGCCAGCACGCCCATGTTGGCCCCGGCCAGGGCCTGCGTGAAGTGCCAGGTGCCGTCGTTGGCCACCATCGCCAGCCGCAGGTCCGTGAGGCCGAAGGGCTGCGTCACGCCATCGGCGGTGAGCGACAGGTCGCCGCCGGCGCGCTCGAGCACGATGTCGGCGGCGAAGGTCTCGCTGCGGCGCACGACGATGCGGCCTTTGAGTGCGAGGTCGCCGCCGAAGCCGGCGCCGGGCTGCCAGCGCGCGAGCCAGGGCGCGATGGCCAGCGGCTCGAGGTCGGCGTCGAGCCCTCCGACGATCTGTGCGACGGCCGAGAGCCCACCACCCTCGCTGCCGATCTGGTGGTGCTCGCCACACCGCAGAAGCCGCAGCTCGGCGCCGTCGATCTGGCCGC
>CAZUPH010000333.1:0-2872 GCA_964621995.1 uncultured Rubrivivax sp. | reverse complement strand
AGCGCGCCGCGGAAGATGTACGGGAAGCACAGCACGTTGTTGACCTGGTTCGGGTAGTCGCTGCGCCCGGTGGCGATGATGCAGTCGGGCCGCGCCGCCTTCGCCAGCTCGGGCCGGATCTCGGGCTCGGGGTTGGCCAGCGCCAGGATGATGGGCTTGTCGGCCATCGTCTGCACCATCTGCGGCGTCAGCACGCCGGGCGCGGAGCAGCCCAGGAAGACGTCGGCGCCGCGCACCGCGTCGGCCAGGCTGCGGGCCTCCGTGCGCTGGCAGTAGCGCTGCTTGCTCTCGTCCAGCTTCGCGAAGTCCTCGCGGCCCTCGCGGATGACGCCCTTGCTGTCCACCGCCCAGATGTGCTCGCGCTTCACGCCCAGCCCCACCATCACGTCCAGGCAGGCGATGGCGGCGGCGCCGGCGCCGCTGGCCACCACCTTGACGTCCTCGATGCGCTTGCCCACCAGTTCCAGGCCGTTGAGCAGCGCGGCGGCGCTGATGATCGCGGTGCCATGCTGGTCGTCGTGGAAGACCGGGATGTTCATGCGCTCGCGCAGCTTGCGCTCGATGTAGAAGCACTCGGGCGCCTTGATGTCCTCGAGGTTGACGCCGCCCAGCGTGGGCTCCAGCGCGGCGACGATGTCGATCAGCTTGTCCGGGTCGCGCTCGGCCAGTTCGATGTCGAAGACGTCGATGCCGGCGAACTTCTTGAACAGGCAGCCCTTGCCTTCCATCACCGGCTTGGCGGCCAGCGGGCCGATGTCGCCCAGCCCCAGCACCGCGGTGCCGTTGGTGACCACCCCCACCAGGTTGGCGCGGCTGGTGTAGTCGGCGGCCAGCGCCGGCTCGCGCTCGATGGCCAGGCAGGGGTAGGCCACGCCGGGCGAGTAGGCCAGGCTCAGGTCGCGCTGGTTGGACAGCGGCTTGGTCGGCGTGACCGCGACCTTGCCGCGCGTGGGGCTGCGGTGGTACTCCAGCGCGGCGTCGCGCAGCGCCTGCTCGGCAGCGGAAAGATGGTGGTCGGCCACGGTCGTCTCCTCGGGTTGTGCGCCCGAGGGTACTGCGGCCGGGCCGCGGCGTTAAGCGCCGAGGCCTTAGGGTCAGCTTTGCGCGGCGCGCTTCGAAAGGATCTCGAACGCGGGCAGGGTCTTGCCTTCCAGCACCTCCAGGAAGGCCCCGCCGCCGGTGGTGATGTAGCCGATGTCGTGCTCGATGCCGTACTTGGCGATGGCCGCCAGCGTGTCGCCGCCGCCGGCGATGCTGAAGGCATCGCTCTCGGCGATCGCGCGCGCGATGGCCTCGGTGCCGTGGCTGAAGGCCTCGAACTCGAACACGCCCACCGGCCCGTTCCAGACGATGGTGCCGGCGTCGTGCAGCCGCCGCGCCAGCATGGCCGCGGTCTGCGGGCCGATGTCCAGGATCATCTCGTCGGCGGCCACCTGGTCGGCGGGCTTGACGGTGGCCGCGGCGTCGGCCTTGAATTCCTTGGCCACCACCACGTCCACCGGGATCGGCACCTCGGCGCCGCGCGCCTTCATCGCGGCGATGACGGCCTGCGCCTCGCCCACCAGGTCGGGCTCGGCCAGGCTCTTGCCGATCTTCAGCCCGGCGGCCAGCATGAAGGTGTTGGCGATGCCGCCACCGACCACCAGGCCGTCCACCTTGCCGGCCAGGCTCTGCAGGATGCTCAGCTTGGTGCTGACCTTGCTGCCGGCCACGATGGCCACCAGCGGCCGCCGCGGCGCGGCCAGCGCCGTGGTGATGGCGTCGATCTCCGCGCCCAGCAGCGGGCCGGCGCAGGCGATGGGCGCAAACTGCGCGATGCCGTAGGTGCTGGCCTCGGCACGGTGCGCGGTGCCGAAGGCGTCGTGCACGAAGATGTCGCACAGCGCGGCCATCTTGCGCGCGAGCGCCTCGTCGTTCTTCTTCTCGCCCTTGTTGAGCCGGCAGTTCTCCAGCATCACCACCTGGCCGGGCTTGACGTCCACGCCGTCCACCCAGTCGCGCACCAGCGGCACCTCGGTGTAGGGCTCGGCCAGCAGCTGGCTCAGCCGCTCGGCCACCGGGGCCAGGCTGTCCTCGGGCCGCCACTGGCCCTCGGTCGGGCGGCCGAGGTGGCTGGTCACCATCACCGCGGCGCCGGCGTCCAGCGCCATGCGGATGGCCGGCACGCTGGCGCGGATGCGCGTGTCCTCGGTGATGCGGCCCTGCTCGTCCTGCGGCACGTTGAGGTCGGCGCGGATGAAGACACGCTTGCCCTTCAGCGCGCCCTGCGCGGCCAGGTCGGCGAGACGGATCACGGGGGTCATCGGGGCGGGCTCCGGCTGGGGTGAAACCCGGAATTCTAGGTCCCGGCTACCAGCCCAGCCCCAGCTTCAGCGGCAGCAGCACGGCCATGCCGGTGACGATGGTGCCCAGGATCGTGCGCCGCCAGAAGAACCAGGCCGCGCCGGCGCCCACCGCGTAGAGGCGCGCGTCGCGCCACGTGGTGATCAGTTCGCCCTGCGTCGTCACCACCTCCGGCACCACCACCGCGGCCAGCGCGGCCAGCGGCGCGTAGCGCAGCCCCTGCATCAGCCAGGCGGGAATCGGGATCTCGCGCTCGGTCAGGAAGAAGAAGCCGCGCGTGAGCACCGTCAGCAGCGTGAGCCCGACGATGGCGAGGACGGCTTCCCAGACGCTCAGCATGTGCTCGTCTCACTGGCCCCGGCGTTGCCGCGGGTGATTCTCGAGAGCGGGACTTCGCCTGCCTGAGGATGGCGGCTCGCGGCGCATGACGGACATGACACTCTCTGCCCGGTACACAACCGTTCGCGCTGAGCCTGTCGAAGCGCCCGCCCGAGCCGTTCGGGCTGAGCCTGTCGAAGCGCCCGCCCGA
>CAZUPH010000332.1:0-2942 GCA_964621995.1 uncultured Rubrivivax sp. | reverse complement strand
GCGCTTCGACAGGCTCAGCCCGAACGGCTCGGGCGGGCGCTTCGACAGGCTCAGCCCGAACGGCTAAGGCGGGCGCTTCGACAGGCTCAGCCCGAACGGCTCGGGCGGGGGCTTCGACAGGCTCGGCCCGAACGGCTCGTTGTGCCGTCTCTTGTGTCCGCACAGCGCCGCGAGCCGCCGTCCGCCCTCGTGCATCCACGCCGGCCTCGCCGCCCGCGCGGCGCGCGCTGCCGCGCCTGAACCGCACGCCCATGCGCTGGCTGATCATCTTCCTGCTCGCCTGCCTGGTCTTCAACGGCCTGCAGGGCTGGCTGCGCCGCTTCGGGCTCGGCCGGCTGCCCGGCGACTTCAACTTCCGGCTGCGCGGCCGCGTCTGGTACGTGCCGCTGGCGAGCTCGCTGGTGCTCAGCGGGATCGCGATGCTGATCGGGCTGCTGATCTGACGGCCACGCTCAGGCGCTGATGTGCCAGGCATGGCCGCAGTGGCGGCAGCGCACCTGCACCTCGTTGCCGCTGGCGTCGGACTGCAGCAGCTCGAGCCGGCCGTAGGTCTTGCACTGCGGGCAGTCGGCCTGGTGGGCGGCGGCCTCGGCGTGGTTGAGCAGGTACAGGTAGCGGCGCAGCGCCCACAGCCCGGCCGCCGCGCTGAGCAGGATGGTGGCCAGGTCGGCCAGCCGCTCGGCCCAGGACGCGCCGCGTGTCATCGACTCGAAGCCGGCGACGATGCCGATCATGCACAGGAAGGTCAGCGCCAGGTGCGCGTGGCTCTGCAGCAGCTCGCGCTCGTACCACTTGCGGAAACCGTGCCTGCGGATGCCCTCGGCCAACTTCATCGCGCGCCGCCCCGGCGCACGACCGCGCGCGCCCATGCGCATCGTGGCACAAAGCGCCGCGCCCCGCCGGCACAGGGCCCGGCGTGCGGCGTCAGCCCGTGCGGCGCCGGCGCGCCACGAAGCCCAGCGCCGACAGCCCGGCCAGCCACAGCGCGGCGGTCTGCGGCTCGGGCACCGGCCCGAGGTAGGCGAAGCCGTTGGCCGAGCTGTAGTGCCCGACGATCTGCAGGTAGGCGCTCTGCTCGGCCTCGACCCAGGCGTGGCAGTCGTTGCCGATGCCGTGGATCGGGTCGTTGCGCGTCTCGCAGCTGGCGCGGACAGATGCGGCGACGGCCAGGTAGAAGGGCTGGCCGGGGTTCGGCAGGAAGAGGTCGACGAAGGCGTTCGCATCGCGTGCGCTGGCGCCGAACAGGTTGTCGCCCAGCACCTGGAAGCTGCCGCTGGTGGCGTAGCCCTGGCCGACCCCCGCGAAGCCGTCGCGCGAGGCGCTGTAGTCGAAGCTCGCGATCCGGCCGTCGCAGTCCGTGTCTTCCCAGTCGCAGTCGGGCGACGGGTCGACCCAGACGACGACGCTGTAGACGAAGCTGGTGGTCGGCAGGGTGACCAGGGGTTCGTTGTTGGCGTCGGCGCGGTGCCGCGAGTCCAGCGCGATCCTGAAGGTCAGGCCGTTGCCGCTGAGGATGCTGATCGTGTCGCCGATCGCGCCGCCGGTGCCGGCGTGGGGCAGGCCCAGCTCGAATTCACCCATGTGCCAGTAGTCGCTGGCGCGGGCATAGCCGCGCAGCGCGCCGGTGCTGGCGTCGACCATGAAGCTGGAACTGGTGGGCGGGTTGACGCAGGGAAAACCGGGCACCACGAAGTCGCCGCAGGGGCTGTAGATCTGGTTGGACGGCTCGACGCTGGCCAGCCAGGGGTCGCCGTAGGGGAGCGGGGACTCGCGGGCGAAGGCGCTGCCGCGCAGGGTCGGCGTGCCGTACTCGGCCTCGGCGTACGCCCTGAAGGTCAGGGGGTTGCTGAAGGCGGGATCCTCGAATCCGGCCTCGGCCCATACCGTGATGGGCGCGGGCGCCTGCGCGGCCGCGGGCGCGGCACCCAGCGCGGCGGCGGCGACGAAGGCGGGCGCGAGCAGGGCCCGCAGGGGCGCGCCAGTGCGGGCGCGGACCGATGTTGGATGTTGGCGCATGGGGGACCCCCGGCAGATCGTCGAAGCGGCAGTCTGCCGCGCTCGGACTGTCGCCGCGGCCGCGTTGCGCGAGCGTTGCGCCGCGGCGGCCAGGGTGGCCGCGGGGCCGCCTTGGCCCCCCCTGGTTCATGGGGGGGCGGCGCCGCGCGCAGGGCTCAGAGCAGCGCGGCGAAGCGCGCGGCGAAGGCTGCCTGCCAGCGCGGCTGCGCGTCCAGCGAGGCCTGCAGCGCGGCAGCACGGCGCCGCGCCAGGGCCAGCAGCCGGCGGGCGCGCCGCCGGCCCAGGGCAGCCTGTGCCGAAGGCTGCAGCAGCGCCAGCGCCAGCGCCAGCGACTCCAGCGGCGGCGTCTGCGCGCGCTCGAACCAGTCGGCTGCCGCCGGCGCCTCGTGCATGGGCGCGCGGCCGGCGGCCTCGGCCAGCAGCAGCCGCTCGGCCCAGGCCAGCGTGCCCGGCTCGGGGTTGACGGCCCCCAGGTCGTCGGCCAGGTGGTGAGCGCCGGCTCGCCGATGGGCGCGCGCGCGCAGGCACAGCGCCCAGGCGCGGTCCTGCTCGCGCAAGGCCGGGTCGGCCAGCGCATCGTCCAGCAGCGCCCGCGCGGCGCCAGGATCGGCCTGCGGCGCATCGTCCAGGGCGCGCCAGGCCCGGCGAACGCGGTGGCAGGCGTCGAGATCGTGCAGCTGCCCGCCGCCCAGCTTCGCGCCGGCCTCGGCGAGCAGCGCGGCGACCTCTTCGCCGCCCGGGTCCAGCTGCAGCAGCAGGTCCAGCGGGGCCAGCAGCCCGGAGACGGCCCGGTAGGCCTCGCCGCAGCGCCGGCTGGACTGCTGCAGCACGGGCAGCGCGTCCAGCGCATCGCCCAGCGCGCCGGCCTGCAGCGCGACGGCGTAGCGCGCCTCGGCGAAGGCCTGCGCCTCGGAGGCGTCGCGGAA
>CAZUPH010000331.1:0-2944 GCA_964621995.1 uncultured Rubrivivax sp. | reverse complement strand
GGCGGCCGCCCCGACCGCACCCGCACCGAAGAAGAAGCCGGCGCGGAAGCCCTCGCCGGCCGAGCTGGCCACGCCGGCCGGCGCAGTCGACCCGATGCAGTGGTGGGGCGCGCTGACCAAGCAGTTCACCCAACTCGCGACCACCGCGATGAAGGACAGTGCCGGTGACGCCGCCAGGAACCTGGCCGGCGCGATGGTCAAGCAGAGCTTCGACGCCGCCGAAGAGACGCTGAAGAAGGCGGTGTCCACGCCGGGCAGGGTGGCCGGCGCGGTGGCCAAGGCCGCGGCGCGCGGTGCGGGCACCGCCGCGTCGATGGCGAGCGCCGCCACCCGCAAGCCCAGGGCCGCGGCAAAGACCCGCTCGCGACGCTGACTCCGCACGGCCGCCCGCCACGGCCGGCGCGCCTGGGCGCACACTGGGGGCCATGACCCGCTGCTTCGTCGGCCACGCCGCGCACCCCGACTGGAAGGCCGCGCTCGCGCTCGCCGCGACGCAGCTCGAGGCCCAGCGCGCCCAGGCCGGCGGCGAGGTCGAGGAGCCGGCACTCGGACTCGTCTACTTCAGCGACCGTTATGCCGGCGAGGCCGAGGCCCTGTACGACGCGCTGCACCGGCGCTGGCCCGGCGTGGCCTGGGCCGGTACCGTGGGCGTGGGCGTGAGTGCCGGCGGCGTCGAGTATTTCGACGAGCCGGCCCTGGTGCTGATGCTGGCCACGCTGCCGGCCGGGCGCTTCCGCGTCTTCTCGGGCGCGCGGCCGCTGGCCGGCATCGAGCCGGCGAGCGTGCTGGTGCATGCCGACGCGCACACCCACGATGTGGCCGAGCTGCTGGCCGAGCTGTCGGCGCGCACCAGCACCGGCTACCTGTTCGGCGGCCTCGGCTCGTCACGCACGCGCCTGTGCCAGATCGCCGAGGGCGTGTACGAAGGAGGACTCTCGGGCGTGGCCTTCTCGCGCGACGTGAGCCTGGTGTCGCGCATTACCCAGGGTAGCCAGCCGGTCGGCCCGACGCGCCGCATCACCGGTTGCGAGCGCAACGTCGTGACCGAGCTCGACGGAGAGCCTGCCCTCGATTGCCTGCTCGCCGACCTGTCGCTTTCGCTCGACCAGCCACAGCAGGCGATGGCCACGCTGCGCCGCACGCTGGTCGGCCTGGCCACGCCGCGCGCGCCGATGCCGCTGCAGGCCAGCGCGCCAGCGCGCAGCTGGCACCGCGCCTTCGGCGACGACGTGCGCGTGCGTCACCTGATCGGCCTGGACCCGGCGCGCCACGGTGTCGCGGTGGCCGACCTCGTCGAACCCGGCATGACGCTGGCGTTCTGCCAGCGCGACACCGCCGCCGCGCGGCGCGACCTGGTGCGCATCTGCGCCGAGATCCGCGACGAGTTGGCACCCGAGCCGGTGCTCGCCACCACGGCCGGTGGCGGCGACGACCACGCGGTGGCCGACCCCGCCTCGCGCATCGCCGGCGCCGTCTACGTCAGCTGCGCCGGGCGCGGCGGCCCGCATTTCGGCGCGCCGTCGGCCGAGCTGCAGATCGTGCGCCACGCGCTGGGCGACGTGCCGCTGGTGGGCTTCTTCGCGGCCGGCGAGATCGGGCACCAGCAGCTCTACGGCTACACCGGGGTGCTGACCGTCTTCACCCGCGAGAGCCCCTGAGCGACCGATTGATGCGCTGCACGCAAAGGCGTGCCGCGGTCAACCCTGTGAAGCGCCGCGCTGCGGCCCGCTACAGTGCGGCCTGACCATGAATGCGCCGACGCTGCCCGCCGAAGCTTCCGCAATCGACCGCGCCGAACGCCAGCGCGCGGTGATCGCCGCGTTGTCGGCCGTGCTGCCGCCGCACGCGCTGCTCTGGCGCGGCGAGGACACCACGCCCTACGAGTGCGACGGCCTGACCGCCTACCGCGAGTCGCCGCTGGTGGTGGCGCTGCCCGAGACCGAGGCCCAGGTCGCGGCGGTGCTGAAGGCCTGCCATGTGCTCGGCGTGCCGGTAGTCGCTCGCGGCGCGGGCACCGGGCTGTCGGGCGGCGCGATGCCGCACAAGTTCGGCGTCACGCTGGCGCTGGCCAAGTTCAACAAGATCCTCAAGCTCGACAAGCACTCGCGCACCGCGGTCGTGCAATGCGGCGTGCGCAACCTGGCCATCAGCGAAGCCGCGGCACCACTCGGCCTGTACTACGCGCCCGACCCGTCGAGCCAGATCGCCTGCACGATCGGTGGCAACATCGCCGAGAACTCGGGCGGCGTGCACTGCCTCAAGTACGGCCTGACGCTGCACAACGTGCTCAAGGTCAGGGGCTTCACCGTCGAAGGCGAACCGGTCGAGTTCGGCAGCGACGCACTCGACACGCCGGGCCTGGACCTGCTGCCGCTGGTGGTCGGCAGCGAGGGCATGCTCGCGGTGACGACCGAGGTCACGGTCAAGCTGGTGCCCAAGCCCAAGCTCGCGCGCTGCATCATGGCCAGCTTCGACGACGTGCGAAAGGCCGGCGACGCGGTGGCGGCGATCATCGCCGCCGGCATCATCCCGGCCGGCCTCGAGATGCTCGACAAGCCGATGACCGCCGCGGTCGAGGACTTCGTGCACGCCGGCTACGACCTCGCGGCCGAGGCGATCCTGCTGTGCGAATCCGACGGCACGCCCGAGGAGGTAGCCGAGGAGATCGCGCGCATGCTCGACGTGCTGACCGGCTGCGGCGCGACGCGCGTGGAGGTCAGCAAGGACGAGGCCCAGCGCCTGAAGTTCTGGAGCGGGCGCAAGAACGCCTTCCCGGCGTCGGGCCGCATCAGCCCCGACTACATGTGCATGGACTCGACGATTCCGAGGAAGCGCCTCGCGGACATCCTGATCGCGATCCAGCAGATGGAGGCGAAGTACGCGCTGAAGTGCTGCAACGTCTTCCATGCCGGCGACGGCAACCTGCACCCGCTGATCCTGTTCG
>CAZUPH010000330.1:0-2978 GCA_964621995.1 uncultured Rubrivivax sp. | reverse complement strand
TGCAGGCGGTTGGTGTCCTGGAACTCGTCGACCAGCACGAGTCGGAAGCGCTGACGGTAGTGCTCGCGCAGCGGGTCGTTGTCGCGCAGCAGCTCGTAGGTGCGCAGCATCAGCTCGGCGAAGTCGACCACGCCCTCGCGGTTGCACTGCTCCTCGTAGGCCTCGTAGACCTGCACCAGCTTGCGCGTGTGCTCGTCGCGCGGGTCCACGTCGCGCGGGCGGCGCCCCTCCTCCTTCTGCGCGGCGATGAACCAGGCCACCTGCTTGGGCACGAAGCGTTCCTCGTCCAGGTTCAGCGCCTTGACCACGCGCTTGACGGCACTGACCTGGTCGCCGGCGTCCAGGATCTGGAAGCCCTGCGGCAGCCCGGCCAGCTTCCAGTGCGCACGCAGGAAGCGGTTGCACAGGCCGTGGAAGGTGCCTATCCACATGCCGCGCACGGCCACCGGCAGCATCGCCGACAGCCGCGTGAGCATTTCCTTGGCGGCCTTGTTGGTGAAGGTCACCGCGAGCACGCCGCCCGGCGAGGCCTGCCCGGTGGCCAGCAGCCAGGCGATGCGCGTGGTCAGCACGCGCGTCTTGCCGCTGCCGGCGCCGGCGAGGATCAGCGCCGGCTCGGCCGGCAGCGTGACCGCGGCGCGCTGCTCGGGGTTCAGGCCCTGCAGCAGCCGGGCGTCGAAGGGGGCGGAGGCGTCGTCTTGGCCGGAGCCGGTGGGGATCATCGGCCCATTCTAGGAGCCGCCCCCGCAGGCGGCCCGCTGCGCCGGGTCAGCCGCGCCCGTCCAGCGTGTCCAGCGACAGCAGCGTCATCGGCCCGCTGTCGCCGGCGCCGAACTCGAGCTGCGCGAGCGCGTCGCGCGCGCGCCGCTTCTCCAGCCAGGCCAGCAGCTGCGCGGCGGGCAGCGCCCGGCTGACCAGGTAGCCCTGGATCTCGTTGCAGCCCAGCCCGCGCAGGAAATCGGCCTGCTCGGCCGTCTCCACGCCCTCGGCGACGACCTTCATGTTCAGGCTGTGCGCCATCGCGACGATGGCGGTGGCGATCGCGCAGTCCTCGGCGTCCTGCGGCAGCTCGCTGACGAAGCTGCGGTCGATCTTCAGCGTGTCGATCGCGAAGCGCTTGAGGTAGCTCAGCGAAGAGTGCCCGGTGCCGAAGTCGTCGATCGCCACGCGCACGCCCAGCGCCGCGAGTGCGGCGAAGACGCTGCGGTTGGACTCGGTGTCCTCCATCAGCAGGCTCTCGGTGAGCTCCAGCTCCAGCCGGCGCGGGTCGACGCCGGTCTCGGCCAGCGTGTCGGCGATGAAGCGCGCCAGGTAGGGCTGGCGGAACTGGCGCGCCGACAGGTTGACGGCCAGCGTGAGCGGCGGCGCGCCGGCGCGGTCCCACGCCGACAGCTCGGCGCAGGCGGCGCGGATCGCCCAGGCGCCCACCGGCAGGATCAGCCCGCTGTCCTCCAGCACGCTGATGAAGCGGTCCGGCGGCACCAGCCCGCGCCCGGGCGGGTGCCAGCGGATCAGCGCCTCCACGCCAGTGACCGCGCCGCTGGCCAGCCGCACCTTGGGCTGGTAGTGCAGCACGAACTCCTGGCGCTCGAGCGCGCGGCGCAGGTGGTTCTCCAGCGACAGCCGCGCCGCGACCTCGGCGCTGAGCTCCTCGCTGAAGAAGCTGTAGGTGCCGCGCCCCATGGCCTTGGAGCGGTACATCGCCATGTCGGTGTGGCGGATCAGGCCGTCCAGGTCGGTGTCGTCGGCGGGGTACATCGAGATGCCGATGCTGGCCGCCACGTGCAGCTCGTTGTCCAGCCAGTGGAAGGGCGTCTCCAGCGCCTCCAGGATGCGCCGCGCCAGCAGCGCGGCGTCCTCGGCGCTGCCCACCTGCTCGGCGATCACCGTGAACTCGTCCCCGCCCAGGCGCGAGACGGTGAAGCTGTCCTCCGCCGGCCGCGCGCCGTGGCGCGCCAGCGAATCGACGCGGCGCAGGCAGTTGCCCAGCGTCTCGGCGACATGGCGCAGCAGCTGGTCGCCGACCTCGTGGCCCAGGCTGTCGTTGATGACCTTGAAGTGGTCCAGGTCCAGGAACATCAGCGCCATCGGCTGGCCGCTGCGGCGCGCGCGCGCCATCGCATGGCCCAGGCGGTCGCGGAACAGCGTGCGGTTGGGCAGGCCGGTCAGGCTGTCGTAGTTGGCCAGGTACTGCAGCCGCTCCTGCGTGACACGGCGCTCGGTGATGTCGCGGAACATCACCACGTACTGCGCCCGGCCGTCGAGCTCGGTCTGGCTCACCGTCAGCTCCACCGGGAAGGTGCTGCCGTCGGCGCGGCGCGCGGTGGTCTCCCAGTGGCCGGCGCCGAAGGCCTCGCTGCCGGTGTCGGCGGCCAGCGGGGCCAGCCAGTCGGAGATCGGAGTGTCGCGCAGCGCGGCCGGCTCCACGCCCAGCGCACGCGCGGCCACCGGGCTGACGAGCAGGATGCGGCCGTCGCGCCGGCAGGTCAGCAGGCCGGTCTCGGAATGCGCGAACAGGTGCAGCAGCTGCCGCGCGCCCTCGCTGCCGCTGCGCTCGGGGCGCGGCGGCCGGTCGGCGCGCTCGGCAGGCTTTTCGCGCGGGACTGGCGCCGCGCCCCGCGGCCTCGCCGGCGGGGCCCCCGCCCAGGCGGCCGATGCCGCCTGCCAGGCCAGGCGCAGCCGCTCCAGCACCCCTCGCCGGGCGGGTCGCTTCATCTTGTTCTCCCCGGTTTCGACCTCCCCGATATCGGACGCCGCCCGCGCCGGCTTGATGGGCAGGCCCCGCGTAGAATGCGCCACCGGGCCCAAATTCTGGCGCCCGGTGCCCTGCTCCGCCCCACCGGCCGCCCTTCGGTGGCCTCGCGGACCGCCCCGGGACCGCGCCAGGTCAAGCGCTCTGCCACCCCACCTGGAGCCCTGCGCGATGGAAATCTTCGACTACGACAACATCCTGCTGCTGCCGCGCAAGTGCCGCGTCG
>CAZUPH010000329.1:1074-2984 GCA_964621995.1 uncultured Rubrivivax sp. | reverse complement strand
CAGCGCCAGCTGCCGCCGGCCAAGTTCATCGCCGACCACGAAGGCAAGCACGGCATGGCGGTCAACACGCTCGTCTCGGGCGGCTGCATCGTCAGCGGCTCGCACGTGGCCAACTCGGTGCTGTTCTCCAACGTGCGCGTGCACGCGTTCTGCCATGTCGAATCGGCCGTCCTGCTGCCGGCCGTCACCGTCGGGCGCGGTTGCCGCATCAAGAACGTGGTGATCGACCGCGGCTGCGAGCTGCCCGAGGGCCTGGTGGTCGGCGAGGACGCCGCGCTCGACGCGCAGCGCTTCGAGCGCACGGCCGGCGGGGTGTGCCTGATCACCCGCGACATGCTCGCCCGCCTCGCCTGATGCGTGTCCTGCACGTCGGCGCCGAGATCTACCCCTTCGTCAAGACCGGCGGTCTGGCCGACGTGATCGGGGCCCTGCCTGCGGCGCTGGCGGCCGCAGGCGCCGACGCGCGCGTGCTGCTGCCGGCCTTGCCGCCGCTGGCCCAGGTGCTGCGCGAACCGCGTGCGGTGGCGCGCGTGCAGCCGCCCTGGGGCGGCGTGGCCGCCGAGATCGTCGAAGGCCGGCTCGACGCGCCGACGCTGGCCGCGGTGCCGGCCTACCTGCTGCGCCACGACGCGCTGTATGCGCGCGCCGGCACGCCGTATGGCGACGGCAGCGGCCACGCCTTTGCCGACAACCAGCGCCGCTTCGCGCTGCTCGGCCTGGCCGCGGCGCGCCTGGCCGAGGGCGTGCACGCGGGCTGGCAGCCGCAGATCCTGCATGGCCACGACTGGCATGCCGGCCTCGCACCGGCCTACGCCGCGTTCTCGCGCCGTGCCGGCAGGCACCGCGCGGCCAGCGTGTTCACGATCCACAACCTCGCCTACCAGGGCCTGTTCGCGCGTGGCCACTTCGCCGAGCTCGGCCTGCCGGCCGAGGCCTGGGGCGTGGCCGGCGTCGAGTTCCACGGCCAGCTCTCGTTCATGAAGGCCGGGCTGCATTACGCCGACCGCATCACCACGGTGAGCCCGAGCTACGCGCGCGAGATCCAGGGCCATGACCTCGGCTGCGGGCTCGACGGCCTGCTGCGCGAGCGCCGCGCGGCGGTCAGCGGCATCCTGAACGGTGTCGACGACGCGGTGTGGAACCCGGAGCACGACGACACGCTGGCGGCGCGCTACAGCGCCGCCAAGCCTGCCGGCAAGGCGGCCTGCAAGGCGGCGCTGCAGACCGAGTGCGGCTTCGCGCTGCAGACCGAGGCGCCGCTCTTCGGTGCGGTAAGCCGCCTGACCGAGCAGAAGGGGCTGCAGCTGGTGGTCGAGGCCATCGACGACCTCGTTGCGCGCGGCGGCCAGCTCGTCGTGCTCGGCAGCGGCGATGCGGCGCTCGAAGCGGCATTGCGTGCCGCTGCGGCACGCCACCCGCGCCAGGTGGCGCTGCGCCAGGGTTACGACGAGGCGCTGTCGCACCGCATCTTCGCCGGCAGCGACGTCACGCTCGTGCCCTCGCGCTTCGAGCCCTGCGGCCTGACGCAGATGTACGGCCTGCGCTACGGCAGCCTGCCGCTGGTGCGGCGCACCGGCGGCCTGGCCGACACGGTGGTCGACTGCACGCTCGAGGACCTGGCCGACGAGCGCGCCACCGGCTTCGTATTCGAGCGCTTCGAGGTCGGCGACCTGCAGCGCGCGCTGCGCCGCGCCTTCACGCTCTGGGCCCGGCCGCGCGACTGGCGGCTGGTGCAGAAGCGCGCGATGGCGCAGCGCTTCGGCTGGGACCACGCCGCGGCGCGCTACCTCGCGCTGTACGACGCAGCGCTCAGTGCGCCAGCATGAAGCGCTGGCCGCGGAACACCAGCACGCTCGACGCCGGCCCGATGCGCTCGACGCTCAGCCCGTCGCCGAGCGCATCGCCTTCGC
>CAZUPH010000329.1:0-1064 GCA_964621995.1 uncultured Rubrivivax sp. | reverse complement strand
GCGTAGACCGCGCCGCTGACGTTCAGCGGCGGCAGCGCGGCGCGCAGCTCGGGCGGCAACTCGTTGCGCGAGGGCACGCGCGCCTCGGGCGCCGAGGCCGGGGCTGCGGCGGCCTTTGGTGTCGGCGAGGTCGTGGCCGGGGGTGCCGGCGGGGCCATGTGCGCGATCGGGGCCTGCGTTGGCGCGGGCGCAGCCGGCATCGGAGCGGGCGCGGGTGAGGCGACGGGCGCGGGCATCGGTTGCGGCGTCGGTGCCGCCTGTGCGATGGGCTGCGCTGTCGGTGCCGCGGCCGGGGTCGGTTCGCTGCGGCCGAACCACAGCCACGCCAGCAGGGCCACGAGCAGCACGATCGCCCCGACGGCGACCCCGCCCCGGGCCATGCCGCCGCGCCGCTCGCTGACGCCGAAGCCGGCGTCGGCCTGCGCGTGCAGGCCCGGCACCGCGCGGCGCTCGCGCTCGGTGTCGGCCTTCTTCAGCGCGTCGAGGATGTAGCTCATGGCCTAGGGTTCCAGTCGCGGCTCGCGCGACGCACCCGAGGCGCGCCCAAGCTGCATGAAGGTGGTCGGCCCCGCGCGCCCGTCGGGCTGGATGCCCTGCGACAGCTGGAAGGCTTGCACGCGCGCGCGCAGCGCGGCGTTGTAGGCCTGCGGTGCTCTCGGCGCCGGTTCGCCGCGCAACGCGGCCAGTTGCATGGCCAGCAGGTCCACCGCGGGGCCGCGCGCGCCGTCGGCGAGCACGCCGGCATAACCCTCGGGCGCGCGCCAGTAGGTGCCGAAGTCGCCGGCCCACAGGTTGGCGAGCGACACCAGCGTCACCGTGACCGGCTGGCCGCCGATGCGCAGCGTGGCGCTGCGCTCCTGCAGGCCCACCAGCAGCGCATGCACGGTGCGGCCACCGTCGTCGCGCAGTGTGATGAAGCCCGGCCGGTCGAGCTGGCGGATCAGCGGCAGGCCGCCGTTCGGGCTGCGGAAGCATTGCCACTGCGCGCGCTGCGCGGCGGCGCAGGGGTCGGCCGTGGCCTCGGGCAGCGCGAGGCCCCACAGCGGCGCCAGTTCGCGCCAGGC
>CAZUPH010000328.1:0-2989 GCA_964621995.1 uncultured Rubrivivax sp. | reverse complement strand
CCGCAACTACGGCATGCTGATCGGCGAGCCCACGGCCGAGGCCATCAAGAAGACCATCGGCAGCGCCTTCCCCGGCAGCGAGGTCAAGGAGATGGAGGTCAAGGGCCGCAACCTCAGCGAGGGCGTGCCGCGCAGCTTCACGATCAGCTCCAACGAGATCCTCGAGGCGCTGACCGACCCGCTGAACCAGATGGTCAGCGCCGTCAAGAATGCGCTCGAGCAGACGCCGCCCGAACTGGGGGCCGACATCGCCGAGCGCGGCATGATGCTCACCGGCGGCGGCGCGCTGCTGCGCGACCTCGACCGCCTGCTGGCCGAGGAGACCGGGCTGCCCGTGCTGGTGGCCGAAGACCCGCTGACCTGCGTGGTGCGCGGCTGCGGCATGGCGCTCGAGCGCATGGAACGCCTGGGATCCATCTTCACCTCCGAGTAAGACCTCGGCTCGGGGGCGCGATGCCGCTCGGAACCCTGGACCGCACACCGCCGCCGTTCTTCCGCCAGGGCCTGTCGGCGCGCAGCAAGCTCGTCTTCTTCTCGGCGCTGGCGGTCTTCCTGATGGTGGCCGACAGCCGGCTCGCGCTGGTCGAGCCGCTGCGCACCGCGCTGGCGGTGGTGCTGCTGCCGGTGCAGCGCACGCTGGCCGTGCCGGTGGAGCTGCTGGCCGGCGGCGCCGACTACCTGCGCGGCCTGGCCGCGGCGCGCGAGGGCGAGCGCCTGGCGCGCGAGCAGCTCGCCGCCACCGCGCTGCGCGCCACCGCGGCCGAGCAGCTGGCGCGCGAGAACGCCCAGCTGCGCGCGCTGCTGGACCTGCGGCCGGCGCTGCAGGTGCGCTCGCTGGCCGCCGAGGTGCTGTACGAGGGCGCCGATCCGTTCTCGCGCAAGGTCTTCGTCGACCGCGGCAGCAACCACGGCGTGCGGCCCGGCGCCCCGGTGGTCAACGAGTCCGGCGTGCTGGGCCAGGTCACGCGCGCCTTCCCGCTGAGCTCGGAGGTCACGCTGCTGGCCGACAAGGACGCCGCGATTCCGGTGCTGAACCTGCGCACGCAGCAGCGCAGCGCCGCCTTCGGCGGCCGCGAAGGCGGCATGGAGCTGCGCTTCCTGCCCGCCAACGCCGACGTGCAGGTCGGTGACCCGCTGCACACCAGCGGCCTGGACGGCGTCTACCCGCCGGGCCTGCCGGTGGGCAGGGTCGAGCGCGTGGAGCGCCGTGCCGAGGCCGGTTTCGCCCGTGTCGCGGTGCGCCTGGCGGCGCAGGCCGACGGCGTGCGCCATGTGCTGGTGCTGGAGCCGATGGCGGCGCAGCTGCCGCCCGCGGTCGCGGCGGCGGCCGGTGCGGCCAGCGCGGCCGCCGAGGTCGCGGGCCCGGCCGCCGCCTCGGCCCCCGCGGCGCGGCGCGGCGCGGCGGCACCCTGAGCCGGCACGGAGGACGCGCCGATGATCATGCCGCGCGGTTCGGACCAGCTGCTGTTGCCGGTCAACCCGCTGTTCATCGCCTTCACGCTGGCCCTGGCCTTCGGCGTCAACCTGCTGCCGCTGGGCCGCCAGCCGGCCATGCCCGACCTGCTGGCCGTGGCGCTGGTATTCTGGAACGTGCACCAGCCGCGGCGCGTGGGCGTCGGCGCGGCCTTCGTCTTCGGGCTGCTGATGGACGTGCACCAGGGCGCGCTGCTCGGTCAGCACGCGCTGGCCTACACGCTGCTGAGCTTCCTGGCCATCACCATCCACCGCCGGCTGCTGTGGTTCGGCGTGGCCGAGCAGACGCTGCAGATCTTCCCGCTGTTCTTCGGCGCGCATGCCGTGGCGCTGCTGGTGCGGCTGCTGGCCGGCGACATGTTCCCCGGCTGGTGGCTGCTGCTGGCGCCGGTGCTGGAGACCCTGCTGTGGCCGCTGGCGACGTGGCTGCTGCTCGCGCCGCAGCGCCGGCCGCCGGATCCGGATCAGAATCGGCCCCTGTAGGGGCCACCGCACCGCCACCGTCGGCCCCCGTCCGCAGGCCCTTGCCGTGACCGAGCTGAAGAACATCGAGCAGGAACTGGACCGCTTCCGCGGCCGGCTGCTCGCCGCCGCGGCGCTGGTGCTGGTGGCCTTCTCGCTGCTCGCGGCGCGGCTGGTGCACCTGCAGGTCTTCCGCCACGAGCAGCTGGCCACGCAGGCCGAGGCCAACCGCATCGCGGTGGTGCCCATCGTGCCCAACCGCGGGCTCATCGTCGACCGCCACGGCGTCGTGCTGGCCAGCAACTACTCGGCCTACACGCTGGAGATCCTGCAGAAGCGTGGCCTGGACAGCGATGCGCTGATCGACGAGCTGGCCGCCATCGTCGAGATCGGCCCGCGCGACCGCCGCCGCTACAAGCGGCTGCAGGAGGACCTCAAGGGCGCGGAGTCGCTGCCCATCCGCACCAAGCTCAGCGACGAGGAGGTCGCGCGCTTCCTGGCGCAGCGCTTCCGCTTTCCGCAGGTCGAGCTCAAGGCGCGGCTGTTCCGCAACTACCCGCTGGGCGAGGTCGGCAGCCACCTGCTGGGCTACATCGGCCGCATCAACGCCGCCGAGAAGAAGGCGATGGAGGACTGGCCCGACGAGGACCAGGGCAACTACAAGGGCACCCAGTACATCGGCAAGCTCGGGCTGGAGCAGAAGTACGAGCGCGAGCTGCACGGCACCACCGGCTTCGAGGAGGTCGAGACCAGCGCCGGCGGGCGCGCGGTGCGGCGGCTGGACAGCCACCCGCCGACACCCGGCGACAAGCTCGTGCTGTCGGTGGACATCAAGCTGCAGGCGCTGGTCGAGGAGCTGTTCGGCGGCCGGCGCGGCGCGCTGGTGGCCATCGACCCGCGCAGCGGCGAGATCCTGGCCTTCGTCAGCAAGCCGACCTTCGACCCCAACCTCTTCGTCGACGGCATCGACCACGAGAGCTGGAAGGAGCTCAACGAGAGCATCGACAAGCCGCTGCTGAACCGCGCGCTGCGCGGCACCTACCCGCCGGGCTCG
>CAZUPH010000327.1:0-3015 GCA_964621995.1 uncultured Rubrivivax sp. | reverse complement strand
CGAGCGGCGATTTCACGCCGCGAGACTGAACGCCAGGCGGCGCGCGGCCGCCGGCAGCCTCAGCCCACCCAGCGCCGCGCCGCGGCCAGCTTCGCCAGGCCGGGGCCGTCGGTCGCGCCCTCGGCGCGCAGCCGCGGCCACAGCCGCAGCAGCAGCTCGGCCGTGGCCAGCGCATCGGCCGCGGCCTGGTGGCGCTGCAGGCAGGTGATGCCGAAGTGCGCCATCCACTCGTCCAGCGCACGCGCGCGCACCTGCCGCTGGGTCAGCGCGGCCAGCGGCTCGAGGTCCACCCACAGCGCCGGGCTGGGGCGGCCCAGCGCCGCGCGCTCGGCGCGCTCGATCACCGAGCGGTCGAAGGCCACGTGAAAGCCCAGGCGCGGCGCATCGGCGGCCCAGTCGGCAAAACGCCGCAGCGCCTGCGCCGGCTCCGCGCCCGCGCGCTGCGCGCCGATGCCGATGCCGTGCAGCAGGATGTTGTCCTTGTCCACCGGGGCCGTGTCGGCGTCGGCGCGCCGCACGACGAGCTCGAAGCTGTCGCCGAGCGCGATTGCCAGCCGCTCGCCGCGCCGGTGCACGGCCACGCCGGCGATCGCCAGCAGCCGGTCGCGGGCCGGGTCCAGCCCGGTGGTCTCGACGTCGATCACGACCCAGCGCGCGCCGTCGTCTCGGCGGTCGCCGGGGCCCGCTGCGCGACCGAAGGGCCAGAGCCTCATGCCGCCTTGCGCGCGCTCATCCGGGGTAGTCGAGCTCGATGCGCTGCTGCAGCGAGCGCGCCATGCGCAGCGCCTCCTTCAGCAGCCGCTCGTCGATGGCGCTCAGCGTGTGCAGGTCCACCCGGTTGGGCTGTTCGGCGGCCGCGCCGTCGGCGCCCTCGCCGACCTGCCGGCGCAGGCGCAGCATCTGCAGCCACTCGAAGGCGTCCACCCAGCCGCGCGCCTCGGCCTCGCGCAGCTTCATCGCGGCGGCGCTGGCCAGCAGCCGCTCGCGCGTGGAGGTGGCGGCCACGCCGTGGGCCAGGGCAAGCAGCCGCGCCGCGTCGACGAAGACCGCGGTGCCGCCCATCTTCAGGTCCACCCATCGCGCGTCGCCATCGCGCACGGCGTCGATCGCGCCGCGCCAGTTCAGCGCCGGGCGCATCAGCAGCGCGTTGTCGGCCAGCTGCTTGCAGAAGCGCGGCAGCCCGCGTGCCCGCTGCGTGATGCGCTCGCGCAGGGGGGTGGCCAGCGCGCTGTCGCCGGCCAGCGGGCGCAGGTCGAAGTAGATGCTGGCCTTGAGCAGGTCCTCCGGCGCGCCCTGGTCCATCCAGCGCTCGAAGCGCTGCAGCCAGTCGCGCTGGCGCAGGCACAGCTCCGGGTTGCCGGCCATCACGTTGCCCTTGCACAGCGGGTAGCCGCAGGTGTCCAGGCCCTGGTTGACCTCGCGTGCCATCGCCAGCCAGCGCTCGCGCTCCTCGTCGGACACCTCGTCGGCGAGCACGAGACCGTTGTCCTGGTCGGTGGAGATGGTCTGCTCGGAGCGGCCCTCGGAGCCGAAGGCCAGCCAGGCGGCGCGGCCGAGGTCCAGGCCGTGCGCTGCGGCGGTCAGGCGCACCAGGCGTTCGGTCAGCAGGTCGTTGAGGTGGCTGAGCATCTCGGTCACCGCACGCGCGGCGAGGCCCTGGGTCAGCAGGTGGCGCGCAAACTGGCGGATCTGCGCCGCGCCGGCCACCAGCGCGGGCAGGTCGCCGGCCTCGCGCAGCGCGGCGCTGACGTGGCGCAGGCTCAGCCGCTGCAGCGCGAAGAGGTCGCGCTCGGAGACCACGCTGACGACGCGCCCGGCCTCGGTCAGCGGCAGGTGGCGCACACCGTGGCGGGCCATCGCCAGCGCCGCGTCCTGCGCCGAGGACTGGATGTCCAGCGTCAGCACCGGCTGGGTGGCGATGCGCTCGATCGGCGTGTCGTCGGCCGGCCGCGCCAGCGCCACGCGCTCGAGCACGTCGTGGCGGGTCAGGATACCCAGCGCGCGGCCGGCGTCGTCCAGCACCAGCACCGAGCCGACGCGCTTGTCGTGCATCAGGCGCAGCACGTCCACGAGCGGCGCGCCCGGCGCCACCGCCACCGGCGTCTTGCGCGGCAGCCGCGCCAGCGGGGACTCCAGCGAATGCTCGGCCAGCGCCGCCGCGCCCTGCGAGGCCTGCAGCTGCGCGCGCGAGATCTCCAGCAGCTGCAGCACGCGCCGCGTCAGGTGGTCGGCCAGCGGCACGCTGCGCGCGGCCAGCGCGCGCGCCGCCTCGGCGTCCACCTCCAGGCAGAACAGGTCCTCGACCGCCTCGTAGGTGCTGCTGACCGGGCGCGCCGCGGCCACCGCGCCGGCCGGGAACAGGTCGCCGGCCTCGTAGTGGACGCCGCCCTGGGCCTCGGCCACGCCGCGACGCGCGACGACCGCGCCGCGGCGGATGAACAGCAGCCGCGGGGCCGGCCCGTCGGCGGGCTGCAGCACGGTCTCGCCCGGCGCGTAGTAGGTCTGCTGCGACGCGGCGACGAAGGCCTCGACGTCGGCCGCGTCCATCTGCGCGAACGGTGCGTGGGCGCGCAGCTCGGCGGCCAGCTGCTGCAGCAGCGTCGCTGCGGGGACCGGCTCGGGCCCGGGGCCGGGGAACGGCCCGGACGTGGGCCCGGGCGTGGGCCCGGGCGCCGGCGTATGGGTCCCCGCCATGGCGCGCTCAGCGCGTGGCCGGTCCGATCGGCGTGGCCGGCAGCGCCTGCGGTGGCCGGTCCTCGGACGACTCGGCAGACTGCACCGGGTCGGCGCCCTCGTCGCCGGGGCTGCGGCGTTCGCCCGGCTGCGGCACGCGGGGCAGCCCCGGCACGCCTTGCGGTACCGCGGCGCCCGGCCGGCCCGTGGCCGCCGGGGCCGGCGGCGGCAGTTCCAGCGCCGCCACCGGCGGACCGCCACGCGGGCCGATCTGCGCGCCGCGCTGGCTGACCGCCAGCAGCACGTGCTCGCCGTCCACCGGCGCGCCCACGCGGTAGGCAC
>CAZUPH010000326.1:0-3017 GCA_964621995.1 uncultured Rubrivivax sp. | reverse complement strand
AGGGCCTTCTGCAGGCGCTCGAACTCGACGATCTCGGGTGGCTTGGCGGGCAACCGCCGGCGTGCAGTGTCGGCGCTCGATGCAGGTGCGGCCTGCCGCGGTGCGGAAGCCGGTGGTTCGGGCGGCGGGATCTCCGGCTCCTCGTAGAAGTGCCAGCCGCGCCAGTTGTCGGACCAGTACGGCCGTCCGGGGTCCTGCGGCTGCGCAAGGACGATCGACCCGCTGCCGAGCATGACAACAAGGCAGAGTGCGAGCTGAGCTTGGCGCGAGGCAGGGCGGCGCAGCGTCATGGGCGCCGCCTCACGACAGCGACCGCGGCGGCTGGCCGTCGCGGCAGTAGTTGATGCCGAAGTCGATGGTCTGGCGCCGCGGTGCCTGCACGCCGCCGGCGCCATAGTTCGGCAACTGCACGCCGTCTTGCCAGAAGCGCACGTTCAGGCGACTGCAGCCGGGTTGGGCGTAACGCTTCTCGGTGCTGACGTCGATGTAGATCGGCGTCGTGGCGTTGAAGCGCTTCGAGATCGCGTCTGCGACCTCCCCGACCAGGACCCCGTGGGCCTTGCCGTCGGGTGCGTCCAGGGCCGACAGCATCAGCTGCTTGGCATCGCGGACGGGCAGTCGTTCCTGAGCCGTGGAAGTGCTGGCAAACAAGGCGCAGGCGGCGCCGACCAGAACGGTGATGGCCTTCATTGGCACTTCCCCTGGCCGTAGTAGCACGTGGGCACGCGGCTGGCGCTGCCGGCCTGCAGCGCGTTGACATTCGGCAGGGTCGGCACTAGCGACGCGTAGAACTCCGACAGGTCCATCGCCGCGAAGTTGAGCGTCTGCAGCTGCGCGACGGTGAAGCCGGAGCAGTCGGCTGTCTGCGCACCGCCCCAGCCCTTGCCGATCTGCGCGCGGCCCTGTTCATTGACGATGCGCGCCAGCATCGAGTTGAAGCAGCACTTCGAGGTGGTGTGCTCGACGCAGGACACGCACACGCCCAGGACCCGGAAGCAGGATGAGCACCAGGTGCCGATCGTGTGGCACAGCCTGGCGCCTTCCTTCATCGCCAGCTTCCCCTCGTCCTCGTTGCAGGACATCATTGAGAGGACGATGTAGATGATCACCGCGATGGCCAGCGTCCACGGGTCGAAGGCCACGACCAGGCTGTCGCCGGCATACACGGCCACCGATCCGGCGGGCAGGGCGGCGCCGTTGACCGCCACCGTCACGCCGTAGGTCGTGAACGTGCCGCTGAAGCCGCCGCCCATCAGCAGCGCCGAGATGCCCTGGTAGATGAACTGCTGGTTCTGCGAGTTCATCAGCACGTCGAAGACCAGTCGCGAGCCGCCCCCGAAGATGCTCTGGTTCGTCATGCCGGCGCCGGCGCCGTCGGCGTAGCAGCAGTTCTTCAGCAGGCGGTCGCGGCAGCGGTTCTCCTCGCCCTTGAAGACCTGCATGCGGTCGGCGTCCAGGTAGATGCCCGCCTCGCGCCCGGCCTCGAGCATCGACATGCTGCGCGCAAAGTCGGGGTCGTTCGGCGCGCCGATGTCGAAGCAGTTGCCGCTCAGGCAGAAGACGTTGGTCGGGCAGTTGCTGCTGGTGGTGACGGTCTCGGCCGGCACGGGGCAGCTGTAGCCGTCCTCGAACACCTCGCACACGCCGGTGACGGCGTTGGTCTGCCGACAGGTCGACGACTGCGGCGTGCAGCCTCCTGCCACCAGCGGTGCGCACTGGTCGGCCGACGCGCCGCCGCTGCACGACATGGTGCTCCGGTACTCCCAGCAGTCGCGGGTGACGGCCACGCCGTCGACGACCTTGGTTGCCGGGCCATCGGTGCAGACGGCGGGCGTCGTGGTGGTGCAGCGGCCACCGGCGTCCAGGGTCGGGCACTGGTCGTCCCAGCGGTCGGTCTCGGTGACGGTGGTGGCTGGCCGCGTGTAGGACAGCCGCATCGTCGGGATCGGGCCGAAGGCGGGGTTGGGCGCCCAGCCGATCACGGCCCGGTCGGCGTCGATGTTCCAGTAGGTGCCGGCCACGGTGCCCGTGATGTCGATGCCGGCGTAGGGCGTCCAGCCGGGCGCGGGCGCGTAGCACTTGGTCCCGTTCAGAGCGGTGGTGGTGCAGCCGCTGTCGCCCTGGCAGACGGTGTCCTGGATGTTGTCGCCGCTCTGCGTGCCGGCGCGGCAGGCGGCGTAGACCTTGAGGAATGGCTCGACGCTGGTGCAGCTGTAGCCGGAGTCGCCGCCACCGGTGCAGACCTCGGCGCGCTCCGGGGCCACCATCGCCGTCAGGCTGCAGGTCGATCCGCTGCAGCTCTTGTCGGCCACCCACACGGCCGTGCGGATGGGCTGGCCGTCGATCATCGAGTAGGTGGTGTCAAGGACCGACACGATCTGAGGGAAGACGACCGGCGTCGTCATGTCCACGTCGAAGAAGCTGAGCGGATTGCCGTCCTGGGTGACGCGGAAGTGCTGCGCGGTGACGGCGCGGTCGGGCAGGCACTGCACGTCCAGACCGGTGCGGCCGGAGGCGGCGTGGGCGAACCAGTCGCCCGGGGTGCAGCTGGTGGTCCGCGTCGTGCTGACGGTCAGGCTTCGGCTGCAGCTGTAGTTGCCGACGCCGACGTAGCGCAGGCAACTGCGTGGCTGCATGCCGGCGGGCACCGGGGTGACCGTGGTGGTGCAACCGCTGTAGTAGGCGGCCAGGCTGCCCAGCTCGGCCGACGGCGTCCGGCCGATCGCGCGCGCGGCAGCGACAGCAGGGTCATCGACACCGATCGTCGGGCGCGGCGTGTTGGCCGAGGAGAAGGCGCCACGCTGCGCCTGGCAGAGCGGGTCGGTGGGGGTCAGTGCACAGGCAGACAGCCTTGCGCTGCCCTGCGACGACAGATTGGGCTGGCGGTAGTAGCTGCGCTCAGGAGGGGTGGTCGTGTAGCCCGGGACCACGGCGGTGGCACCCGGGGTGGTGACGTTGCCGCGGGCCACCGGGTTCGCGGCCTGGCCGGCGGCGACCCCTTCCTCGTGCGGGCCGGC
>CAZUPH010000325.1:0-3057 GCA_964621995.1 uncultured Rubrivivax sp. | reverse complement strand
CTGGCCTTCGTCGGCGCCGGTCGCGAGGCCGAGGCGGCGCAGGTGCTCGCCAAGCAGGACGCGGCACAGGCCGCGGACGACGACAACGTCGGCTTCCTGCGCGACGTGGGCGTCGACGCGACGCGCGCGATCCACGCCTTCGGGCAGGGGCGCTTCGACGAGGCGGTGCAGCGCCTGCGCCCGCTGCGCAGCCACGCCGCGCGCTTCGGCGGCAGCCACGCGCAACGCGACCTGATCGACCAGACCCTGATCGCCGCCGCCGACCGCGCCGGGCAGGGGATGCTGGCCGACGCGCTGCGGCGCGAACGCGCCGAACGCCAGTAGCCTCAGCCCGCGCTGGGCCGCTCCCGAGCGGGCTGAGCGCCCCTCGGGGGCCGCGAGCGCAGCGAGCTGGGGGCCGGCATGCCTAGCCGAGCAGCGTGAACGGCCCGCCGCGCTCGAGCGCGCGGCGGTAGGCGGGCCGCTCGTGGATGCGCGCCAGCCAGGCCGCCAGCTTCGGGCAGCGCGACTGCAGGCCGGCGCGCGTGCTCGCCGCCTCGAGCGGGAAGCTCATCATCACGTCGGCGGCGCTGAACTCGCTGCCGGCGAACCAGGGTCGCGACGCCAGCTCGGCCTCCATGAAGTCGAGCTGGCGCTCGATGGTGGGCATCACGAAGCTGCCGAGCACCCTGTCGGCGATCGCGCGCGCGATCGGCTTGGCGAAGAAGGGCATGCGCGTGGACTTGATGCGGCGGAACACCAGCGCCATCACCAGCGGCGGCATCGCCGAGCCCTCGGCGAAGTGCAGCCAATAGGTGTAGCGGCGGTGCTCGGCCGTGCCCGGCGGCGGTCGCAATCGACCATCGGCCTTGTCGATCAGGTACTCGACGATGGCACCGGTCTCGGCGATCGTGACGTCGCCGTCGCTGATGACCGGCGACTTGCCCAGCGGGTGCACCGCCAGCAGCTCGTGCGGCGCGAGCGAGGTCTTGGGGTCGCGCGCATAACGCCGCACGACGTAGGGAAGCTCGAGTTCCTCGAGCAGCCACAGCACGCGCTGCGAGCGCGAGTTCTCGAGGTGGTGGACGGTGATCATGTATCTGCCTACGGGTTGCGGTGCGGTGCGGATGCGTGCAATGCCCACCAATGCGCGGCCAGTGCCTCGAGCGTGGTGGCGCCCGGCAGCGGCAGGCGCTCGAGGTACCAGCGCAGGTTGCTGTAGCGGTGCAGCAGGGTGTGGGCCATCAGACGGCATTGCAGCGCCTCGTCGAGCTGGTGCGCGGCGTAGCCGTAGGCGATCAACGCACGGCGCAGGAAGCGCGCGTCGCCACAGGACACGAAGAGGCCGAAGGAGGCGAAGTCGTACTCCGGCGCGCCGAGCATCGCCGGCTCGAAGTCGAACAGGCCGGTCAGTCGGCCGCCGTCCACCAGCAGGTGCTCGCGCATCAGCTCGGTGTGCAGCAGCACCTGTTTCGGTGCGGGCGGCGGCATCCAGCGTTCGAGAAAGGGCTCGACCTGCTCGACACATTCGGGCGCCAGCCGGCGCGCGCGCTGTCGCTGCGCGGCGCTGGCGCGCTGAGCGGTGATGAAGCCATCCCAGTCCGGGCCGAGCCCGGCCAGCGCGGCGGTGTCGATCGCGTGCAGTGCCGCGACGGCCTCGCCGAGCTCTTCCGCGAAGCGGTCGCGGTCGGTGGCCGACAGCCGCGGCCAGGCGTCGACCAGCCGTGTGCCGTGCAGGCGCGACATCAGCAGGTAGGGCCAGCCGTCCTGCGTGTCGGCGGCGATCAACTGCGGCGTCGGGATCGACAGCGCGCCGTGCACCGCGGCGAGCGCGCGCGCCTCGGTCCGCGCGTGCGCGGCCTCGTCGGGCGGGAAGAGCTTGAGCACGTGGCGTGGGCCGACCGCATACACCGGCAGCGAGCCGCTGTCGTAGCGCTCGGTCGCCTCGTGCGCCAGCCCGTGGCGCCAGAGGATCGTGCGCACGCCGGCTGCCAGCGCCGCGTCGTCGGCCAGCAGGGCGTCCCAGCCGGCCTCGTCGACGGCGGACGGCAGGGTGGTCATCCGGCGAGCAGCTTGTGCACCAGCTCGGGCGTGGTGGCCGCGCCGTACTTGCGCATCAGCCGCGCGCGGTACACGTCCACCGTGCGCGGGCTGATCGCGAGCTTCTGGCCGATGCGCTTGCTGGTCAGGCCCTCGATCAGCAGCGCGGCGATCTCGCGCTCGCGCGCGGTCAGTGCGGTGCCGACCTTGCGCCGCGACGACAGGTCCTCGAAGCTCCAGATGCCCTCGGCATGCGGGCGCTTGGGGTCGAGCGCGCGGCCCGACACATGGCACCAGAACAGCTCGCCCGACAGGCGCTTCATGATGCGCTCGTCGGCATAGTAGCCGCGCTTGTCGAGGCTGACGGTGATGCGCTCGCCGGTGCGCTCGAACTCCTCGTGCGTCGGGTACAGCAGCTCGAAGCTGCGGCCGACGAACTGCGCGCTGCTCTCGCCGCCGAACATCGCCAGCAGCTCCTGGTTGCAGGCGATCATCAGGCGCTCGCGCGAGATCACCAGGCCGATCGGCGCCTGGTCGAAGGCGATGCGGAAGTCGAGTTCGGTGCCGGCTGCCATGGGGTTAATTGATTCTACGTAGCGCCTACTTAAGCCGCTACGTAGTACGCTTGCGCGCCCCGCGTTGTTGGGCATCGGAGACGAGCGGATGAACAAGATCTACCCGAGCGCGAAGGCGGCGCTCGACGGCATCGTCAAGGACGGCCAGCTGATCGCCGTCGGCGGTTTCGGCCTCTGCGGCATCCCCGAGGCGCTGATCGACGCGCTGGTCGCCTCGAAGGTGAAGAACCTGACGGTGATCTCGAACAACGCCGGCGTCGACGGCTTCGGCCTCGGCAAGCTGCTCGAGACGCGCCAGATCAGGAAGATGATCTCCAGCTATGTCGGCGAGAACAAGGAGTTCGAGCGCCAGTACCTGGCTGGCGAACCGGAGCTCGAGTTCACGCCGCAGGGCACGCTGGCCGAGAAGCTGCGCGCCGGCGGCGCCGGCATCCCGGCCTTCTTCACCGCCACCGGCGTCGGC
>CAZUPH010000324.1:0-3079 GCA_964621995.1 uncultured Rubrivivax sp. | reverse complement strand
ACGCGGTCGAAGCCCATCAGGTCGTACAGCGCGTCGTACAGCGGGCGCAGGTAGGGATCGACCTTCTGCGCCAGGTCGCCGGGCAGGAAGCCCAGTCGCTCGCCGGCCTCCACCGCCGGGCGCGTGAGCACGATGCGCTGCACGCCGTGGCGCTCCAGCGCGTCCACCGCGCAGGCCACGGCCAGGAAGGTCTTGCCGGTGCCGGCGGGGCCGACGCCGAAGGTGATGTCGCTGGCCAGCATCTGGCGCAGGTAGCGCACCTGGTTGGGCGTGCGGCCGCTGAGCTCGGCGTGGCGCGTGTGCAGCACGATGGGATCGCCCTCGGCCGGCACGCCGCCCGGTGGCACGGCGCCGGGCGCGTCCGCCGCCGGCGCGGTGGCCTGGGCCAGTGCCGACTGCAGCGCGCGCTCGCCGATCGGCGAGCCGGCCAGCGCATACAGCCGGTCCAGCAGCGCCACCGTGCGGTCCACCGCGTCGCGCGGGCCCTCGATGCGGAAGGCGGCGTCGCGCCGCGCCAGCGTCACGCCCAGCGCGGTCTCGATGCTGCGCAGGTGCACGTCCAGCGGGCCGCACAGGTGGGCCAGGCGGCGGTTGTCGGGGGCGTCGAAGCGGTGGCGGCGGATCACGGGCTGCTGTGTCGGGGGCGGGGCGGGGGCGGGGGCGGTGGCGGTACGGCCGGTCCCGCCGACCGCGGCAAACGCGCAGGAACGCACGGCGGTTGCCGCGACCGGCATTGTCGCCGCTTGCCGCCGCGGCGGCACGCAGGCCGGCGCAGGCCTGGCCCGGGCAGAATCGGCGCCGCGATGCGACGCCTGCTGCCCTGCCTGCCGCGCCTGCTGGCGCCCCTGCTGTGGACGCTGGGCGTGCTGCTGTTCGCCGCCGCGGTGCCGGTCGGCGCGCAGACGCTGGAGTTCCGCTCGGCGCTGTCCACCACCGCCGGCGGCCCGCTGTTCCCGACCGGTCCCAATGCGCACGACGTCGCGCTGCCGCACGACTGGGCCCGCGCGCGCCCGGACCGCGGCGACCCGCAGTGGTACCGCATCAGCTTCCAGCCCTTCGGCACGCTGGAGCGCGGCGACCTGCTGGCGCTGTACATCGAGCGCGTGTGCAGCAACCTGGAGGTGCACCTCAACGGCCAGCTGGTGCACAGCGGCGGGCGCATGAGCGGGCGGCTCACCAACAACTGCGCGCACCCGCAGCTGGTGGCGCTGCCCTCGGCGCTGATCGGCAGCGGCGAGAACCAGCTCGACATCCTGGTCGCCGGCTACCCGCTGGCGGAGGTCGGCTCGCGGCAGCGCTCGGGCGCGCTGTCCACGCTGGTCATCGGCCCGCAGTCGGAGCTGGCCGCGCGCCACGCGCAGCGCATCGCGCTGCAGGTCACCGCGCCGCAGGCGGTGGGTGCGACGCTGCTGCTGATGGGCAGCTTCATGTTCGTGCTCGGCTTCATCAACCGCAGCGAGAGCCACCTCGCCTACTTCGGCGCGATGTCGATCGGCTGGGCCATCGCCGACGCACGCAGCTGGCTGCGCACGCTGCCCTTCAGCCACTCGATCGCCGAGTTCCTGCTCGTCGCGCTGTTCGGCTTCATCGCCTGGGCCGCGGTGCAGTTCCTGCTGCGCTACGCCGGCGTGCGCGACCGCCGCGTGAACGTGCTGATGCCGGTGCAGTGCGCGCTGATCGCGCTGACGCTGCTCGTCGCCGGCCCGCAGCGGCTGAACGTGGTGGCCATCGCCTGGTACGCGGTGCTGGCGCTGGAGGTCGCGGCGGCGGCGGCCTGGCACCTGCACCGCACGCGCGCCGCGCGCTCGGTGTGGCCGATGGCGGTGCTGATGATCGCGGTGACCGCGGCCGCGGCGGTGGAGTTCGCCGCCCAGTGGACCGGCGTGCGGCCGCTGGCCGTGAACGTGGCGCAGCTGGTGCTGCCGATCAGCTTCGTGCTCGTGGGCCTGCGCCTGGTGCAGCAGCACGGGCGGGCGCTGGCTCAGTCGCAGCAGGACCGCCGGCTGCTCGAGCAGCGCGTGCGCGAGGCCACCGCGGAAGTCGAGCGCAACTTCCGCCAGCTCTCCGAGCTGCGCGTGGAGCAGGTCACGGAGCGCGAGCGCAAGCGCATCGCCGCCGACCTGCACGACGACCTGGGGGCCAAGCTGCTGACCATCGTGCACACCAGCGACAACGAGCGCATCAGCACGCTGGCGCGCGAGGCCCTGGAGGAGATGCGGCTGTCGGTGCGCGGGCTCACCGGCAAGGCGGTGCGCCTGTCCGACGCGCTCGGCGACTGGCGCGCCGAGGTCGTCTCGCGGCTGGCGCAGGCCGGCATCGAGGGCGAGTGGGAGGCGCCCGAGGACCTGCCGCAGCGCCTGAGCGCACGCGCCTACGTGCAGACGACGCGCATCCTGCGCGAGGCCACCAGCAACATCATCAAGCACAGCGGCGCGACGCACTGCTCGGTGCGCGCGGCGATCGCCGACGGCGACTTCCAGCTCGTCGTGCAGGACGACGGCGACGGCATCTCGCCCGACGTGGACGCGCGGCTGGACCGCGGCCACGGCCTGGCCAGCATGAAGCACCGCGCCAAGCAGCTGCAGGGCCAGTGCCTGGTGGAGTCCGGCCCCGGCTACGGAACCGTGATACGCCTCACGGTCCCGCTGGATCGCGCCACCGAGCCTTCATGATGGCCCCGGTGGGCGCCGATAAGATCGTTTCCGACCACGGCGTGGACCACCGATGAAGACCATCCTGCTGCTCGAAGACCTGCCCGAGATCCGTGCCTGGATGCGCAACCTGGTGCTGCAGGTGTTTCCGGGCGCGACGATCTCCGAGAGCTCGCGCGTGCACGACGCGATCGAGCTCGTCGGTGCGGTCAAGTTCGACCTCGCGCTGATCGACCTCGGCCTGCCCGACGGCAGCGGCGTGGACGTGGTGACCAAGCTGCGCGACATCCAGCCCGAGACGCAGAGCGTGGTGGTGACCATCCACGACGACGACGAGCACCTCTTCCCTGCGCTGCAGGCCGGCGCCTTCGGCTACATCCTGAAGGAGCAGGCGCGCGAGCTCATCACCGAGCAGCTGCAGCGCATCA
>CAZUPH010000323.1:0-3083 GCA_964621995.1 uncultured Rubrivivax sp. | reverse complement strand
TCTCGCCTCGCTACAGCGTCGGTTCACCGGGTGGGAGGTGTCCATGCCATCTCCTCGGAGCGGGGTGGCGACGGGGTGATTCTTCGAACCCCCCACGTTTGCAGGGGTTGACGAGTGCAACGGTCTGCAAGTCCGGCCGCGGGTTCCGCCGGCGCGCGTGACGGAGTCGACGGATCACGGGGCGTTGGCGTCGGGCCCGAACCAGGCCAGCCGCAGCTCCGCCGGCAGCTGCGGCGCGCCGGGCAGCGCGGTGCGGTGCGCGCGCTCGATCAGCTGCCAGAAGTAGCGGTAGCTGGCGCGGTCGTGCAGCGTGTCGTGGTGGCGGATCGGCGCCCAGCCGGCGGCCATCGCGGCCTGGATGATCTCGATCGCCTGGTCCAGCTCGGCGGTGGTCGGCGCGAAGGCCTCGACGATCACCGGCACCTGCAGCGGGTGGATGCTCCACATGCGCGTGTAGCCGAGCAGGCGGATCGCCTTGTCCGCCGCCTCGGCCAGCGCCTTGCGGTCCTTGAACTCGGTGACCACGCAGTGCGAGGGCGTCTTGCCCGCGGCATGGCAGGCAGCGGCGATCTCGAGCTTCGCGCGCACCACCAGCGGGTGGTCGAACTGGCCGTCGGCGCTCATCGCCCACTGCGGGATCGCGCCGCGGTGCGCGCTGACGAAGTCCATCAGCCCGAAGGACAGCGACTCGATGCGCGGGTGCCCGGCGATCGCCGCCACGTCGCGCAGCGCGCCATGCGTCTCCACCAGCGCGTGCAGCGGGATCGTGCGCGCCAGGCCGGCGCGGCGCGTCGCGGCGTCCAGCGCCTCGGCGGCGCGCTGCACGTCGGCCAGCCCGCGCGGCTTGGGGCACATCAGGTAGGCCAGGCGTTCGCCGGCGCCGCGCACCAGGGTGTCCAGCACGGCCTCGAAGCGCGGGTGGGCCACCGGCAGCCCGCGCGCGCCGACGCGGCCGTAGCGGTTCTCGCCGGACATCACCAGCGCGGCGACGAGCTGCGCGTGTTCGACCTCGCCGCCCACCGGCGCGCCGTCCTCGCAGTCCAGCGTGACGTCGAAGACCGGCCCCATCTGCGCCTGCAGCGCCAGGCTCTTCTCCATCAGCGCCGGCACGCCGGCATAGTGGTCGCACACCGGCAGTGCGGCGCCGGCGGGCTCGTCGGGGTCGAACAGGGCCAGTCGGGGAGGCAGGGGGGTCGGGGCGCTCATGGCAGGGGGTACGGGGACACGGGGCCGGACACCGAGCGTACCGCGACCACGGTGCCCGCACTGGCACCGCGACGGGCGGCGTGTTACACCGCGCGCTGCCGCAACACCGAGGGAGGCCGGCCATGGAGCTGATCGATGCCGGCAGCGCCGCCGCCCCGGCGGTGCCCGCGCCGCGCCCGCGGCGGCGCTTCGAGGACCTGCCCGGCCCGCGCCCCTGGCCGCTGGTGGGCAACCTGCTGCAGCTGGACACGCCGCGCATGCACCGGCAGCTCGAGGACTGGGCGGCGCGCTACGGCGCCTTCTACGCGCTGCGCCTGGGCCGCCAGCGCGTGATCGTCGTCGGCGACCACGAGGCCGTCGCCGCGGCGCTGCGCGACCGCCCGGACGGCTTCGGCCGCACCACGCGCATGCAGCAGGTCGGCGCCGAGATGGGCCTGCTGCCGGGCGTCTTCGGCGTCAATGGCGAGGTGTGGCAGCGCCAGCGGCGCATGGTGATGGCCGGCTTCGACCCGGCCACCGTGCGCCGCTACCACCCGGCGCTGCTCGGCGTGGCCGCGCGCCTGGAAGCGCGCTGGCGCCGCGCCGCGCGCGAGGGCCGCGTCATCGACCTGCAGGCCGACCTGATGCGCTACACGGTCGATGCGATCGCCGGGCTGGCCTTCGGCGCCGAGGTCGACACGCTGTCCAGCGACGGCGACGTGATCCAGCGCCACCTGGACCGGATCTTCCCGGCGCTGTTCGAGCGCATGATGTCGCCGCTGCCCACCTGGCGCTGGCTGCGCACGCCGGCCGTGCGCGAGCTGGAGCGCAGCATGGCCGCCGTCAACGAGGCGGTGCAGGGCTTCGTCGCGGCGGCGCGCGCGCGCCTGCAGGCCGACCCCGCGCGGCGCGCGAAGCCGCCCAACCTGCTGGAGGCCATGCTGGTGGCCGCCGACGAGCCCGCCAGCGGCATCGACGACGCGCAGGTCGCCGGCAACGTGCTGACCATGCTGCTGGCCGGCGAGGACACGACGGCCAATACGCTGGCCTGGATGATCCACCTGCTGTGGCAGCACCCGGCGGCGCTGGCCCGCGCCACCGACGAGGTGCGCCGCGTCGTCGGGCGCGACGAGGCGCCGACGCTGGAGCAGCTGGCGGCGCTGGACTACGTGGAGGCCTGCGCGCACGAGACCATGCGGCTGAAGCCGGTGGCGCCGCTGATCGGGCTGCAGGCGCTGCGCGACACCGTGGTGGGCGACGTCGAGGTCTCGCAGGGCATGGTGCTGATCAACCTGATGCGGCGCGACAGCGTCAGCGAGACGCACCTGCCGGATGCCGCGGCCTTCGAGCCCGCGCGCTGGCTCGGCGGCGGCGGCGGCGGCGGCGACGGCCGGGCCGTCGCGCCCGGCGCCGTGGCACATGCGCCCCGGCGGCTGTCGATGCCCTTCGGCGCCGGCCCGCGCATCTGCCCGGGCCGCTACCTGGCGCTGCTGGAGATCAAGCTCGCGATGGCGGTGCTGCTCGGCCGCTTCGACATCGTGGACGTGCACACGGCAGACGGCCGGCCGCCGCGCGAGCTGATGAAGCTGACGATGACACCGGTGGGCCTGCGGCTGCGGCTGCGCGAGCGCGCCGCGGCGGCCTGAATGCGGCCGGGGGCCGGCGCCTCGCGGCGGCCGGCCCCCGGGCAGGGCGCGAGGTGCCGCGCCGGCGTCAGAGCAGGTGCTTGACGCCGTCCTGCTCGGCCACGAGCTCGGCCAGCGTCTTGTCGATGCAGCCCTGGCTGAATTCGTCGATCGGCAGGCCTTCGACGATGCTGTACTTGCCGCCCTCGCAGGTGACGGGGTAGCCGAACATCACGTCCTTCGGGATGCCGTACTCGCCGTTGCTCGGCACGC
>CAZUPH010000322.1:0-3087 GCA_964621995.1 uncultured Rubrivivax sp. | reverse complement strand
CCGGGCTCGCACGCGCGGGCTCAGTCTCGCGGCGTGAAATCGCCGCTCGCCCTTCGCCAGCCGTGCGACCCCTTCCGGGCTCGCACGCGCGGGCTCAGTCCTGCGCCGGCGCGGGCACGCTCCAGCGCTTGGTCACGTCGCCGGCGCCGTTGGTGCTCTCGAGCTGCACGCCGAAGCCCCACAGCCGCGCCACATGCTTGAGCACCTCGGTGGCGCCCTCGTGCAGCGGACGGTCGTTGTGCTGGAAGTGGCGCAGCGTGAGGCTGCGGTCGCCGCGCAGGTTGACGTTCCAGACCTGGATGTTGGGCTCGCGGCTGCCCAGGTCGTACTGGCGGCTGAGGCTCTCGCGCACGCGGCGGTAGCCGGCCTCGTCGTGGATCGCGCTGACCTCGAGCTCGCTGGCGCGCTCGTCGTCGGTGATCGCGAACAGGCGCAGCTCGCGCATCAGGCGCGGGCTCAGGTACTGGCCGACGAAGCTCTCGTCCTTGAAGTTGCGCATCGCCTCGTCCAGCGCCGGCAGCCAGGGCCGGCCGGCGAGGCCGGGGAACCACTCTCGGTCCTCGTCGGTGGGGGCCTCGCAGATGCGCTTGATGTCGCTGTACATCGCGAAGCCCAGCGCATACGGGTTCAGCCCGCTGTAGGCCCGGTGGCCCACCGGCGGCTGGTAGATCACGTTGGTGTGGCTCTTGAGCCACTCGATCATCACGCCGTCGGTCAGGTAGCCGTCGTCGTACATCGTGTTGAGCAGCCGGTGGTGCCAGAAGGTGGCCCAGCCCTCGTTCATGACCTGGGTCTGGCGCTGCGGGTAGAAATACTGCGCCACCTTGCGCACGATGCGCACGATCTCGCGCTGCCAGGGCTCCAGCAGCGGCGCGTTCTTCTCGATGAAATACAGCAGGTTCTCCTGCGGCTCCTCGGGGAAGCGCCGCGTCTCGCTGGCGGCCTCCTTCTCGGCCTTCTTGGGCAGCGTGCGCCACAGGTCGTTGACCTGCTGCTGCGCATAGGCCTCGCGGTCGCGCCGCTCGGCCAGCTCCTGCGCCAGGCTCTTGCGGCTGGGCCGGCGGTAGCGGTCCACGCCATGGTTGGCCAGCGCGTGGCAGCTGTCGAGGAACTCCTCGACGGCGTCCACGCCGTGCTTCTCCTCGCACTTGGCGACGTAGTCCTTCGCATAGACCAGGTAGTCGATGATCGACGACGCGTCGGTCCACATGCGGAACAGGTAGTTGCCCTTGAAGAAGCTGTTGTGGCCGTAGGCGGCGTGCGCGATCACCAGCGCCTGCATCGCCATCGTGTTCTCCTCCATCAGGTAGCTGATGCAGGGGTTGGAGTTGATGACGATCTCGTAGGCCAGCCCCATGTGGCCGCGCTTGTAGTTCTTCTCGGTGGCGATGAACTCCTTGCCGTAGCTCCAGTGGCGGTAGTTCACCGGCATGCCCACGCTGGCGTAGGCATCCATCATCTGCTCGGCGGTGATGATCTCGAGCTGGTTCGGGTAGGTGTCCAGCCCGTAGCGCTCGGCCGTGGCGCGGATCACGCGGTGGTACTGCTCGATCAGCTCGAAGGACCAGTCGCTGGGGCCGGGCAGGTGCTCGCCGGGGCGTTCGGCCAGCGGCAGCGGCTGTTCCAGGGCAGGGGGGCGCAGCTTCATGCGGGTGTCGCCTCGGCGGCCTTCAGGCCGCCTTGGCGCCTTCCTTCCTGAACAGGTCGCGGAAGACCGGGTAGATCTGGTCGGCGCTGGTGGCCTTGCGCATCGCGAAGTGGCGGTGCGTCTCGAGCAGCTGGCTGTATTCCTCCCACAGGTTCTGCTCCTCCTCGGCCACCTGCACGTAGGCGAAGTAGCGCACCAGCGGCAGCAGCTTGTCGGAGAGGATCTCGCGGCAGCGGCCGCTGTCGTGGTGCCAGTTGTCGCCGTCGGAGGCCTGCGCGCCGTAGATGTTCCACTCGCTCGGGCTGTAGCGCGCGCGGATGATCTCCTCCATCAGCACCAGCGCCGAGCTGACGACGGTGCCGCCGGTCTCGCGGGCATGGAAGAAGTTCTGCTCGTCCACCTCCTGCGCCTGCGTGTGGTGGCGGATGAAGACGAGGTCGATCTTCTCGTAGTGCCGGGTCAGGAACAGGTACAGCAGGATGAAGAAGCGCTTGGACAGCTCCTTGCGCTGCTCGTCCATGCTGCCGCTGACGTCCATCAGGCAGAACATCACCGCCTTGCTGGTGGGCACCGGCACCTTGACGCGGCTGCGGTAGCGCAGGTCGATCGGGTCCAGGTAGGGGATGCGCTCGACGCGCACGCGCAGGGCCTGCATCTCGGCCAGCAGCGCGTCGATGGCGACCTGGCGCTCGGCCGCCGCGGTCTCGTCGGCCGGCTGCGGCTGCCCGCGCAGCGCGTCCAGCTCGGCCTGCAGCTCGCGCAGCTCGCGCCGGCTGCCGGCGCCCAGCGCGATGCGCCGGCCGAGCGCGCCGCGCATGCTGCGCACCACGTGCAGGTTGTTCGGCGTGCCGTCGCTGGTGAAGCCGGCGCGGTGGTACTTCCATTCCGGCACGTCGGCCAGCTGCGTGCGCACCAGGTGCGGCAGCGCCAGGTCCTCGAAGAAGACCTGCATGAACTCTTCCTTGGACAGCGCGAAGACGAAGTCGTCCTCGCCCTCGCCGCTGTCGCTGGCCTGGCCCTTGCCGCTGCCGCCGCCCTGGCCGCCCTTGGGCCGCTCGATGCGGTCGCCCTGCACGTACTCGCGGTTGCCCGGGTGCACGATCTCGCGGATGCCGCCCTGCCCATGGCCGAAGACCGGCTCGGAGAGGTCCTTCTTCGGGATGCGGATGTCCTCGCCGCGCTCGATGTCGCGTATGCCGCGGCCGTCGATCGCGCGCTTGACCGCCTCGCGGATCTGCTCCTTGTAGCGGCGCAGGAAGCGCTCGCGGTTGCCGATGGACTTGTTCTTGCCCGCCAGCCGCCGGTCGATGATCGACTGCAGCGCCATCAGCTGCTCTTCCTCACGCGCAGGTACCACTCGCACAGCAGCCGCACCTGCTTGGGCGTGTAGCCCTTGGCGACCATGCGGGTGACGAAGTCCTCGTGCTTCTTGGCCTCGT
>CAZUPH010000321.1:2746-3107 GCA_964621995.1 uncultured Rubrivivax sp. | reverse complement strand
CCGTCACCGCGGCGTTGTCGCCCATCTGCGGCACCCACTTCGGCGACACGAAGCTGGTGACTTCGATCTCCTTCAGGCCGCTGTCCTGCAGCCGGTGCACCAGCTCGACCTTGTGCGCGGTGGCGACCTGGGCCTTTTCGTTCTGCAGCCCGTCGCGCGGGCCGACATCGACGATCGTGACGCGGGGGGGCAGGCGGCTCATCGTGACGGATTCCTCGGCGGATACAGGGCGGGCGCCCTGCGCCACTGTAATGGAGGGGGCCTTGCCCGCGACCGGGGGATGGTTGCCCCACGCGCGCGGGCGAACACTGGGCTCGACTCTGGGAGCAGCCCATGGACCCGCGCACCGTCATCGCCCAAC
>CAZUPH010000321.1:0-2736 GCA_964621995.1 uncultured Rubrivivax sp. | reverse complement strand
TCGACGCCGCGCGGCTTCTCCTCCAGCGGGCGGCGCACGACCGCGAGCACCTCGTCCCCCTCGGGATCGAGCAGGCACTCGCGCAGCGCACCCTGACCGACGAGCGCTATGCGCGCGACGTGCTGCTGGTCTGCGACGCGATGAAGGACACCGACCTGCCGCTGCTGGCGCGCCAGTTCCGCGACGCCGGCGAGCACATGGCCGCCGAGCGACGCGCGGGCCGCGAGCCCGGCCCGTCGCAGGACTGGGCGATGGACACCTCAGGCTTCGGCGTCTCGCAGCCGCCGGCCGTGGCGGTGCCGCCGACGCCCCTCGGCAGCACCTTCGGGCCGGTGTCGCGCTTCCTGACCAGCCGCTGGCTCGGCTGAAACTGTCCGCCCCAGCTCGCTGCGCTCGCGTCCCCCGAGGGGAGCTCAGGCCGCTTGGGAGCAGCCCGGCGCTGGCCTGAGGCGCCCTCAGGCCGCCGGCGCCGCCAGGCGCAGCAGCTCCGCCCCTTCGGCCACCTGGTCGCCGACGCCGTAGAGCAGCTCGGCCACCGTGCCGTCGCGCGGCGCGGCGATGGTGTGCTCCATCTTCATCGCCTCCATCACCGCCAGCGGCTGGCCGGCCTTGACCGCCTCGCCGGTCTTGGCCAGGAAGGCGACCACCTTGCCGGGCATCGGCGCGGTCAGGCGCCCGCCTTCGGTGGCGCCCTCGCCGGCATGCGCGATCGGGTCGATCTCCTGCAGCGCCAGCGTGCCTTCAGGGGCAAACACGGTGATGCGTTCGCCTTCGGCGTAGACCGCCAGCGTCCAGCGCCGCTCGCCGAGCGTCACGTCGTGACGGTCGGCGCCGAGCGCGCGCGCCGCGAAGGGCCAGGACGCGCCGCCGACGGCCAGCGTCAGCGCGCCGTCGTGCAGGCGGTGCAGCACCACCTCGTGGTGCGTGCCGCTGACGTCGAGGTCGAAGCGCCGCGTCGCGCCGCCGTGCAGGCGCCACCCGTCGCGGCGCGACCAGGGGTCGTGGTCCTGCAAGGCGGCCTCGAGCGCGAGTTCGCGCGCCACCACGCCGGCGGCGGCGCATTCGAGCGGCAGCGCCGCGTAGTCGAACAGCGCGGCGCGCTCGCGCTCGATCAGCGCGGTGTCCAGATCAGCCGTGGCAAAGGCCTGCGTGTTGACCACGCGGCGCAGGAAGGCCACGTTGGTGGCCAGGCCGACGATGTGCGTCTGGCGCAGCGCGGCGTCCAGGCGTGCCAGCGCCTGCGCGCGGTTCTCGCCCCAGACGATCAGCTTGGCGATCATCGAGTCGTAGTGCGGGCTGATCGCATCGCCCTCGTCGAAGCCGCGGTCGATGCGCGGGCCGTCGTTGCTGCGCTCGAAGCTGACATGCGCCGGCCAGCGCGCCACATGCAGCGTGCCGGTGGCGGGCAGGAAGTTGGCGTCCGGGTTCTCGGCGCAGATGCGGGCCTCGATCGCATGGCCGCGCATCGAGAGCTGTTCCTGCGTCGCGGGCAGCGGCTGGCCGGCGGCCACGCGCAACTGCCATTCGACCAGGTCGTGCCCGGTGATCGCCTCGGTGACCGGGTGCTCGACCTGCAGCCGCGTGTTCATCTCCATGAAGTAGGCGCGGAGGTCACCGTCGTCGAGCTCCTCGGCGACGAACTCCACCGTGCCGGCGCCGACGTACCCCACCGCCTTGGCCGCCGCCACCGCGGCCTCGCCCATCTGGCGGCGGCGCGCCTCGCTCATGCCGGGCGCCGGCGCTTCCTCGAGCACCTTCTGGTGGCGACGCTGCACCGAGCAGTCGCGCTCGAACAGGTAGACGCAGTGGCCCTGCGTGTCGGCGAAGACCTGGATCTCGATGTGGCGCGGCCGCGTGACGTAACGCTCGACCAGCACATGGTCGTCGCCGAAACTCGCCTTGGCCTCGCGCTGGCACGACGCGAGCGCGGCGGCGAAGTCCTCCGCGCGGTCGACGCGGCGCATGCCCTTGCCGCCGCCGCCGGCGCTGGCCTTGATCAGCACCGGGTAGCCGATGCGCTCGGCTTCGCGCGCCAGCAGCTTCGGGTCGTTGTCCTGGCCGTGGTAGCCCGGCACCAGCGGCACGCCGGCCTTTTCCATCAGCGACTTGGCGGCGGCCTTGCTGCCCATCGCCGCGATGGCGCTGGCCGGCGGGCCGATGAAGACCAGGCCCGCCTTGGCACAGGCGTTCGCGAAGTCCTCGTTCTCGGACAGGAAGCCGTAGCCGGGGTGGATGGCCTGCGCGCCGGTGGCCTGGGCCGCCTCGAGGATGCGCTCCCAGCGCAGGTAGCTCTCGCGCGGTGCGCTGCCGCCGATGTGCACCGCCTCGTCGCAGGCCTGAACATGGCGCGCCTTCGCGTCGGCGTCGGAGTACACGGCGACGGTGCGCACGCCGAGGCGGCGCGCGGTGGCGGCGACGCGGCAGGCGATCTCGCCTCGATTCGCGATCAGGATCTTGTGAAACACCTCAAGCCACCTCTTCCTGGATCTGGGTCGATACGAAGTGCCCGCGCAGGCGCCGTGTCAGACCGCGCAGGAAGCGGAACAGCAGCACGATGGCCGCCACCATCACCACCAGCGTCAGCGCCAGCGCGATGAAGAACCACACCGGGTGCTCCCAGGCCAGCCACAGCATCGCGGGCACGAAGGCGTCGCCGGCCAGTGACAGCATCCAGTTCGAGAACGGCTCGGGCGAGGTGTTCGCGGCCGCGCGCGCACTCGTCTTGGCCGCGTGCGA
>CAZUPH010000320.1:0-3149 GCA_964621995.1 uncultured Rubrivivax sp. | reverse complement strand
GGCGACGGCTTCGTCAAGACCGTGCACGCGCGCCCCGGCGACCGCGTGTGCCGCGGCGACCCGCTGGTCGACCTGCTGGACAGCGACCTGCGCCTGGAGCACGAGCGCTGGGCCAGCCAGCTCTTGCAGCACGAGAATGCCTATGCCTCGGCGATGGCGCGTTCCGACCGCGCCAGCGCGGCTGCCAGCCTGGCGCGGCTGGGCGAGGCGCAGGCGCAGCTGGCGCTGGTCGAGCAGCAGCTGCTGCGCGGGCGTGTCGTCGCGCCCTTCGACGGCCTGGTCATCGACGGCGACCTGACGCAGGCGGTCGGCGCCCCGGTGCGCCAGGGCGACCGGCTGCTCACGGTGGCCGCCGGCGACCGCCACCGCGTCGTCGTCGAGGTCGGCGAGAGCGACATCGCGCGCGTGCAGCCGGGCCAGGGCGGCCGGCTCGCGGTCTCGGCGCTGCCGTGGCAGCGCCAGGACCTGGTCGTCGAGCGCATCACGCCGCTGGCGCGGGCCGTGGACGGCCGCAACGTCTTCGAGGTGCAGGCGCGGCTGGACACGGCGCACGAGGCGCTGCGCCCGGGGCTGCTGGGCCGCGCCGAGCTGGTGGTCGGGCGCCGCCCGCCGCTGTGGGCCTGGCTGGGCGGCATCGCCGACCGGCTGCGCCTGAGCTGGTGGGCCTGGCTGGGCTGACGCGGCGGCGGTGCGGCGATGAGCAGCCTCTTCAGCGCCCGCTGGCACCGCGTCGCGGCGCTGCGGCCGCGCCTGGCGGCCAGCCTCAGGGTGCGCCGGCTGTGGCTGCGCGGCGAGGCCTGGTGGGTGCTCGCCGATCCGGCCAGCGGCCGCAGCGTGCGCCTGAACGACGCTGCCTACGCCGTCGCGGCGCGGCTGGACGGCCGCGCGACGATGGCCGCGCTGTGGGACTGGCAGCTGGCGCGCCCGGTGCACGACGCGGCGACGCAGGACGAGCTGATCGACCTGCTGGCCCAACTGCGCGAGGCCGGCCTCGTGCAGTTCGACCGCGCCGCCGACTTCGACCGCCTGCTGCCGCACCTGGCGCGCATCGAGCGGCAGGCCGCACGCGGCTCGCTGCTGGCCTGGCGCTTCCGGCTCGGCGACCCGACGCCGCTGCTGGTGCGGCTGCGGCCGCTGGCGCCGTGGATCTTCGGGCGCGCCGGCGCGTTCGCGTGGGGGCTGCTGTTCACGCTGCTCGTGGTGCTGCTGGCGCAGCACGCGCCGGCGCTGTGGGCGCATGGCCAGCGCTGGCTGGCCACGCCCCACTATGCGCTGCTGGCGGCCGCGCTGTACCTGCCGATCAAGCTGCTGCACGAGCTCTCGCATGGCCTGGCGGTGCTGCGCTGGGGCGGCAGCGTGCCGTCGGCCGGCGTGACGCTGATGCTGGGCCTGCCGGTGCCCTGGGTCGACGCCTCGGCGGCGTCGGCCTTCGTGCGGCGGCGCGAGCGCGTGATAGTCGGTGCCGCCGGCATGATGGCCGAGCTGGCGCTGGCGGCCGTCGCGCTGCCGCTGTGGCTGTGGCTGGACGACGGGCTGGCGCGCGACGCCGCCTTCGTCACCCTGCTCGTCGCCGGCATCTCCTCGCTGGTCTTCAACGCCAACCCGCTGCAGCGGCTGGACGGCTACTACATCGCCACCGACCTGCTGGACCTGCCCAACCTGGGGCCGCGCAGCCGCCAGTGGTGGCTGGCGACGCTGCAGCGCCGCGTGCTGCGCCTGCCCGGCGTCGAGCCGATGCCGCTGGCCCGCGGCGAGGCGCCCTGGCTGGCCGCCTACGCGCCGCTGGCCTGGTGCTGGGGACTGGTCATCGCCGCGTTCGCGCTGGCCTGGCTGGCCGCGCTGTCGGCGGTGCTGGCACTGCTGGCCGCCGTGGTGCTGGGCTGGCAGCTGGTGCTGCGGCCGCCCTGGCGCATGGGGCGCGAGCTGCACCGGGCCGCGATGTCGCAGCAGCGCAGCGCCGCCCGCTGGCGGCGACTGGCCCTGGGCGGCGCCGGTGCGGCGCTGGCGCTGGCTTTCCTGCCGCTGCCGCAGGGCACGCTGGTGCGCGGCGTGGTCTGGCCGGCCGAGCAGGCCCAGCTGCGCGCCGAGGAGGCCGGTTTCGTCGAGACGCTGGTCGTCGGCGACGGCGACGCGGTGCGACGCGGCGACCCGGTGCTGCGGCTGTCGAACCCGGCGCTGCAGGCCGCGCTGGCGCGCCGCGAGGCCCGCGTCGCGGTGCTGGAGACCGAGCTGTTCGACGCGCTGCCCGGCCGCGGCGACACGCGCGCTGCCGACCTGCAGGCCGAACTGACCGCGGCGCGCGCCGAGCTGGCGCGGCTGCACGAGCGGCGCGAGGCGCTGACGCTGCGCGCCGGCAGCGACGGCCGCGTCGCGCTGCCGGCCGCCGCCGACCTGGCCGGCCGCTACCTCGAGCGCGGCGCGCTGGTCGGCCAGGTGCTGGACGGCGCGCCGCCGGTGGTGCGCGTCGCGCTGCCGGAGTCGCTGGCCCACCGGCTGCGCACCGCGGCGCCGGCTGCCGCGGTGCGGCTGGCCGCGCAGCCCGGGCTGGCGCATGCCGCCAGCCTGGTGCGCGAGGGCGGCGGCGCCGTCGCCGAGTTGCCGAGTGCGGCGCTGAGCACGCGGCACGGCGGCGACATCGCCACCGACCCGGCCGACCGCAGCGACCGCCGGCCGCTGCAGCCGGTGGTGCTGCTGGACCTGCAGCTCGACGCCGCCGCCGCGGCCGACGCGACACGGCTGGGCGAGCGCGCCTGGGTGCGTTTCGACGCCGGCCTGGCGCCGCTGGCCGCGCAGGCGCTGCAGGCGCTGCGCCTGCGGCTGATGCAGCAGGCCCATCCGCAGGTCTGAGCCATGACCGCCCACACGCTGCCCCTGCCGATGCCGCTGCCGCGGCTGCTGCCGGTGCCGGGCCCGGTCTGGGGGGCCTGCCCGCAGCGCCCGGCCGAGGACCGGGCGCCGCCCTGGCGGTCCCCGTGGGTCTGGCGGGCCTGGCGACCGGGACCGCAGGAGCGGCCAGGAGGGACCTTCCCGGCGCTGCCCATGCGCTCGGCCGCGGCGCAGGCGCGCCACGTGGCGCGCGTGGCCGTCGCCGATGCGGACGCCTTCGCGGCGATGCCGGCGCCGGCGCGCACCCGGGCGCTGGAGGCGCT
>CAZUPH010000319.1:0-3174 GCA_964621995.1 uncultured Rubrivivax sp. | reverse complement strand
GGCGGGCGGCGCCAGCAGCGCCGCGGTGGGCGTGCCGGCCGCCGGCGCGGGCGGCGCGATCGCCGGCAGCGGCGCCGGTGCCGGGGCGAGCGCGGGCGCCGCGCTGGCCGCCACGCCGGGCAGGGTGGCCGCGGTGACCGCGGTGGCCGTGCCGGCCGCGTCCGGGGCCGCGAAGGCCGCATTCATCCAGGCCGGCACGAACGCCGGGTTGCCGGCCACCGTGAGCTGCTGGCCCAGGATGCCGGGCTGGCCGGCCAGCGCCGTGTCCACCTTGGCCTGCGCGCAGCGCGTGATCTCGTCCACCGTGATCGCGCCGCTGGCGTCGAGGTCGCGCGCCTGGCCGAGCAGGCAGTCGCGCCAGGCCACGGTGGCGAAGCCGCCGACCGCGCTGCTGTCGAAGCTGACCTCGTCGGGCCGGCTCGCCGCCACGTGCACCACGTTCTGCGGCAGCGCCTGCGCCTGCTGCATCACCAGCGCCAGGCTGCGCGTGCGGAAGTTGCTGGGCTGCGCGCAGAACTCGGGCGCGCCGGCGCGCGTGAACTTCGGCGTCACGAGTTCGTCGCCCAGGCGCAGCGAGCGCGTGCGGAAGGGCGCGCCGGCCACGCCGCCGGAATAGCAGGCGTCGTAGAAGACCAGCATCTTGTCGGCACGCTGCGCCAGCGGCGCGAGAAGGCGGCCCATCTCGACGTTGGTGATGGCGCGGCCGTCGGCCGCGAGCAGGCCCTCGGTGCAGGCGTCGCGATGCACGGTCTCGTCGTACCAGCGCGTGCCATGGCCCGAGAAATAGACGAAGACGCGGTCGCCGTCGGCCACGCGCTGCTGGAGCGCAGCGATCTCGGCGCGGATGCGCCCGGCGGTGGCCTCGTGGTCGCGCAGCATGGTGATGCGCTCGTCGGGCACCGCCATCGCGCGCGCCATGCGGCGGGCGCTGAGCATGTCGTGCACCACGCCCTTGAGCGCCGGCACCTCGGGGTCGGCGTATTCGCCGATGCCGATGACGAGCGCATGCCGCGTGTTGCGCGGCTCGGGCGCGGCCGCATCCTGCGTGCGCGCGGGCACGGCGACCAGCAGCGCGCCGGCGGCAGCGGCGATGGCGACGCCCGCGCGGGCGCAGGCGGCGGCCGACTTCATGGCTGCGTGACGACGCGCACGCGCCGGTTCTCGGGGGCGTGCGGGTCCGCCGCATTGACCGGCTCGCTGGCACCGCGACCGACCGCACGCAGACGCTCCGGCGCCACGCCCAGGGTCACCAGGTACAGCCGCACCTCCTGCGCGCGCTGCAGCGACAGGCGCTGGTTGGCGGCCGGGTGGCCGCTGGCGTCGGTGTGGCCCTCGATCAGGAAGCGGTGCTCGCGCAGCTCCGGCGACAGCATCGCGGCCACCAGGTCGCCGAGCAGCGGCCCGCTCTCCGGGCGCAGCCGCGCGGAGTTCAGCTCGAACGGGATCGCCAGCGACAGGCTGGGCGGTTCGGACGCGGGTCCCGCGACGGGCCCGGCGGGGGGTTCGGCGGCGGGTGCCGAAGCCGCGTCCTGGTCGCGCCGGCGCACGTACAGGTTGCGCGAGGCGCCGGGCAGCGCTTGCGCAGGCGCGGGCCGCAGCGCCTCGATCATCGAGCGTGCATCGGGGTCCGCGGCGCTGGCCGGAGGCGCCGGGGCCAGCCACAGCCCCAGGCACAGACCCAGGCACAGAACCCGCCACGGCGTCAGGCGGCCGGCACCGGCGCGGCGGGACCGCAGGGCGCTCATGGCCCGGGGCGCCTTCGCCGACCGGCAGCGCTCGGGGTGCGACATGGCGGATGCGGGGCTCGAGCACGGTCGCCTCCCCGGGGCGCACGTTGCCGGCGCCGGCGTAGACCATCGTCGGGTCCGGCTGCGCCAGGTTGACCAGCGCACGCGACACCACGCGGCCCAGCCCGCCGGCGACATATGCGCCTGCCCGGGCACCGCCGCCGCCACACATGCGGAGAGCACTCGCGCGGCGCGCCGGCCGCTCACGACGCCGTCCCGACCCGGATGCGCAGCTCCTGCTCGGCCAGGTTGCCGCGGTCGTCGGCCACCTGCAGCAGCAGCCGGTGCTGCCCGTCGGGCACCTGCGCGCGCTCGACGACGACGCCGGCCTCGCTGATCTGGGCATGGCTGCGCAGCCGCTCGGTGAGGTCGATCTTCAGCAGCCCGTACAGCACGCGGAAGCTCTCGGGGACGATGCGCGTGCCCGGCGCGGCCCTGAACGCGACCTCGATGCGCAGCGGCGCGGCCACCGGCGCGTCGGAGGGGCGCGGCTCGACCACGCGGATCGCCGGGCGCACGCCGGGGTCGCGCGGCACCGGCGGGCTGCGCGGCACGATGCGCGGCCGCGCCGCCTCCGCGGCCTGCGCCGCGGCCTCCTGCTGCGCCTCGGCCGGCGTGACCAGCTCGAAGGCCCCGGCCTGCGCACGCGCCAGCCCCAGCAGCAGCAGCGCCAGCAGCCCGATGAGCACGCCGCTGAGGATGGGGTTTCGCATCTTCGACTCCTTGTACCGCAGGACGCCCGTTGCGGGTAGCGCGGGAAGGACGGCCCGGCCACCGCTGCACGGCGCCTTCATTGGATGCCGCCCGCGCAGTCTGCCCAATGATCCCCTCGGCTACCTCGTCCGTGCGGACGACGCCGCGCCGTGACGCGCGGCAGGTTCTCGAAGCGAACCGGCGCTGCCGGGCAGCTTGAACCCCGGCAGCGGAGGGGGCGGGCAGGGTGCAGCCCGGCCCTGCGGGGCGCTCAGCCTTCCGGGGGCACGCGCCGCGCCAGGTGCTGCAGCGTGGCCACCAGCAGCGCCAGCGGCACCGGCTTGGCCAGCAGCGTGCAGTGCTGCGGCATCGGCAGCGTGCCCAGCGCCGCGATGCGCCCGGTCACGATGGCCGCCGGCAGCGCCGGCAGCTCCCATTGCTCGCGCAGCTGCTGCACCGCGGCCAGGCCGTCCGGCCGGCCGGGGCCGAGGTCGAGGTCGAAGACCAGGGCATCGGGAAAACGCGGCTCCTCGTCCAGCCGCTCGGCCAGCGACTCCAGCGTGCCGGCGTCCACCACCGTGGCGCCGGCGCCCTCCAGCGCGGCGCGCAGCGCGGCGCGTGGCGCCGGCTCGTCGTCCAGCAGCGCGAGCAGCCAGCCGTCGAGCCGCTCGGCCGCGGCCGGCGCCGGCACGGC
>CAZUPH010000318.1:0-3180 GCA_964621995.1 uncultured Rubrivivax sp. | reverse complement strand
CGGCATCGCGCCGAACGATGCACGCGCGCTGCAGCGCGTGGCCTCCGCCCAGCTCGCCGCCAGCGGCTATGCGCTGGAGTTCCGGCCCTGCCTGCGCGCCCATCCCTCGTCGAGCGCCGCCGGCGCCTGCCGCGCGCGATGAGCGCCGCCGCGACGAGCGCCGCCGCCATGACGACCGCGCGCCCGACGCGGCGGCGCTCTGCGATGCGCCTGGGCGCGGCCTTCGCGTTCGCTGCGCTGGCGGGCTGCGCGGCGAGCCCGCCGGCCGCGCCGGAGGCGCCGCCGCAGGCCGTGGCCTGCCCGGCCGAGGTGCCGCAGGGCGCGCGCTGCCTGCGCGGACAGGACTCGGCGCAGTCGCACTACATGATCGTCGTGCCGGCGCAGTGGAGCGGCGTGCTGGTGGTGCATGCGCATGGCGGACCCACGCTGGGCACGCCGACGCCGGCGCGTGCCGACGAGGACCTCAAGCGCTGGGTCGTCACGGTGCGCGAAGGCCATGCCTGGGCGGCCTCGGTCTTCCGCCAGGGCGGCGTGGCCGTGCGCAGCGCCGCCGAGGACAGCGAGCGCGTGCGCCGCATCTTCGTCGAGCATGTCGCGCGGCCGCGCGTGACGCTGCTGCACGGGCAGTCCTGGGGCGCCATGGTGGCGGCCAAGGCCGCCGAGATGTACCCGCGGTCCTGGGGCGGCGTGCTGCTGACCAGCGGCGTGCTCGCCGGGCGCGCCTCCTACGACTTCCGGCTCGATCTGCGCGTCGTCTACCAGCACCTCTGCGGCAACCACCCGGCACCCGGCGAGCCCGACTATCCGCTGTGGATGGGACTGCCGGCCGACGCCAGGCTCACGCGCGCCGAACTCGCCAGCCGCGTCGACGCCTGCCTGGGCGTGCGCAAGCCGGCGGCGCAGCGCACGCCGGAGCAGGCGCGCAAGCTGGCGACCCTGGTCGGCGTCGTGCGCATCCCGGAGAGCTCGGTCATCGCGCACCTGAACTGGGCCACCTGGCACTTCCAGGATATCGCGCAGCAGCGCACCGGCGGGCGCAACGCATTCGGCAACGAGGGCGTGCGCTACACCGGGTCCGCCGACGACCAGGCCCTCAACGCCGCCGTGCTGCGCTACCGGGCCGACCCGCAGGCCGTGGCGCAGCTGGAGGCCGACCTGGACGCCAGCGGCCGCATCCGCGTGCCGGTGCTGACGACGCACGGCATCGGCGATGCCACCGCCTTCGTCGAGCTGCAGGACAGCTTCCGCCGCACGATGGAGCGCGCCGGCAACGGCGCGCGCCTGGTGCAGACCTACGTCGACTCGGCCGAGCACAGCTACCTCGGCGACGCGATCTACCCGCCGCTGTTCGCCGCCCTGCTGGACTGGGTGGAACTGGTCCTCCTCCCACCACAGGTTGGGCCGCGGCGGCTCGGGCTCGTAGGGATTGCGCTGCGCCACGCCGGACTGCACGGCACGCATGAAGGCCTCGCCCACCGGCACGACCCCGGCGATGCGGCCGTTGCCCAGGGCCGCGGCCGCATACTCGGCCGCGAGATCGGCGGTCATCGTCTCCAGCGGCTCGCCGGCATAGGGCGCGCCTTCCCGGTAGGTCAGGTCCGGGCGCGCCCAGGTCTGGTACAGGTAGATGGCGGCCTGCGGATTGGCATTCGGGTTGGCCGGGATGACGCGCAGCGTGTTGTTGCCGCCCGGGTACAGGTCGCGCTCGCGGTAGCTGTGCGCGTCGCCGACGTGGACGATGCGCTGGAGCTTGTCGACGTACGCGCGGAACTGCGGCGGGTTGCCGCCGGCGCGCGCGATCGCCTCCGTGCTGTTGCCCTGCAGCACCACCACGTCCCAGCGCTCGGACATGATGTTCGCCCGCAGGTCCCAGCCCGCGGGGTTGGTGTTGAGCACATGCCCGCGCAAGGTGGCGCCGCCGCGCAGCGAGTGCTTCACGACGGTGGGCACCGCTGCGCGGTCGGCCAGCGCCTTGAAGATGCCGGGGACGCCGCCCCAGGGCTGCGGCAGCGCGGGGTCGCTGCCCTCCGGCAGGTCGATGCGGTTCTGCGCGTTGAGGTCGGTGACGTTGGCGATGTTGTACTGCAGCGCCGCACCGCGCGTGTACGTGAAGCTGTTGCCGACGAACAGGATGCGCAGCGGCTCGGCGGCCAGCGCGACGCCGCCCGCGGCGAGCAGCGCCAGCGCCGCCAGGGCGCGCAGGAATCGAAGGACCATGGCTGTCTCCGGGCTCGTTCGTTGTGGTGCGCCGGAGCTTAGGCAGCGGTGGACCTCGGGTCAAATATACTGAGAGCCATCCTCCCATATGCCCGGCGTATGGACCGAGCCGGGCCCCCCGCGCCGCGATGGACCTTCGCCACCTGCGCTACTTCCTCGCCGTTGCCGACGCGGGCCAGATGACCGCCGCCGCGGCCGCGCTGGGCCTGCAGCAGCCGCCGCTGAGCCAGCAGATCCGCGCGCTGGAGGACGAGCTCGGGCTGCGCCTGTTCGAGCGCCACCCCAAGGGCATGGCGCTGACCGACGCCGGGCGCAGCTTCGAGGCCGATGCGCGCCGGCTCGTCGAGGCCGCCGACGCGCTGCAGCGGCGCATGAAGGCGCTGGCCGCCGGCGAGCAGGGGCGGCTGCAGCTGGCCTTCACCAGCTCGGCCGCGGCGCATGCCTTCACGCCGCGGGCCCTGCGCGAATGCCGGCGGCGCCACCCCGGCATCGACTGGACCATCGCCGAGCGCAACGCGGCGGAGATCACCGAGGCGGTCGCCGACGGCCGGCTGCACTGCGGCCTGCTGCGCGCGCAGGTCGCCGAACCGCCGGACGTGGTGCACCGCGAGCTGCTTCGCGAGCCGGTGGTCGTCGCCCTGCCCTCGGACCACGCCCTCGCGCGGCGCGCCCGCATCGCGCCCGAGGACCTGCACGACGAGCCGCTGATCCTGGTGCGCCGACCCGGCGCACCGGGCCTGTATGCGAACCTGCTGGCGCTGTGCCATGCCCGCGGCGCGGTGCCGCGCGTCGTTGCCGAAGTCGAGCGCATGATGGGCAACCTCAACCTCGTGGCCGCCGGCGTCGGATTGTCCATCGTGCCGGCGTCGATGCAGCACGTGCACACCGACGTGGTCGCCTACCGGCCGTTCGCGCGCGGCGTGCATCTGCATGCGCCGCTGACCGTGGTCTACCGGGCCGACT
>CAZUPH010000317.1:0-3190 GCA_964621995.1 uncultured Rubrivivax sp. | reverse complement strand
ATACACCGGGCGACCGGCCTGCTTCGGCACGAAGTAGTACATCATGCCGAGGAAGCCGGCGGTCAGGAAGAAGCCCACCGCGTTGTGGCCGTACCACCACTGGATCATCGCGTCCTGCACGCCGGCGTAGGCGCTGTAGCTCTTCCACAGGCTCACCGGCATCGCCGCGCTGTTGACGATGTGCAGCAGCGCCACCGCCAGGATGAAGGCGCCGAAGAACCAGTTGGCCACGTAGATGTGGCGCACCTTGCGCGTGCCGATGGTGCCGAAGAAGACGATCGCGTAGCTGACCCACACCACGGCGATCAGCAGGTCGATCGGCCACTCGAGCTCGGCGTACTCCTTGCCCTGGGTCATGCCCAGCGGCAGCGTGATCGCCGCGGCGACGATGACGAGCTGCCAGCCCCAGAACGTGAACCAGGCCAGCTGCGGCAGGAACAGCCGCGTCTGGCAGGTGCGCTGCACCACGTGGTAGGCGGTGGCGAAGAGCACGCTGCCGCCGAAGGCGAAGATCACCGCATTGGTGTGCAGCGGCCGCAGGCGGCCGTAGCTGAGCCAGGCGATGTCGAAGTTCAGCTGCGGCCAGGTCAGCTGCGCGGCGATGATCACGCCCACCAGCATGCCCACCACGCCCCACAGCACGGCGGCCAGCGCGAAGGCGCGTATCACGCCGTCGCTGTAGGTGCCGGCCGTTGCCGTGTCGGCGGGCAGGGTTGCGGCATTGTTTGCCATTCGTTTGCTCCTCACTTCGCCCTCTCGGACGGACCCGGGAATTGTTGCGACGCGGCAAGGGTCTCTTCTTGACCGCCGTCAAGCGGCCCTGCCTCGTCCGTCAGGATTCGTTCACCTTCGCGATCGAGGTCCTCGAACTGCCCCCGGTGCAGCGCCCAGCCGAAGACGGCCAGGATCGCCAGCACGAGCAGCGCCGACAACGGGATCAGCAGGTACAGGCTCTCCATCGCGGCACCGTCAGCCGGCCGGCGCGCTGGCCGCGCCTGAACTCGGCGAGGGCGCGCGTGCCGCGCGCAGGGCATTGCCGATCACGAGCAGCGAGCTCAGCGCCATGCCCAGCCCCGCGGCCCAGGGCGGCAGCCAGCCGGCCAGGGCCATCGGGATCGCGCTGGCGTTGTAGGCCGCGGCCCAGAAGAAGTTCTGGCGCACGATGCGCACGGCACGCACACCGGTGCGCCGCGCGTCCACCAGGTCCGCCAGCCGGTTGCGCACCAGCACCGCATCGGCACCGCTGCGCGCCACCAGCGCGCCCTGCCCCATGGCCAGCGAGACGTCGGCGCGCGCCAGCACCGGGGCGTCGTTGATGCCGTCGCCGACCATCGCGACACGCTCGCCGCGCGCCTGCGCGGCGGCGACCGCGGCGAGCTTGGCCTCGGGCGTGGCGCGCGCGACGACGTCGTCGATGCCCACGCGCGCGGCCAGCCGCCGTGCACGCTGCGGCGAGTCGCCGCTGAGCAGCGTGAGCGCCAGGCCCCGCGCCCGCAGCGCCTGCACGGCCTCGGCCGTGCCTTCGCGCAGCACCTCGTCGAATTCGAAGGCGGCGACGGCACGGCCCTCCACCCCGAGCCAGACCGCGGCCTCGGCGGCCGCATCCGCCGCCGCGGCCGAGGCCGGCGCCACCCAGTGTGGCGTGCCGAGCCGCCAGGACCGGCCTTGGGCGTCCAGCGCCTGCAGGCCCTGGCCCGGCAGTTCCTGCACCCCGGACCAGGCGACCGCGGCGCCCGGGACCGCCGCCGCCAGCGCCGCGGACAGCGGATGCGAGGACCAGCCGGCGAGCGACGCCGCCTGCGCCAGCGCCGTGGCCTCGTCGAGGCCCGCCGCCGTGGCCGCGGGCAGCAGCCGCGTCGTGCGCAGCTGCAGCCGGTCCTCGGTGAGCGTGCCGGTCTTGTCCAGGAAGATGCGCTGCACGCCGGTCAGCGCCTCGATCGCGTCCAGCCGCTGCAGCAGCACGCCGCGGCCGGCCAGGCCGCGCGCCGCCGCCACCAGCGTGGACGGCGCGGCCAGCGACAGCGCGCAGGGGCAGGTCACGATCAGCACCGACACCGCCACCCACAGCGCACGCGGCGGGTCGATCACGCTCCACGCGGCCGCCGCCGCGGCGGCCAGCAGCAGCACGGTCCACAGGAAGGGCGGCGCCCAGCGGTCGGCCAGCCGTGCCGCGGCCGGTCGCTGGTCGAGCGCGCTCTTCATCATCGAGACGATGGCCGCCAGCCGCGTATTGCCGCCCACGCGCAGCACGCGCGCCAGCACCGGCGCGCCGAGGTTCAGGCTGCCGGCGACGAGCGGGTCGCCCTCGCGCTTGTCCACCGGCATCGACTCGCCCGACAGCAACGCCTCGTCGGCGCGTGTCCTGCCTTCCAGCAGCACGGCGTCGGCCGGGAAGGCCTGCCCGACCGGCACCCGCACGCGGTCGCCGGCGCGCAGGCGGTGCACGCTGACGGCCTCGGTGCTGCCGTCCTCGCCCACGCGCCAGGCCGTCTCGGGCAGCGCCGCCAGCGCGGACTCCAGCGACTCGGCGGCGCGGTGACGCGCCAGCAGTTCCAGATAGCGCGCGCCCAGCAGGAAGGCCACGAACATCGTCAGGCTGTCGAAGAAGACCTCGTGCCCGAAGGGCCCGGCGGGGTCGAAGGTGGCGCCGGTGCTGGCCACGAAGGTGATCGCCACGCCCAGCGCCACCGGCACGTCCATCGAGATGCGGCGCTGGCGCAGCGCGCGCCAGGCGCCGCTGAAGAAGGGGCCGGAGGAGAACAGCAGCACCGGCAGCGATAGCACCCAGCTGCCCCAGTTGAGCAGCCGCGCCATGTCCGGCGCCAGGTCGCCGGGGCCGGCGACGTAGCTGGGCGTGGCCAGCATCATCACCTGCATCATGCAGAAGGCGGCGACGAACAGCCGCCACAGCGCGCGCCGGTGCTCGGCGCGGCGCAGCGCACGTGCCGGCGCAGCGGCATCGGGCACCGCGTCGTAGCCGGCGCCGCGCACGGCCTGGATCAACGCCGAGGGCCGCGTGTGCCGCGGGTCCCAGCGCACGGTGGCGCGCTGCGTCGCGGCGGCGACATGGGCGTCGTGCACGCCGACCACCGAGCGCAGCGCGAACTCGATCACGCCGGCGCAGGCCGCACAGTACATCCCGGAGAGATGCAGCGAGGATTCGCCGAGCCGTGCGCCGTCCGGCCCAGCA
>CAZUPH010000316.1:0-3209 GCA_964621995.1 uncultured Rubrivivax sp. | reverse complement strand
CGTCGCCGCGCTTTTTTTCGCGCTTCCAGTTTCCGACGCTCTTTCGTTGGCTGGCCGGGCCGAAGCCATCGTCGGTCGGCTGGTGGTGGACTCACCACACCTGCCCAGCGGGCCTCCGCCGCGTATAGCGTTCCATCGCCTCGCGCTTTGACACGCCCGGACGCGACGCGGCTCTGATCCGCGCCGCGTCACGTCTTCCGTCCGCCTCACGCCCACAGCGGCGCTCTCAGGCGACGGCACTCCCCGTTCGAGTTTCGGCTCAGTGTCCTTCACTTCAATTGGAGTCTTGCCATGCGCATCCCCCTCGTTCTGCTGTCGTCCTTTGGCGCCCTTGCACTTGGCACTGCCGCCGCAGTGGCGCAGGAGCGCCCCGCGGCCGTGCCGGCTGCCGCCGGCGCGACATCCATGCCGATGGCCATGGACTGCAATGCCGGCGCGATGAAGCGCCACGACCATGGCGCCGAACGCAATGCGCCTTCAACCAAGCAGATGCCCTGTGCGCCAGGCGAAGCGGCGTCGGGCGCCAAGGCCAAGGCGCAGACCAAACCCGTACACGACCACGCGAAGTTCCACAAGAACCAGTGATCGACACGTCACACCACCAGAAAGCACACCATGAATCACACGCATGAACACGACAACGATCGTCCGCCCGGCCGGAACTGGTCCCGCATCAACCAATGGGTGCTGTGGATCGGTCTGGCTGCAGCGGTGGCCTGGATGTTCTTTCGCCACAACGCGCACCTCGGACAACTGCTGCCGTTCCTGATCCTGCTGGCCTGCCCGTTGATGCACCTGTTCGGCCACGGCAGCCACGGCAGCCACGGCGGCCACGGCAGCCACGGCAGCCACGGTGGGCCAGGCGGCGAGCCGGACACGAAGCCGAAGGACGGCGCACGCCAGCCGCCGCCCGGTGGCCCGGGTGGCCACCAGCACTGAAGTCAAAGGAGTTCCGACATGCAAACCACTGAACTCAAGGTCGCCGGCATGAGCTGCGGATCCTGCGTCGCGTCGGTCACGAAGGCGCTCAAGCGCGTGCCGGGCGTGCAGGACGTGGAGGTCGATCTCGGCAGCGGCATCGCGCGTGTGCGCGGCGAGCACGTCGCGCACCAGCTGCCGGAACTGGTCGCGGCACTGGGTGGAGCCGGCTATGAAGCGGCTGCGGCGACGGGCACGCCGGCCCCGCACGGGCGGGCGGCCGGCGGCTGTGGCGCAGGTACCGGCGCGGCCGCGAAGGGTCGCGGCGGCTGCTGCGGTTGAGCCACCATGCCGACACCGACCCCTACCGCTGCGGCTGCTTCTGCGGGTCTCGCACCCGCTCAGCTGCTCGCCCGCTACTGGCTTGATGGGCTGTGGCGCGCCGTCGCGACGGCCGACACCTTGCGCGAACGTGCCGCCAACATGAATGCGCACGAGGCTGCGGGCATGCCGCCGCTGCTGCACTTCGAGTCCGAGCCGGTGGCAGACGGACGGGATCTCGACCCGCCGTCGAACTACCGGCTGCTGCGGGTGACGCGCTGCGGCACCGACGCGCTCGAGAAGTACGTGCGCAAGGGCGCTGCACCGGTGGTCGTGGTCGATCCGCGCGCCGGGCACGGTCCAGGCATCGGCGGCTTCAAGCGCGACTCGGAAGTCGGCATGGCGCTGCTCGAAGGCCATCCGGTCTACTTCGTGGTCTTCGACCCTGAGCCCGTCGAGGGACAGACGATGGGAGCCGTCGTGCAGACGCTGGCAGCCTTCATCGACATCGTCGCCCAGCGCCATCGCGGCAAGCCGCCGATCGTCTACGGCAACTGCCAGGGCGGCTGGGCGATCACGCTGGCGCTGTCGCACTGCAAGCACCGGGCAGGGCTGGCGGTGCTGAACGGCTCGCCGCTGTCGTACTGGGCGGGTGAACGCGGCATCAACCCGATGCGCCTGCTCGGCGGCTTCACCGGTGGCGTCTGGCCGGCGCACTGGATGTCGGACCTGGGCGACGGGCGGTTCGATGGCGCCTGGCTGGTGCAGAACTTCGAGGCGCTGCGACCGGAGGGTGTGTTCAGGAAGTACGACACGCTCTTTGCGCAGCCGGAGGCTGAGCGCGACCGCTTCCTGGAGTTCGAGCGCTGGTGGAACGGCTTCTACCAACTGGCCCGCGAGGAGATGCTGGCCATCGCCGCGGAGCTGTTCGTCGGCAATCGGCTCGAGCACGGCGAGGTCGTGGTCGACGGCCACTGCCGTGCCGACCTCAAGCGCATCGGGGCGCCGCTGGTGATCTTCAGCTCCTACGGCGACAACATCACGCCGCCGCATCAGGCGCTGGGGTGGCTCAAGGAAGTGTTTGCCACGACCGAGGACCTGGTGGCTGCCGGCCAGCGCGTCGTCTACCTGCTGCACAAGCAGGTGGGGCACCTCGGCATCTTCGTATCGGCGGGCGTGGCGCGGCGCGAGCACCGCGCCATCCTCCACCACGCCGCAGCGGTCCAGGAACTCGCCCCCGGTCTCTACGAGATGGTTCTCGAGGATGACACCCGCGGCGACGTCGCCCCCGGCGCCCGCTTTGAACCGCGCCGCCTGGAGGACCTGCCGTTTGACGCCAACCCGGCCGGCTTCGACAAGGTGCAGGCGCTGTCGGAGGCGAGCGAGCGCGCCTACGCGCAATGGGTCTCGCCTTGGGTCCGCCGGACGGTGACGCCGGACTCGGCGCGCCTGCTGCGCGATCTGCATCCGATGCGGACCAGTCGGCGGGTTTGGTCCGAGAAGGCGACGCCGGCTCTGGCCTGGCTGCCGTGGCTGCAGCAATGGCTCGAACAGTGCGGCGCGCACGACCCGGATCGCAGCGCCAACCCCTGGTACCAGCTCGAACGCGTCGGCGCCGACGCGGTCGCCCAGGCCTGGGAGTCCTGGCGCACGAGCCGCGACCTGGGGGCCGAAGTGGTGTTCCAGCAGCTCTACGACAGTGCATCGATGACCACCAAAAGGAGTCCCCCATGAGAGCGATTCGGCTGCCGGCGCAGGGCTGGCGTGTTGCGGCCACGGCGTGGCTGCTGCTGTTGCTGGGCTCGATGCTGAGCCCAGCGCTGGCCCAGAGCCGGCTGGAGCGGTCCGGCATCACCCTCTATTGGGGACTCGTGCCGGCCGCCGTCGTGGCGGACAAGCACGCACTGGCCGAACTCCACGGCGGTCCGCCCAAAGGCGGCGGTCAGGTGCACCATCTCGTCGTGGCGCTC
>CAZUPH010000315.1:1549-3213 GCA_964621995.1 uncultured Rubrivivax sp. | reverse complement strand
GCCACCAGCGCTTGGCCTCGGCGTCCCAGCGCCAACGCTGGCGGTCGGTGATGATGCGCTCGGTCTGGGTGTTGCGGTTGACAAGGCGGATTTCCACCACCTGCTCGTACAGGCCCTCGCCCGGCTCGTTGAAGGACTTCACGTCGTAGCCGGCGACCTGGAACTGCTTGTAGCGTTCGCGCTCGAGGTCGCTGGTCGGATTGGCCAGCCGCACCTCGGGGTCCACGAAGTTGAGCGCCGCGTCGAAATCGCTCCAGCGCACCGCGCTGACGTAGCTGTAGAGGGCCTGGTCGCGCGGGTTGCGCTGGCTGCCCAGGGAACCGCAGGCGGCCAGCATCAGCACGATCGCGAACAAGGCGGGCAGGCGCATCGGGTTTTTGTCCATGCCCGCATTATGCACAATGGCCCGGTGGCCGCCCTCAGGCCGTGCGCAAGGCGGCAAATCGGCCGCTGAGCTCCGCCACCCGCTCGCCGTCCGGGCCATGCAGGGCCGCCAGCACGCCGGCGCGCGCCCGGCCGCGCTGCCGGAAGGTGCCGAGGAACACGGTCCAGTCCAGCGCCGGCTCCAGCCGCGCTTCGGCCTGCAGGTCGGAAAGCAGGGGGCGCAGGTAGCGGATCTGGCTGTCGGCAACATAGACGTCGGCGATCAGGCCGGCGGCTTCGAGCTTGAGGGTCAGCAGGCCCCAGCCGGCGAGGGTCATCATGCCGGCCATGCTGCCGCCGAAGGCGGAGCCCTTGTCGTTGATGTTGGCCGCCAGTGGCGCCTGCAGTTGCAGCACGTCGCCGTCGAAGGCAACCGCCCGGATGCCCATGGCGGCCACCGGGGGCATCGCCAGGTACTGGATGTTGAGCGTATCGAGCGGGGTCATCGGCTGCCGTTTCATGGAGGGCTGTGCGAAGCTGGCGCCATGGCCAAGCCAGGGTCCATGCCAACGCTGGCGGGATGGTACGTCATCTCGCTGCGCCCTTCGGGCGGCCACGCGCCGCTCCGGCGCGCCGCCGCCGGCCTGGGCGCGCGGGTGTTCCCGCTCTCTACGCTCAAACTGGTGTCCGTGGATGCAGGCGTCGCGCTCGCGGCGGCGCTGGCCTGCCCGTGGCTGGTGTTCACCAGTCCGTCGGCGGTGGGGTTCGCGCGCCGGCAGCGGCCGCTGCAAGCCCTCGAGGGTCAACGCTGGTTCGCGGTGGGCAGCGGCACGGCGGCCGCGCTGCGGCGGGCGGGCGGGCGGCACGTGCTCGCGCCGGGCGGGCGCGCCGATTCCGAGGGCCTGCTGGCGCTGCCGGACCTGCAGGATGTGCGCGGCCGGGACGTGGGCCTGGTCACGGCCCCCGGCGGCCGCGGGCTGATCGCGGAAACCCTGGCCCAGCGCGGCGCGCTGGTGCACGTGGCCGAGGTCTACCGGCGGGCACCGGTGGCGCCGACGGCGGGCCGGCTGCGGTTGCTGGACGAACTGCCCGACACCAGCGCCCTGCTGGTGAGCAGCACCGAGGCCTTCGACGGCCTGTGGTCCCGGCTGGCGGAACCGGCCCGGCTGCGGCTGCGAAACCGGCCCGCCGTGGCGAGCAGCCCGAGGATGGCTGCGATGCTGGCGACCTGGGGCTTCTCCATGATCGTGGTGGCCGATGGCGCGCGCGTTCCGGGCACCGGCTGGGAGCTGGATCCCGTT
>CAZUPH010000315.1:0-1539 GCA_964621995.1 uncultured Rubrivivax sp. | reverse complement strand
GCGCAGCCGAGCCGGCTATTGGCCGCACTCGCCGCCGATGTCGTCGCGGGTCGCTTCCGGTACGATTGCAGCTGATTTTGCGTTCCTGTCGGCAGTGGACACCGTGATCGACGAAACCCCCGAATCCCCTCCCGGCCGCAGCGCCTTTGGCGTCGCGGGATGGCTGTTGCTGGTGGTCGTGCTGGCCGTGGGCGGCTATGCCGCCTGGTGGGCCTGGTCATCGCGCCAGCCCGTCGCCGAAGCCGGCCCGGACCTGAGCCCCGAAGCGCTCGATGCCCGCCTGCTGGAGGCCGAGCAGTCGCTGGTGGCCCTGCGCCGCACCCACCAGGGACTGGACCAGCGGCTGACCGACACCACCGCGCGTACCGGTCTGCTGCGCGAGGAAGTGCTGGGCGTCGGCCAACGCGCGGCGTTGCTGGAAGACAGCCTGCGCGAACTCGCGGCCCAGACCGGCGAGGGCCGTGAATCGCTGCGCCTGGACGAGGCCGAACTGCTGTTGAGCCTGGCCCAGGCCCGCCTGGCCGTGGCCGGCGACCTGGCCGGCGCGATCCGGGCCACGACGCTGGCCCGGGCCGCGCTGGAGCCCCTGACGGACCCGCAGTACATCAGCCTGCGCCAGACCCTGGGCCAGGAGCTCGCGGCGCTGCGTGCCCTGCCCGCCGATCCGCGCTCCGAGGCCGCCGGCGAACTCGACGCGCTCCAGGCCAGCCTGCCGCACCTGGCCAGCCGCACCCCCGGCTCGCCGACGGCCGCCGGCCGCAGCGGTTCGCGCTGGCAGCGGCTTGCCGACGCCATCGTGCAGGTGCGGCCGAGCAGCTCGCAGGACCTGATCTCACCGTCCGACCGCAGCACCGGCGAGGCGGCGCTGGGCCTCGAGCTGGCCCTGGTGCGCACCGCGCTGGATCGTCGCGACGAGGACGCGTTCCGGTCCGGCCTGCAGCGCGTCGATGCCTGGCTGGTGCGGCTGTACGCCGAGAACGACGCCCTGCGCGATCGCCGCGAGCGACTGGCGGGGCTGCGGTCGCTGCCACTGTCGCCCGACCTGCCGATGCAGGGCGCGGGGCTGCAGCAGCTCCGCGACCTGCGCCGCGGGCGGTCCGAGCCGCGATGAACCTTTATCGCACCCTGCTCTGGTGGCTGCTGCTGGCGGCGTTCGGCGCGCTGGCCTGGAGCTGGTTCGCCGAGGACCTGGGCGACGTGGTGGTGCGGTTCCGCGGGCTCACCTACACCACGACGCTGGCCTACCTGGTACTGGCCTGGGGCCTGCTGTGGTTCGGACTCTGGGCGCTGTGGTGGCTGCTGCAGCTACCGCTGCGGGCCTGGCGCCGACACGCGCGGCTGCAGGCGCGCAATCGCCTGGTCAGCGGCCTGGAAGCGCTGCACCAGGGCCGCTTGCAGCGCGCCGAGTCGCTGCTGGCCAAGGCGGCCGAGGAAACGTCCCTGCGCACGCCTGCGCTGCTGGGCGCACACCGCGCCGCCGCGGCACACGGCGATGTCGAAGCCGCGATCGACCGACTGGCGCGCCACGATCCGTGCCCG
>CAZUPH010000314.1:398-3230 GCA_964621995.1 uncultured Rubrivivax sp. | reverse complement strand
TCGGCCCGATCGCCAAGCCCAAGGACATCCGCTTCGGCGACAACCTGCCCAAGACGCGCAGCGGCAAGATCATGCGGCGCCTGCTGCGCAGCATCGCCAAGGGCGAGGCGATCACCCAGGATACCTCGACGCTGGAGAATCCGGCGATCCTGGAGCAGCTGGCGCAAAGCCTGTAGAGCGCCCGCGCGACTCGGTAAATCTGCGTGAAGCCGGCTGCAGCGAGGCCGGCTTCGCGCTAGCATGGCCCATCGTCAACAGCCGGGAGTCGCCATGCGCATCCTCCGCACCATCGGCGTTGCACTCAGCGCCATCACGCTCGCCGCCGCGGCACAGGCCGCCGGCACGGTGACCGTCAGCTTCGTCAAGCCCGAGAACTTCACCGACGTGAAGGACCGCTACCTGTCGCCCGATCGCCATCTGGAGGCGCTCAAGCGCCACCTCGAACAGGCCGCCGCGCCCTACGTGGCCGACGGCCAGACGCTGAAGATCGAGGTGCTCGACGTCGACCTGGCCGGCGAGGTGAACCCGAGCGTGCGCGCCAACGACCTGCGCGTGCTCAAGGGCAGTGCCGACTGGCCGCGCATCCAGCTGCGCTATGCGCTCGAGAGCCCGGGCCAGGCCACGCGCAGCGGCGAGGCGCGGGTGCAGGACATGGCCTACCTGATGCACCGGGCCCATCTGCCGAGCGGCGACGCGCTCGCCTACGAGCGCCGCATGCTCGACGACTGGTTCAAGGCCGAATTCAGGAAATGACGTAGGCGGCCGAACCGGTCGCGATCAGCGTGCCCTGGTCATTGACCAGGCGCATCTGCGTCGAGCCGATGCGCCCGCCCAGGCGCGTGACCTCGGCGCTGGCCACGAAATGCGCTCCGACACCGGGGCGCAGGTAGTCGATGCGCAGGTCGATCGTGCCCATCTTGGCGAAGCGGTGCAGCACCTGTTGCGTGCTTTCATCGGCATGCTTCTCGCCGATGGCCACCATCAGCGCAAAGCCGCCCATCGCGTCCAGCGTCGCCGAGATCACGCCGCCGTGCAGGCGGCCATGCAGGGCGCTGCCGATCAGCTCGGGCCGCATCGCGAAGCGGATGCGCGGCGCCGGCGCCTGCGCCGACTCCACCACCAGGCCGAGCACCTGGTTGAAGGTGATGCGGCGCTCGAACAGCTCGGTCAGCGCGGCATCGAGCCGGGCCTGCTCCTCGCTGCCGCGCCGCGCCGCCGGGGAATGGGTGCTCATGCGGCGATCGTAGCGGGGTCTGGCCGAGAATCCCCTGCTGGACTATGATAACCAACAAGTCCTGCACCGGATTCTTGACCATGAGCGCCGTCCTGCAACCCAGCCGTGCTGCCGCCTCGCCGGCGCAGATGGGCTCGGCCGGGCTGCGTGCCTTCATGCGCATCGCCACGCATTGGGGCCTGTCCACCGACGAGCAGCGCCGCCTGCTCGGCGAGCCGCCGCGCTCGAGCTATTTCGCCTGGCGCAAGGCGCCGGACAAGGCCGTGCTGTCGCGCGACACGCTGGAGCGCCTGTCGCTGCTGCTGGGCATCTACAAGGCGCTGCAGATCCTGCTGCCCGATGCTGCCGCCGCCGACGCCTGGGTTCGCAAGCCCAACGCCGCCTTCGGCGGCACGAGCGCGCTGTCGCAGATGCCGGCGGCAACGTGAGCGACCTGGTGCGCGTGCGGCGCTGGCTCGACGCGGCGCGGGGCGGCGGCTGGTCCTGATGGCGGCAGCCACCAGAGCCGAGCGTCTCGCCGACTCGCTGACGGTCAAGCGCGTGCAGTGGCGCGAGGCCTGCCGCATCGTGCCGACGCGCCACCCCAGCGTGTACCTGTACGACCGCGTCGCCGACGCGGCCGACTTCGACGCCCTCTACGCGCTCGAGGCGCTGACCAACGACCGCGTGCGCGACGAGGTCGGCGCGGTGCAGCTGGTCGCACCCGAGGACCGTGTGTTCGGTCCCGGCAGCGGCCCGATCATGGCCGCCTTCACCCACGTCAACCCGGCCGGCAGCCGCTTCTCCGACGGCGCCTGGGGCGTGTTCTACGCCGCGCGCGAGCGCGCCACCGCCGTCGCCGAGACGGCGCACCACCACGCGCGCTTCCTCGCGGCGACGAACGAAGGCCCGATGCACCTGCCGATGCGCCTGTACCACGTGGCCATCGACGCGCGCCTGCACGACCTGCGCGCTGCTGATGCGGTGCCGGCCGCGGTGTTCGACCGCGACGACTACGCGACGTCGCGCGCGCTCGGCCGTGCGCTGCACGACCGCGGCTCGGCGGGCGTGGTCTACCCCAGCGTGCGCCATCCGCGCGGGCAGTGCGCCGGGCTGTTCAAGCCGCGCGGCGCCAAGGCCTGCCTGCACGCCGCCATCCTGCTCTACGCCTGGGACGGGCAACGTTTCACCGATATCTACGAGAAGGTATGAGCGCGAGCGCCAACCGCTTCGACCGCCTGGACGCGCTGCGCGGCGCGGCCATCGTCTGGATGGCGGCCTTCCACTTCTGCTTCGACCTCAACCACTTCGGCCTGCTCGACCCGCGGCAGGACTTCTACCGCGACCCGTTCTGGACCGTGCAGCGCGCCGTCATCGTCACGCTGTTCATGGCCACCGCCGGGCTGTCGCAGGCCGTGGCGCTGCAGGCCGGGCAGGGCTGGCCGCGCTTCTGGCGCCGCTGGGCACAGATCGCCGCCTGCGCCGTGCTCGTGTCGGCCGGTTCGGCGCTGATGTTCCCGCGGAGCTGGATCAGCTTCGGCGTGCTGCATGGCTTTGCCGTGATGCTGGTGCTGTCGCGCCTGGCCTCGCCGCTGCGCGGCTGGCTCTGGCCGCTCGGC
>CAZUPH010000314.1:0-388 GCA_964621995.1 uncultured Rubrivivax sp. | reverse complement strand
GGGTTGCTGTGCGTGCTGCTGCCGCTGTTCGTGCAGCACCCGTGGTTCGACACGCGCTGGACCAACTGGGTGGGCCTGATCACGCGCAAGCCCGTCACCGAGGACTACGCGCCCGTGCTGCCCTGGCTGGGCGTGATGCTGTGGGGCCTGGCGGCGGGTCAGTGGCTGCTGGCCCCCCGGCGCGGCGCGCTGGGGGACGCGCTGTTGAAAGGGGCGCTGCCCGCCGTGCTGTCGCCGCTGGCCGCACTGGGTCGCTGGTCGCTCAGCTTCTACATGGTGCACCAGCCGGTGCTGATCGGCGCCATCCTGGCCTGGAAGGCGCTCGCCGGCTGAATCGCCCGGCGCGGCGTGACATAGCACACACACGCGCCCTCAAGTCGGTCGAACA
>CAZUPH010000313.1:0-3256 GCA_964621995.1 uncultured Rubrivivax sp. | reverse complement strand
ACGGCAAGCGGCGCAAGGTCAGCGAACGCAGCGTGGCCCCCGAGGCCGGCATCGTGCGCGCCGGGTGGGTGCTGCCACCCCACTCGACCAGCGTCGGCCAGGCGCCGCCGGCCAGCAGCCGCCCGTCGTCGCGCACCGCGATGCGCCAGGACAGGCGGCCGGTGGGCGTCTCGCGCGAGGCTTCGACCGCACGGCCGGCGTCGAAGCCCAGCGCACGCCAGGCGCCGAGGGCCTCGTCGATCGCCTCGGTGCGCGCGACCCAGTGCACGAGCCGCGGGCCGCCCGACAGGTCGATCGCATCGAGCCCGAACCAGCGCGCACGGCCCGGCGGCGGTGCGTCCGGATCGATCGCGATGATCTCGAAGTAGGCCTCGGGAAAGTCCGGTCCGGCGATCGAGAACAGCCGGTTGTGCGTGCCCATCAGCCCATGGCGCCCACCCGGCCCGGGCGTGATGCCGAACGTGGCCTCGCACCAGCGCACGCCCTCGTCGAGGCTCGGCGCCGCGACCACCACGTGATCGAGCGCGAGCCTCACAGCGTCAGCCGGCCTTCGATGCACGGCGCGACATGGCCGCCGATCCAGGTGTCGCGCCCGTCGTGCTCGACGAACACGCGCCCGGCGCGGCCCATCGCCGTGCCCTGCGCGGCCACATAGCGCGGCGGCGCGAGGTCGCTCTCGATCAGCCATTGCGCGAGCGCCGCGTTCAGGCTGCCGGTCACCGGGTCCTCGGCCAGCGCCCCGCCCGGCGCAGGGAAGAAGGCGCGCACCTCGAAGGCCACCGCCTCGCCCGCGGCATGCGAACCGACGACACCGACCTTGCCTGGGCCGCTGGGTGCGACGACGCCGATCTCGAGCTCGCTCTCGGCGGACAGCTGCGGCCGCAGCGCCAGCACCTGGGCCGCCGACTTCAGCATCACCGCCTTCCAGCCGGGACCGTTGTCGCAATGCTGGTGCGCGACAATGTCGGCGCGTGCGATACCCAGGAAACGCGCGATGCGCTCGAGCATCGGCTCGTCGAGCGGTCCGCTGCGGCGGCGCGGCGGTGCGGCGAAGGCGAGGCGCGCACCGTCGCGGCGGATGCGCACGAGGCCGACGCCACATTGCTGCACCACCGCGCCGGCCTCGCGCGGCGACCCACCGGCCGCGAGCCAGGCGTGGCAACTGCCGAGCGTCGGGTGGCCCGCGAACGGCAGCTCGGTCGTCGGCGTGAAGATGCGCACGCGGTAGTCGGCCGCCGGGTCGGTGGGCGGCAGCAGGAAGGTCGTCTCCGACAGGTTGGTCCAACGCGCGAACGCGGCCATCTGCGCATCGCTCAGGCCCTCGCCGTCGAGCACCACCGCGAGTGCGTTGCCGAGCAGGGCGCGGTCGGTGAAGACATCGACCTGCATGAAGCGTCTGCTGCTCATGCCGCCTCCCTCAGCACCCGCGCCAGCATCGCGATGCCAGCCTCGATCTTGTCGGGCGGCGCGGTCACGAAGGACAGGCGCAGCGTGTTCGGCTGCGGCGCCTCGGCGTAGAACGCGGCACCCGGCACGTAGGCCATGCCCGCTTCGACCGCCTTGGGCAGCAGCGCCATCGCGTCGAGCCCGGGCTTGAGTTCGAGCCAGAAGAACATGCCGCCCGTCGGCTTGACCCAGGTCGCGAGGCCCGACAGGTGTGTCTGCAGCGCGGCCTGCATCGCGTCGCGGTGGCGGCGATAGCGCTCGCGGATCGTCGGCACGTGCGCCTCGAGCATGCCGGTGCGCAGCACCTCGAACACGATGCGCTGGTTCAGGATCGAGGTGTGCAGGTCGGCGGCCTGCTTGCCCTGCAGCAGCTTCGGGAACAGCGCCGACGGCGCCACCACATAGCCCAGGCGCAGCCCCGGCGCCAGCACCTTCGAGAACGAGCCGAGGTAGAGCACGCCCTCGGGGATGCGCGCGGCCAACGGGCGCGGCGGCGGCGTGTCGTACCAGAGGTCGCCGTAGGGGTTGTCTTCCACCAGCGCCAGGCCGCGCTCGCGCGCGACGGCCACGATCGCTTCGCGTCGCGCCTCGCTGTAGACATGGCCGCTCGGGTTCTGGAAGTTGGGCAACAGGTAGGCGAAGCGTGCGCGATCGCCGGCGCCGGCGGCGCGCGCCAGCGCCTCGGGCAGCGGGCCTTCGTGGTCGGAGTCCACGGCCTCGATGCGCGGCTCGTAGGGCGTGAAAGCCTGCAGCGCGCCGAGGTAGGTCGGCGTCTCGACCAGCACGCGCGAGCCCTCGTCGATCAGCACCTTGGCAGCCAGGTCCAGGCCCTGCTGCGAGCCGGTGGTCAGCAGCACCTGGGCCGGGGACACGTCCATGCCCTGCTGTGCATTCAGGTGCGCGGCGACCCACTCGCGCAGCGGCGCGAAGCCCTCGCTGGCGGCGTACTGCAGCGCCTCGCGCGGGGCTTCGGCGAACACGCGCGCCGCGGCCTCGCGCATCGCCTCCACCGGAAAGGTGTCGGCCGAGGGCAGCCCCCCGGCCAGCGAGATGATGCCAGGGCGCTCGGTCACCTTGAGGATCTCGCGGATGATCGACGGGTTCATGCGCTCGGCGCGGCGCGCGAGTTGGAAGGGCGAAGGTCGAGAGCTCATGGCCAAGGTCTCCGGGGTCGAAGTCTGGAAGAAGTGAGGTTCAGGCGTGGGCCGCGGCGCGCAGCGGCAGCCGCTTGCCCGCGAACACCACGGCCGCCACCGCGAGCGCGAAGCCCACGGTGCTCGGCTCGAGGCGCTCGCCGAGCAGCGGCACCGCGGCGAGCAGCGCGAGGAAGGGTTGCAGCAGCTGGACCTGGCTGACGCGCATCACGCCGCCGAGCACCAGACCGCGGTACCAGGCGAAAAAGCCGAGCCACATCGAGAACAGCGTGACATAGCCGAAGCCCACCCACGCCGCCGGGCTCACGGCCTGCGCATGCGCCGGCCAGGTGAGCGCCATTGCCGGCAGCGTCAACGGCAGCGACAGCACCAGCACCCAGCAGATTACCTGCTCGGCCGGCAGCACGGCCGACACGCGCGCGCCGGCCACGTAGCCGATCGACGCGCTGGCCACCGCGAGCAGCAGCAGCCCGTCGGCCGCCGAAAGCGCCCCACCGCCCTGCATCGCGGCGAAGGCCAGCACCAGCGCGCAGCCGAGCAGCGCGCAGCCCCAGAAGCCAAGCGACGCGCGCTGGCGCAGCAACAGCGCCGCCGCCACCGCGGTGCCCAGCGGCAGCACGCCCGTGATCACGGCCGCATGCATCGCGTCGACATGG
>CAZUPH010000312.1:0-3288 GCA_964621995.1 uncultured Rubrivivax sp. | reverse complement strand
CCACGGGCGCGGCTGGCGGCGCTAACGCGCCCCGCGGCACGCCTCGCGCGTGGCCGCGAACGCGCTGCGCCCGAGCCAGCGCCACAGGCTGCGCGCATCGCTCGCGCCGCCGCGCACGCGCACCGCGTGGCTGTCCACCGCTTCCTGGGCGTCGCGGTCGCCGGTCCAGATCTCGGTCAGCGCGAGCACGGTGCTTTCCACCACCAGCGTGGGTTCGGGGCCGGGGTCGTCGCGGCACAGGTCGGCGCTGCCGCCCTCCACCACCAGCCACCAGCGGCGCTCGCCGGCGTGCGCGTCGGTGAAGCGGAACTGGATCAGCACCTGGCGGTCGCGCGGGAACTCCTCCAGCCGCACGAAGCGGCGGATGTCCCACATCAGGAAGCCGGCGTCGAGCTGGCCGCGCTTCAGGCGGCTGCCGATCCAGCGCGCGCCCCATTCGCCGATGGCCATGACGATCGGGCGCAGTTCCTCGCCGGCCCCGGTGAGGTGGTACTCGGCGGGCCCGCCGGCCGCGCCGGCCACGCGCTTGACCACGCCCACCTCCTCCAGCTTGCGCAGGCGCTGCGTGAGCAGCGACGCCGACATGCGCGGCACGCCGCGGCGGATGTCGTTGAAGCGCGTGCTGCCGCACAGCAGCTCGCGCACCACCAGCGGCGTCCAGCGTTCGCCGAGCACCTCGGCGCCGCGCGCCACGGTGCAGAACTGGCCGTAGTCGATCATGGGCCGCAGCCTAACCATCGCGGGGCCGCGGCGCCACTCCAGATTCTGGACTGGCCGCGCCGCCCGTTCGGCACGAAAGTGGGTTCACCACCAACCCACCGGAGACCGAGCGATGAACAGCGTTGTGCAATCCCCCCCCGTGGCCGCCTTCGACGCGGACAAGTTCAAGACCACCACCCGCGCCCAGTGGCAGGGCGCCGCCGAGGCCTGGCACCGCTGGGGGCCGTTCATCGGCTCCTGGCTCGGCGAGGCCACCGAGGCCATGTTCGACATGGCCGGCGTGGGCCCGGGCTGCCGCGTGCTCGACGTGGCCGCGGGCGCCGGCGAGCAGTCGCTCGCGGCGGCGCGGCGGGTGGGCCCCGGCGGCCACGTGCTGGCCACCGACATTGCGCCGGCGCTGCTGGCGTTTGCGCAGCGCGACGCGCAGGCGGCCGGGCTGGGGCACATCGTGGCCACACGCGAGGTGGACGGCGAGGCGCTCGCCAGCCTGCCGGCGGCCAGCTTCGACGTGGCGATCAGCCGCGTGGGCCTGATCTACTTTCCGGACCAGCAGCGCGCGCTGGCCGGCATGAAGCACGCGCTCAAGCCGGGCGGGCGCGTGGCGGCCATCGTGTACTCGACGCCGGAGCGCAACGCCTTCTTCTCGATCCCGGTGAAGATCATCCGCGAGCGCGCGCGGCTGCCGGCGCCGCTGCCGGGCCAGCCCGGCCCCTTCTCGCTCGGCGCCGACGGCGTGCTGGAGGCCACGCTCGCCAGGGCGGGCTTGAAGGACATCGCGGTGCGGCGCGTGCCCTCGCCGGTGCGCCTGCCGAGCGCGGCCGAGTGCGTGCGCTTCGAGCGCGAGTCGTTCGGCGCGCTGCAGCAGATGATGGCGGGCCTGGACGAGGACCAGCGCGCGCAGGTGTGGCGCGACGTGCAGGCCGCGCTGGCCGCGTTCGAGACGAAGGACGGCTTCGTCGGCCCGTGCGAGATGCTGGTGGGCGTGGGCACGGTGGTGTAGCGGCAAGTCAGCCGTTTCGTTCAAGCCGCAGCGGCGCGCGCTGCGCAGAATTCATCGCACGGGCCCACCCCTCGGGCCCGCCACTCTCAACCCTCTTGGAGCCCCCGATGAATTCTCTGGACACCACCCCCGCCTGCCCCTGCGCCGGCTGCCTGTGCGGCACGGCGGCGGGCTGAACCCGTAGCGCGCCGGCGGGAGCGTCGAGCAAGACGGACGGCCGCAGGGCGGCGTGTCGATGCGGCACCCCGCCGTTCGTCGTGGCGATACAACCCCTCTTTGCACAGGAGCAACGGCGATGCGATTCATCATCACGGCCCAGGCCGGCGACCCGCCCACGACACCGGACGCGGGCCTCGACGAGGAACTGCTCGCGGCCTACATGCGCTTCAACGAGGAGATGCACCAGGCCGGCGTGCTGGTGGCGTCCGAGGGCCTGAACCCGGCCGCGCGCGGCGCCCGCGTGGCGGTGCGCGACGGCAGGCGCCATGTGGTGGACGGGCCCTTCGCCGAGTCGAAGGAGCTGGTGGGCGGCTTCTACATCCTCGACGTGCCGTCGCTCGAAGACGCCATCCAGTGGGCCCTGCGCGCACCCTGCGGCATGGGCAGCGACGACGTGCTGGAGATCCGCCAGCTCACCGGCGCCGGCGACCTGCCGCCCGACGTGCTGAAGATCATCCAGGCCGCCGCGCCGACCTGGAGCGCGCAGGTGTGGCAGGCGAGGGGTTAACCCCCGCTGAGCGCCAGCACCACCGCGACGAAGTCGTCCGCCTTCAGCGCGTGCGCCATGTCGCGCGTGCCCAGGCCGTTGACGAACAGGCGCATGTTCGGCCGCAGCTGGCCCTGCTCGTCCACCACGCGAAAGCGCAGGCCGGGGTAGCGGCGGTCGAGGTCGTCGAACATCGCGTCGAGCGACGCGCCCTCGGCCTGCACATGCGACGCGCCGGTGTAGGACTGCAGCGCGCCGGGGATCAGCACCTTCACCATCGTCAAGGCAGCTCCGCCACTTCCACCGCGTAGATCTCGGGCAGGTGGCGCGCGATGTTCTGCCAGCGCGCGCCCTCGTCGCGGCCGATCCACAGCTCGCCGCTGGTGGTGCCGAGGTAGAGCGCGGGTTGGTCCTGCGCGTCCACCGTCATCGCCTGGCGCTTGACGGTCCACCAGGCCTGGGCCTCGGGCAGGCCGGTGTCGAGGCGCTGCCAGCTGCGGCCGCCGTTGCGTGTGACGTAGGCGGCCGGGCGGCCGTCGGGGCTGATGCGCGGCCATACGTCGGTGCCGTCCATCGGGAACACCCAGCAGGTGTCGGCATCGCGCGGGTGCACCACCATCGGAAAGCCGATGTCGCCCACACGCTTGGGCATCTTGGCGCCGATGCGCTGCCAGGTCGGCTCCGCCGCGGCGCCCCAGCCGTCGAGCCGGTAGATGCCGCAGTGGTTCTGCTGGTACAGGCGCTCGGGCTGGCTGGGGCAGACGCGCACGCAGTGCGGGTCGTGGAAGGTGACGGTGCTGGGGTCGAAGCCGCCCACCACCTGCAGGCCCTGGCTCAGCGTGCGCCAGCTCTTGCCGGCGTC
>CAZUPH010000311.1:3013-3306 GCA_964621995.1 uncultured Rubrivivax sp. | reverse complement strand
CCAGCACGCGCTGCTCGCCGCCCTCGATGCGGGCGCGGCCGCCCACCGTGTGCTCCAGCGGCAGCAGCGCGGCCCCCAGCAGCGCCGCCGCGGCGGCGGCGGCGATGCGGCGGGCGGCGCGGCGCTCCGGCTGGCGCAGCGCCTGCAGCCCCTGCCACGCGGCGCGGCGCAGCCGGCGCGGCCAGGGCTCGGCGGCGCGCGCGACCCAGTGCAGCGCCGGCAGCGCGGCGGCCAGCGCAGACTCCAGCGCGGCGAGTTCCTCGTCGCCGAAGGCCGGGCCGTCGCGGCGCTCG
>CAZUPH010000311.1:0-3003 GCA_964621995.1 uncultured Rubrivivax sp. | reverse complement strand
GCCGACGGCCTGCTGCCAGGCGCGGTGGGCCAGCGTCGCCGCGGCGGCCACGGCCTCGGCCAGCGGCAGGGCCGGGTCGGCGCCGTCGGCGTCCGGGACGTGCGAGGCCTGGGGCGTGCCGGGCGCGGCGGGCCAGCGCAGCGGTACGGCTTGCGCCAGCGCCTCGTCCATCGCGGCAACCAGGCGCTGTGCGGTCTCGCCGTGACGGGCGGCGCTATCGGCGCCGGCCAGCAGTTCGGTGCGGCCGTCGCGGCGCAGGCCGACGGCCACGCGCTCGCAGCCGGTGTGCAGCGCCAGCGCGCTGGCCAGCGCCTGTGCGGCGGCGGGCAGCGTTGCCGAATCCAGCACCGCCCGCAGCAGCGCCAGCGGGGACGGGCCGGCGGCGGGGGCGGGCGGCGCGATGCCCGGCCCGCCCATGACCGGCGTCCAGGCCCCCGACGGCCAGCGCCCCTCGGACGCCACGGTCGGCGGCCTCGGCGAGGGTGCGGAGCCTACCGCCGTGACGCCGGCGGCGGGGTGTGCCGATGGCGACGCCGCCGGCGGCGCGGTGGGCGGCGCGGGGTGCGGGGGCGCGGCGGCGGACGTGGTCGGGGTTGGCGTCACGGACAGCACCGGGCGGCGCGGCAGGCGGCGCTCGGTGCCGGCGATTCTGGGCAGCGCCGCGCGCGGCCCAAGCGTGGATCAGCGCCTGCATGGCGGTGCAATTGCGGCGCCGCCGGCCGACGCCGCTCGAAGACCGGGCCCGGATCGCCCGGCCGGCCAAGGCGCCGGCGACGCCGACGAAGAAGCCCGGCCGCGGCCCGAACGACAGAGAGGCGTCGTGGCGGTCACCGCCCCGGTGGACCATGCGGCATCGGTGCCGGAGGCCGGCGCTGCCCCGACGTCGTCGGTGCAGACGCCGATGGCACCCCTGCGCCTGCGGGGCGTAGGCTGCGCTGCGGGGAAGCCCCCCGCAGCCACCGGCACGGAGTCCACCATGAACCTTCACGCGATGCTTGCGAAGCGCCAGGCCGAGGGCCGACCGGTCCGGGTCGGCCTGATCGGGGCCGGCAAGTTCGGCTCGATGTACCTCGCGCAGTTGCCGCGCACGCCGGGCGTGCACCTCGTCGGCATCGCCGACCTGTCGCCCGACGCGGCGCGCCGCAACCTGGCGCGGGTCGGCTGGGACGCCGCGCGCAGCGCCGCCGCCTCGCTCGACGCCGCGGTGAAGGACGGCGCCACGCATGTCGGCGACGACTGGCAGGCACTGGTGCGCCACCCGGCCGTCGACGTCGTCGTCGAGTGCACCGGCCACCCGACAGCCGCCGTCGACCACTGCCTGGAAGCCTTCGCCCACGGCAAGCATGTCGTCAACGTCACGGTCGAGGCCGATGCCTTCTGCGGCCCGCTGCTGGCACACCGGGCGGCGGCGGCCGGCGTGGTCTACTCGCTGGCCTTCGGCGACCAGCCGGCGCTGATCTGCGACCTCGTCGACTGGGCCCGCACCTGCGGCTTCCCGGTCGTCGCCGCCGGCCGCGGCCACAAGTGGCTGCCGCACTTTGCCCAGAGCACGCCCGACACCGTGTGGGGCCACTACGGGCTGACGCCCGAGCAGGCGGCACGCGGCGGGCTCAATCCGAAGATGTTCAACAGCTTCCTCGACGGGTCCAAGCCGTCGATCGAATGCACCGCGGTCGCCAACGCGACCGGGCTGGCGGTGCCGTCCAACGGCCTGCTCTACCCGCCGGCGAGCGTCGAGGACATCCCCTTCGTGACGCGCCCGGTCTCCGAGGGCGGCGTGCTCGAGCGCAAGGGCATGGTCGAGGTCGTCTCGTCGCTGGAGAAGGATGGGCGCGTGATCCCCTACGACATCCGCATGGGCGTGTGGGTCACGGTCGAGGGCGAGACCGAGTACATCCGCAACTGCTTCGAGGAGTACAAGGCCCACACCGACCCGACCGGCCGCTACTTCACGCTCTACAAGCGCTGGCACCTGATCGGCCTGGAGGTCGGCGTGAGCGTGGCCAGCGTGGCGCTGCGCGGCGAGCCCACCGGCGTGGCGACGGGCTGGCACGCCGACGTCGTGGCCACCGCCAAGCGCGACCTCGAGCCCGGCGACCACCTGGACGGCGAGGGCGGCTACACGGTCTGGGGCAAGCTGCTGCCGGCGGCGACCTCGGCGCGCATCGGCGGCCTGCCGCTCGGGCTGGCCCACGGCATCAAGGTCCTGCGCCCGGTCGCCAAGGGCCAGAGCCTGTGCTGGGACGATGTCGCGGTCGACACCGCCACCCAGGCCTACAAGCTGCGGCGAGCGATGGAGGATCTGTTCGCGCAGCCCGGCGGCTGAGCAGGCCGCGGCCCGGGCACTGAAGGGACGACGCGTGGAGGCAAGAAAAAAGCACCCGGGCGCGGGACCTGGGTGCTTGATGCATCGGGCTTGTCTTGGCTCCCCGACCTGGGCTCGAACCAGGGACCTACGGATTAACAGTCCGGCGCTCTACCGACTGAGCTATCGGGGAATGCAGCCTCACAGTATAGCGTGCTTCGGGTCGCCGGCCGCCGGCCGGGAAGCGCACGACGTCACAGCGTGACGTCCAGCGCAGCGCGCCAGGTGCGCGGCGCCAGCGGGTAGAGGTAGGCGTGGCCGAACTGGTACGGCGACTCCTTCCACGCACGTTCGTCGTTCACGTTGTCCACGCCCAGCCGCCAGACCCAGCGTGCGCCATCCATGCGCTGCACGTAGCGCAGCCCGAGGTCCAGGCGGGTCCAGCCGTCGGTGGAGACGCGGTTGTCGGGCAGCACCATGCGGCCGCCCTCGTGGGTGACGAAGCCCAGCAGCGCCAGCCCGGGCACGGCGGCCAGGTTCCACGCCGCCTGCAGCTTGGCGCTGCGCTCGGGCACGTTGGTCGGGCGCAGGCCGTTGCGCTCGGCATTCGCGGCACCCTGGCGGCGCGCCTGCAGCGCGAGCACGCTGCCGCGCAGGCTCAGGGCGCCGAGCTGCCACTCGGCCTCGGCCTCCAGGCC
>CAZUPH010000310.1:0-3323 GCA_964621995.1 uncultured Rubrivivax sp. | reverse complement strand
TGCCGCTGCCGCTCTGTGCAAACGCGGCACGCAGCACCTGCGCCATCTTGGTCGCGTCGGCGTTCTTCAGGTGCACGACCCATACATTGCCGGCCGGCCCGCCGCCTTGCGTCGGCCGGTCGAGCTTGTCGATGATCGCGCGCACCTGCTGGGCGCGCGCCGGGTTCGCGGCGCGCACGATCAGCGCGTTGCTGCGCGAGTCGGCGATCACCGACACCGCGCCGCCAGCGTGCCTCGGCACGCCCGGCACGGCAGCCGTGGCACTGCCATCGGCCAGGCGCTGCACCAGCGGCGCCAGGTCGGCGGCCACGCCGTGCTGCAGCGGCACGACCTCGATGTCGCTCGCGTTGGGCTGGTCCAGTGCCGCGATGATCTTGCCGATGCGCGCCAGGTTGTCGGCGTAGTCGGTGATCACCAGCGAGTTGTTGCCCGGGTTGGCGTTGATCGTGTTGTTGGGGCTGATCAGCGGGCGCAGGATCGCGACCAGGTTGTTCGGGTTCTCGTGGTTGAGGCGGAAGATCTGGGTCAGGATCTGGTCGCCGCGGCGGTTCACTTCGCCGATCGACACCGCGCCGGCCTGCCGATTGGCGTCGGCCTCGGGCACCACCTTCATCAGTCCGCCGTTTTCGACCACCGTGAAGCCCAGGCCGCGCAGCGCAGCCAGGTAGTTCACGTAGGCCTCGCGCACCGTCAGCGGCTGCTCGCTGTAAACGGTGATGTTGCCCTTGACGCGCGGGTCGACCACGATCTGCTGGTTCAGCATCGCGCCCATCGCGCGCGTCACCGCCTCGATGTCGGCGTTGACGAAGTTCAGCGTCACGCGCGTGCCGGCCTTCAGGGCGGCGCTGCTGCTCGTGGCCGGCTTGGCCTTGGGCGCGGAGGCCGGGGCGCCGGTCTGCGCGCCGGCCAGATTGGCGGCGAGCAGGGCCAGCGCCAGGGCGAGCGCCAGCAAGGGGGACAAAGGCGAGGATCGATTCATGGGTTCATCCGATCGAGATGACCGAGCGCGCACCCTGGCGCCGCCCGATGATGTTCAGCAGGTTGTTCAGCGCTGGCTCGCTGCCTTCGGCCGCGCTGGCTTCGCCGCGAAAGCGCAGGCCGCTGCCGGCCCATTGGCCGCTGCCCGACAGGCGCAGCGCGCCGTCGACGGTGATCAGCTCCATCCGCGCGCCGTCGCCGCTGCCGGCGTCGCCGCGCAGCGTCAGGCGGTAGCTGCCGAGCGTGTCGAGCGTGGACACGCGCGACGAGACATGGGCCACGTCCAGCGCCGCGTCGCCCGAGAAGCGCATGCGGCCCTGCACCGACTCGATGGTCATGCCCGGCGACGTGAGGCGCAGCGTGCCGCCCATCTGCATCGTGTTCCACGGCGTGCCCAGGCCGGCCAGCAGCGCGGCCGGCCATTGGCCGATCGTGCTGCCCTGGTCGGGCAGCACCTGCACCGCCACGCGGCCCCAACTGGGCGACACCAGCGCGCGCACCTCGCCGCGCAGGCAGCAGGCCTGGCGCAGGCGCAGCTCGGGTTTGAGACCCGACAGGCCGAGTCGCCACTCGAGCCGGTCCGGCAGCGCGGTCGCGTCGCGGCTGCCCTCGCCGCCGGTCAGCACCAGCAGCGCACTGCCGCGCCACAGCGTGCCGCGCGCGTCGGTCAGCAGCACGCGATGCGCACTGGCCGAGGCGACGGCGCCGGCGAGCCAGCCGGCGGGGATGTAGGCCACCAGCGCGACCAAGGCGCCGAGCACCGCACCGGCCGCGCCCCAGCGGTGGGCCGAAGTGCGCGTGCGCTGCCAGGCCAGCTCGGCCAGCGTGGTCTCGGCAAAGCCGGTGCGCGCGAAGCGCGCCGGCGGGCGGTTGCGGCGGAACCAGGCCATCAGCCGCCTCCGGGGAGCGCGAGCACGACGCTGCCGCTGTAGCCCTGCGCGCCGCGCGTCAGCGAGGCCTCGACCGGGCGTGCGCGCCCGGCGCCGCGCACTTCGTTGAGCCACTCGCGCAGCTGCGCGCCGCTGGCGTTGGTGAAGGTGACCGTGGCGCGGTCGCCGGCCAGCTGCAGGCGCGCCACGCCGCCCAGCGCATCGGTCGCACCCTTGACCGCGGCCTGGGCCTGCACGGCCCCGACGGCCGGCGCGGCCCGCAGCGCGCGCACCTCGCCGGCCATGCGCTGCATCTGCTGCAGTTGGGCGTCGAGCTGGTCGAGGCGTGCCGGAGCACTGCTGACGCTGCGCCAGGCTGGCGCGATGGCCACGAACCAGAGCAGCGCGGCGCCCACCAGCCAGGCGGCTGTGCGCACCAGCTGGCGTTCGCGCGTGCCGAGCGCCAGCCAGCGTGCGCGCAGCGGAGCGGCGGCGGTGGCCCAGCGGGCGGCGAGGGGGGTGTCGGTGTTCATGAGGCCTTCGGTGCCGCGGCGCGGGCGATCGTCAGCGTCGCCCCGTCCTGGCTGACCATCCACTCGCCGCCGCCCAACTGGGCGCGGAACTGGCTCACCTGGGCCTCGCTCCAGCCGGTGGTCGCGAACGACAGTCGGCCGTTGTCGAAGCGCAGCATCGCCAGCGGGGCCTGGCCCTCGGGCCAGGCCGAGGCGGCCAGGCCGAGCAGGGTCTCGAGGTCGGTGTCGCCGCTCTTGCCGGCGGCGGCACGCAGCAGGTCGGTTTCGCGCTGCATCTGCGCCGGCGCGTCGAGCACGGCACGCACCTGCGGGTGGGTGGCGCGCAGCAGCGAGGTCATCGCCTCGCGCTTGGCCGTGACCTGGCGCTCCTGGTGCCAGGCCCAGAGGTTCAGGCCCACCACCTGCGCCACCAGCAGCGCGGCCAGGCCCCAGCGCACCGGGCGCCAGCTCGCGCTCTTCCAGCGCCGCACGGCGTCGCGCAGCGCGACGGTGCCGCGGTGCTTGGGTGCGAGGTCGAACTGCAGCAGGTTCCACAGCGAGCGCATGGCCTGCAGCGAGCGCTGTTCGTCGCCTTGCACCATCACGCTGCCGCAGAGCCAGCGCTCGGCCGGCGCGGCGACGGCCGGGTGGGCGGTCCAGCGCGCGGGCTGCGCCGCCCATTGCGGCAGCATCTGGCGTGCCAGTGCGCCGTTGACGCCCAGGCAGATGACGCCCTTGGCGTCCGACCAGGTCAGCTCCATCGGGGCCGCGGCGTCGTCGCCGAAGGGGGCGCCGAAGTGGCCGAGCGGCGTGTCCTCGGGCCAGGCCACCGGCACGGCACGCTCGACCGCGATGCCGGCCTTGTCCAGCGCCGAGAGTTCGGCTTTCAGCCAAGCCTTGTCGACCACGGCCACCCAGCCGGCCTGACCGCCCGAGAAGCACGGGGCGAGTGCGAATTGCAACT
>CAZUPH010000309.1:0-3344 GCA_964621995.1 uncultured Rubrivivax sp. | reverse complement strand
ACGGCCAGCACATCCTGATCGGTGCCTACACGCGAACGCTGGCGCTGATGCAGGCCGTGGGCGCCGACGCCGGCGCGCTGCTGGACCGCCGGCCGCTGCAGCTGCGCTACCCCGACGGCCGCGGCCTGGCCATGCCGCCCGGCCCGCCCTGGCTGGGCTTCGGCCGCGCGGTGGCCGGCGCCCGCGGCTGGGACTGGGCCGACCGTGTCTCGCTGCTGCGCGCGGCCGCCGGCTGGGCGCTGCGCGGCTTTCGCTGCGACCCGGCGCTCACGGTCGCGCAGCTGTGCACCGGCCTGCGGCCGGCGGTGCGCGCGCTGATGATCGATCCGCTGTGCGTGGCCGCGCTCAACACGCCGGCGGCCGAGGCCAGCGCGGCCGTGCTGCTGCGCGTCCTGCGCGACGCGCTCTTCGGCGGCCGCGGCTCGGCGGACCTGATGCTGCCGCGGCGCTCGCTGGCCGAGCTGCTGCCGCTGCCGGCCACACGCTGGCTGGCGGCACGGGGCGCGACGCTGCGGCCGGGCACGCGCGTGGGCGCGCTGCAGCGAAGCGGCGCCGGCTGGTCTGTGGACGGCACGGCCTTCGACGCCGTCGTGCTGGCGTGCAGCGCCGCCGAGGCCGCGCGCCTGGCCGCGCCGCTGGCGCCGGACTGGGCCGCGCGCGCCGCGGCGCTGCACTACGAACCCATCGTCACCGTCTACCTGCGCTGCCCGGGCGCGCGGCTGCCGGCGGCCATGACCGCGCTGGTGGAGGGGCCCGACGCACCGGCGCAGTTTGCCTTCGACCATGGCGCGCTCGGCGCCACGCCCGGCGTCTTCGCGTTCGTGGTCAGCGGTGCACGGCGCTGGGTCGATGCCGGGCTGGACGCCACCGGCGCCGCCGTGCTGCACCAGGCCGCGCGGGCCTTCGCGCCCGGCACCTGGCCGCAGCCGCCGACCCTGCTGCGTGTGCTGGCCGACAAGCGGGCCACCTTCCGCTGCACGCCGGCGCTGGACCGGCCGCCGCTGCGCGTGGCCGACGGCCTGCTGGCCGCCGGCGACCATGTCGAAGGGCCCTACCCGGCCACGCTCGAAGGTGCCGTGCGCGCCGGCGAAGCGGCCGCGGCGATGCTGGACGGCTGACGCCGCGCAAAGCGCTAGGAGGGCTTCGGCGACGCGCGACAGGCGCGGCGACCCTCAGGGCCGCGCAAATGGCGCGGCCAGGGGTTCGCCGACGAACAGGCTCTGCTGCGGCCACAGCACGCTCTTCCAGTAGGCCTCGATCGCGGTGGCGCCCTGCAGGTAGTGCAGCAGCAGCAGCTGCGGGTGCGGAAACTTCTGCAGGTGGTTGCAGGGTTCGCTGACCGTACCGTGGCTGGCCGTGGCACCCGAGGCGATCCATTCCAGCACGGTGCTCTGGCCATGGGTGCCCTGCAGCGCGCCGCCGGCCGAGGTGAGGTGGTCGGCCAGCGCGCCGGGCACCCAGTCCGGCGCCGGGGCCAGGTCCACGCGCACGCTGCCGGTGATCGCCAGCAGCACACGCGGCTGGTGCTGCAGCGCCGCCGCCGGTGCCGTGACCGCCTCGACGCCGAAGCCGCGCACTGCGCCGGGCGGTGGATAGAGCACGCGGCGCACGCGGCGGGCGCTGTCGGTGGTCTCGAGGAACAGCGCGGCCACCGGCGGGCGGTCGCGCCGCGCCAGGGTGCCATCGGCGGCAACGCCACGGTGGATCAGGGCCCGCGCCTGCTCGGCATCGGCCGCGGCCAGCAGCATGGCCGGGCGCAGGCCGTGGTCGGCATAGGGCCGGGCGCTGGCGGAATTGAAGTAGCGCGAGGGCATCGACGCGCCGCAGGTCTGGCGGCACAGCGCGCTGTCGAAGCCCAGCGCCAGCGCGCCGGTGATCGAGTTGCACGCCACCGCGTACGGCGCCGCCCAGGCCAGCGCCAGCGCCTGCGTCGCCGGGCCGAAGCGGCGGTCGATGGCCTCGCGCAGGGCGTCGAATTCCTCGCGCGTGAGCGTGGGCCGCACGGGCAGCTCCAGCCGCAGCACCTGCCGCGGTTCGAGCTTGCGCATCGCGATGTAGTGTTCGCCGACGGCCACCGAGTACGGGTCGGCGGTGTTGATGACGAGCCCGAGGTCGGCGGCACGCAGCCGCCCCGCCACCCGCGGCACCGGCACCCAGCGTGGCGCCGGCTCCGCGGGCTCGGCCGCCGGCGCGCGCGGCGCCGCCTGCGGCGCGCTGGCCTGCGCCTGCACCGCCGCCGGGAAAGAGCCGCCGGCGAGGGCCAGGACCGAGGCAGCCGCGAGCCGGCCGATGACGGCGCCCGACAGCTCCCGGTATGCAAGCCACCGTTTCGCGATGCAGAATGACATCCCTGCTCCCGCACGACCCCGCCGATGACCACCAAGGCCCCGCAGTCCCCGACGATCCAGGTCCTGGAGCGCACCTTCGCGCTGCTGGACATGCTGGCCGAGCACCCCGACCCCGTGTCGCTGAAGGAAATCAGCGAGCGCACCGGGCTGCACCCCTCGACCGCGCACCGCATCCTCAACGACCTGGCCATCGGCCGCTTCGTCGACCGCCCGCAGGCCGGCAGCTACCGGCTGGGCATGCGGCTGCTGGAGCTGGGCAACCTGGTCAAGGCGCGGCTGGACGTGCGCGACGCCGCGCTGGCGCCGATGCGCGAGCTGCACAAGCTGACGCACCAGCCGGTCAACCTGTCGATGCGCCAGGGCGACGAGATCATCTACGTGGAACGCACCTACAGCGAACGCTCGGGCATGCAGGTCGTGCGCGCCGTGGGCGGGCGCGCACCGCTGCACCTGACCTCGGTGGGCAAGCTCTTCCTCGCCCACGACGACCCGGCGCGCGTGCGCGCCTACGCGCTGCGCACCGGCCTGACCGGGCACACGCGCAACAGCATCACCGACCTCGGCCGGCTCGAGCGCGAACTCGCCGCCGTGCGCGCCAACGGCGTGGCGCGCGACGACGAGGAACTGGAGCTGGGCGTGCGCTGCATGGCCGCCGGCATCTTCGACGACCAGGGCAAACTGGTCGCCGGGCTGTCGGTCTCGGCGCCGGCCGACCGGCTGGAAGAGAGCTGGCTGGACCGCGTCAAGGCGACGGCGGCCCAGATCTCGCAGGCGCTGGGCTATCGCGGGTAGGCCAGCAGGCGCAGGCCGGCGCCGCCGGGCTCGGGCAGCGGGCCGTCGACTTCCACCGGCACCAGGCCGATGTCGCCGCCGCGCGCCTCGGCCACCTCGGGCCCCGGGGCCGGCATGGCGGCCCGGCCGCCTTCGGCGCCGCTGCGCCAGGCGGCGCTGTGCACCTCGGGCGGCAGCGTGCCGGCCGCGCCGGGCACCGGCTTC
>CAZUPH010000308.1:0-3366 GCA_964621995.1 uncultured Rubrivivax sp. | reverse complement strand
TGACGACGATGGCCGCGCGCGCCAGCACCTCGGCCAGCGGCGTGCCGTCGCGCCGCCAGCCCTGCACCGGATAGCCCAGCGCGGCCAGCCGGGCCGCCACCGCGCGCCCCATCTCGCCCTGGCCGAGCACGGCCACCGGCACCTCGTCGGCGCGGCGCTGCACATGCGGCTTCCAGACCCCTTCGCGCTGGCGCTGCTGGTCGGCAAAGAAGCCGCGGTGCAGCGCGAGCACGGCCCACAGCGCCGTCTCGGCCATCGCCGCGGTCATGGCCGGGTCGACCATGCGCGCCACCGGCACGCCGGCCGGCAGCGTGGGGTCGGCGAGCAGGCGGTCGACGCCGGCCCACAGGCTCTGGATCAGCGCCAGCTTGGGCAGGCCCTGCAGGCTGCCGGGCGGCGGGTTGGCCACGACCGCGGCCGCGATGTCCGCCGCCGCCACGCGGCCGGCATCGAGGTCGGCGCGTGTCCACCAGCGCGCTTCGGGCAGCGCGGCGGCGAGTGCGGCGCGCCAGACGTCGAACTCGCCGCGGTCGAAGTCACCGGCCAGCAGCAGGTTCACGACCCGGTACCTCCGGCTGCCGCGAGCAGCCGCTCCAGCGCGATGCGCACCGTGGCGCTGCGCACCGCGTCGCGGTCGCCGTCGAGCTGCAGCCGCTCGGCGTGCAGCGCCGCGGCCGTGCCCCAGGCCAGCCAGACCGTGCCCACCGGCTTGCCCGGCACCGCACCGCCGGGGCCGGCGATGCCGGTCACGGCCACCGCCAGCGGCACCGGCGCATGCGCGAGCACGCCGGCGGCCATCGCCCGCGCCACCGCTTCGCTGACCGCGCCCTGCGTGGCGATCAGCGCCGGGTCCACGCCCAGCAGCGCGCTCTTCGCCTCGTTGCTGTAGGTGACGAAGCCGCGCTCGAACCAGTCGCTGCTGCCCGCCACCGTGGTGCAGGCGGCGGCGAGCAGCCCGCCGGTGCAGCTCTCGGCGCTGGCCAGGCGCCAGCCGCGTGCGCGCAGGGCGTCGGCCAATGCCCGCACGAGGGGCTCGACGCTCAGGGTGTCCACAGGCGGCTCCAGACGGCGACGACGAGCAGGGTGCACAGCGCGGCGACGAGGTCGTCGAAGAGGATGCCCCAGCCGTGCCGCGCGCCGATGGCCTCCGGCGCCCCGCCCACGACGCGGCGCTTGAAGCGCCGGTCGGCCCAGCCCACCGGGCCGGGCTTGCCGGCGTCGAAGGCGCGGAACAGCAGGAAGGCCGCCAGCTGGTCCCAGAAGCCGGCCGGCATGACCAGCCACAGCACGATCCAGAAGGCGACGATCTCGTCCCACACGATGGCGCCCGGGTCGGCCGTGCCCAGGTGCTGCGCGGTGCGCGTGCAGGCCCACCAGCCCACGAGCAGGCCGGCCGCGATGGCCAGCGCCCAGCCCAGGTCGCCGAGCCAGCGGTCCAGCAGCAGGAAGCTGGCCCAGCCCCACAGCGTGCCGACCGTGCCCGGCGCCCAGGGCGACAGCCCGCTGCCGAAGCCCAGCGCGATCCAGCGCGCCGGGTGGTCGAGCATGAAGCGGCCGCTGGCGCGGCGTGGCGCACCGACCTCGACGGCATCGTCGACGTCGGCGGGCAGCGGCCGGCCGGCCATCGTCATGGCGCGAAGTGGTCGAAGCCGGCGTAGCGGCCCTCGACCGGCGCACCGCGGCCATCGACGATGTGCAGCACCTCGCCGGCCTCGATGCGGCCGATGCACGTGACGGGCACGCCGGCGCCGCGCGCCGCCGCCAGCACCTCGTCGCGGCGCGCCGGCGGCGCGGTGAAGAGCAGCTCGTAGTCGTCGCCGCCGGCCAGCAGGCACAGGCGCTGCAGCGCCAGCGGCTGCGCCGCCAGCACCGCGCTGCGCGGCAGCGCGTCGGCATCGATCAGCGCGCCGACGCGCGAGCGTGCCAGCACATGGCCGAGGTCGCCGGCCAGGCCGTCGCTGAGGTCGATCGCCGCGCTGGCCACGCCGCGCAGCGCCAGGCCCAGGGCGTTGCGCGGCTGCGGCAGCTCCATCGCGCGGCGCACGGTCTCGAGCTGCTCGCCGGGCAGCGACACGCTGCCGCGGAAGACCTCCAGCGCCAGCCGCGCGTCGCCGAGCGTGCCGCTGACCCACAGCTCGTCGCCCGGCCGCGCGCCGCTGCGCAGCAGGGCCTGGCCGGGGGGCACCTGGCCCATCGCGGTGATGTCGATGGCCAGCGGCCCGGCGGTGGTGTCGCCGCCGGCCAGCGCGATGCCGGCCGCGTCGGCCAGCGCGAACAGGCCGCGCGCGAAGGCGGCCAGCCAGGTGTCGTCCACGCGCGGCAGCGCGATCGACAGCGTGAAGGCCAGCGGCTCGGCGCCGCAGGCCGCGAGGTCCGACAGGTTGACCGCCAGCGCCTTGTGGCCCAGGCGCTCGGGCGCCACGGTGCTCAGGAAGTGCCGGCCCTCCACGAGCAGGTCGCTGGACACCGCGAGCTGCTGCCCCGGCGCCACCCGCAGCAGCGCGCAGTCGTCGCCGATGCCCAGCGCCAGCGGGCCGTCCGCCGGCACGTCGCGCGTGAAGTGGCGCGCGATGAGCGCGAATTCGCCGTTGCCGCTGCCCGGGGCTGTGCTCATGGCGCCGTGCCGCCGCCTTCCTGCAGGTCGCGCAGCAGGTGCGCCAGCTCCACGGCCGAGCGCACGCCGAGCTTGTCGAACACGCGCGCGCGGTGGACCTCCACGGTGCGCACGCTGATCGCGAGCTCGTCGGCGATCAGCTTGTTCGGCCGCCCGGCCGCGACGAGCCGCATGACCTCGCGCTCGCGCTCGGTCAGTTCGGCCAGCGCCGCCTCGCGCTGGCGCCGCTCGCGGCGCGCCAGCAGCGCCTGCGCGCTGGCCGCCAGGGCCTGCTCGATGCGGTCCACCAGCGCATTGTTGGAGAAGGGCTTCTCGACGAAGTCGTAGGCCCCGCGCTTGACCGCTGCCACCGCGGTGGGCACGTCGCCGTGCCCGGTGAGGAAGATCACCGGCAGCAGCGGCAGCCAGCCGCGGCCGGCGAGGTCCTCGAACAGCGCCAGCCCGCTGGTGCCGGGCATGCGCATGTCCAGCACCAGGCAGGCCGGGCCGGCGGGCCAGGGCGGGCGCTCGGGCGCGGTCTGGCCCGCCATCCAGGCGGCGAAGGCATCGGCGCTGGCAAAGCCCTCGGCGAGCAGCCGGCGCGACCGCAGCAGCCAGGCCAGCGCGTCGCGCACGACCTCCTCGTCGTCGACGAGGTAGACGACGGGCAGGCCGAGCGTGGGGTCGGTGGTCATGGCGCGTCCAGGCCGCGAGTATGCGGCGGATGCGCCGGGCCCCCGCCGTTCAGCCGCCGCTGGCGGTGGTGGCCGCGG
>CAZUPH010000307.1:0-3405 GCA_964621995.1 uncultured Rubrivivax sp. | reverse complement strand
CCTGGAGATCGTGCAAAAGCGCATCACGCGCGACGAGGTGTACATCGCCGACGAGGCCTTCTTCACCGGCACCGCCGCCGAGGTGACGCCGATCCGCGAGCTCGACCGCATCGAGATCGGGCGCGGCTCGCGCGGGCCGATCACCGAGAAGATCCAGGCCGCCTTCTTCGACATCGTCAACGGCCGCAACCCCAAGTACGCCGAATGGCTGGACCGCGTCTGATGAGCCAAGACACCGCCACCCCCGCCGCCACCGTCACCGTGCAGGCCAGCGACCTGCAAGGCCCCGGCGTCGTGTTCTGCCCCAACCCGAAGATGCCGCTGTGGAGCAACCATCCGCGCGTCTTCATCGACGTGGCCTCGAGTGGCGAAGGCCAGTGCCCGTACTGCGGCACCCGCTACCAGCTCGCGGGCGGGCCGCTGCGCGGCGGGCACTGAGCGCGTTCTTCTACAGCTGCAGCTTGCCGGCGTAGACCACTGGCCCGGTCGGCGCGCCGGTGGGTGAGCCGCCCGGCGGCTCGACGCTGACGGCCAGCGCGGCCGTGCCGCCCTTGAGAAGCGAGGCCGGCAGGCGCTCGCGAACGATCACCGTCGCGCCCGACGACGAGATCAGGCCGAGCGAACGCGGTGCACCCTCGGGCGGCACCGACCACAGCTCGAGCACGCGGTCGGCCTGCACCGACACCGGCAGCAGCGGCCGCGTCACCAGCGCACGGCCGTCGCCGCTGACGCTGGCCACGAAGGCGCTGACGCCCTGGCCGGCACCATCGGTGCCTTGCAGCACGACCACCACTGGCGGCTGCGCGCGCTCGGGCAGCGCGAGCAGCAGCGCCATCGTCACCGCCGCCACCGAGGCGAAAGCCGTGAGCCCGCGCCAGGGCGCGAGGCGCTGCCACCAAGGCAGCGGGGCACTCGCCGCCGCCTGCGGCCACAGACGCGCCGCGACACGCTGCCACACCTGCGGCGGCGGCGCTTCAGGCGGCAGGGCCGCCGTCAACGGCATCAGGCGCTCCTGCCAGCGCTGGTGCGCGGCGCGCAGCGCCGGGTGGCCGGGCAGCAATGCCTCGTAGCGCCGCCGGGCGCCGCCGCGCAGCGTGCCGGCGGCGTACTGGGCGGCCAGGGCATCGATCCGTTCGGGCCTTGCGTAGTCCATCGCTCAGCCTCCCTGCGCAGCGGCATCTCGGGCCACGGCAGCGTCGAGGCAGCCGCGCAAGGCCAGCAGCGCCCGACGCAGCCAGGACTTCACCGTGCCCAGCGGCTGCTGCAGATGCTCGGCGACCTCGGTATGCGACAAGCCGTCGTAGAACGCGAGTGCGACGCTCTGGCGCTGTGCCGGTGCCAGACCGTCCATGCAGCGGTGCAACTCGCGCGCGTCGCCGGCACGCTGCAGCAGGTCGAGCGGGCCGGGCCCTTCGTCGGCGTGGTCGACCGCATCCGGCCCGTCGCCTTCGTCGTCATCGTCGGGCGTGGCCGACAGCAGCATCGGCTGCGTCTGCGCGCGACGCAGGCTGTCGATCGCGCGGTTGCGCGCGATGCTGGTCAGCCAGGTCAGCGGCTGGCTGCGCGAAGCATCGAAGCTCGCCGCCGCGCGCCAGACATTGACGTAGATCTCCTGCAGCAGGTCCTCGGCCAGCGCACGGTCGCGCTGGATGCGCAGCACGACGGCGAACAGGTGGCCGCTGGTGCGTTCGTACAGGCGCTGAAAGGCGGCGCGGTCACCGAGCGCGCTGCGTGCGAGCAGTGCCGCGGCCTCGCGGCTGCGCTCGCTCCAGTCGTCGGCAGAGGTTCTTTGCATGGTGTTCATCTCGTCGTCGAGGCTCGCATCGGCGGCCGATCCCTACAATCCCGCGCATGCCGCAAGCCAAAGCCCGCGCCGCCGCCCTGCTCGCCTCGGCCGACGACGTCGAGGCGCAGTTCTACGAGGCGCTGGCCAGCGGCGACATCGAGCGCCTGATGGCGCTGTGGTCGGAGGACGACGAGATCGCCTGCGTTCACCCGGGCGGCCCGCGCCTGGTGGGTCATGCCGCGGTGCGGGCAAGTTTCGCGGCCATCTTCGAAAACGGCGCGATCCCGGTGCGGCCGCAGCAGGTGCAGCGCGTCGAGTCCGGAGGCGCCTCGGTGCACCATGTGCTCGAACGCGTGGACATCGCCAGTGCCGAAGGCACGCAGACGGCCTGGGTGATCGCCACCAACGTGTTCTTCAAGACGGCGCAGGGCTGGCGCCTCGTGCTGCATCACGGCAGCCCGGGCTCGGCGCGCGAGCCGCGCGACCTGGCCGCCGAAGCGCCGTCGACCCTGCATTGATGCCGGCCCTGGCGCAGTACCGCGCGCCGGCGTGGCTGCCGGGCGGCCAGGCGCAGACGATCTGGCCGGTGCTGGTCTCACGCCGCTTCTCCGGCGCCGCGCCGAGCTACGAGCGCGAACGCTGGAGCACGCCCGACGGCGACTTCATCGACGTCGACATTCAGCGCGCCGCGAACCCCGACGCGCGCTGGCTGGTCATGTTCCACGGTCTCGAGGGCTCGTCGCGCAGCCAGTACGCCGAGGCCTTCGCGCGCGAAGCCGCGGCCGCCGGAGCGCACTTCGCGGTGCCGCACTTTCGCGGCTGCTCGGGCGAGCTGAACCTGGCGCCGCGCGCCTACCACTCGGGCGACTACCAGGAGGTGGGCTGGATCCTCGACCGCCTGCGCGCGCGCAGCGGCGCGCCGCTGCTGGCGGCCGGCATTTCGCTCGGCGGCAACGCGCTGCTGCGCTGGGCCGAGGAGGCCGGCGACAGCGCGGCGCGCATCGCCGCCTCGGTCGCTGCCATCTGCTCGCCGCTGGACCTGGCCGCCGGCGGCCACGCGATCGGGCGCGGCTTCAACCGCCTGGTCTACACGCGCATGTTCCTGGCGACGATGAAGCCGCGCGCGCTTGCCCGGCTCGAGCGCCACCCCGGCCTGTTCGACGCCGAACGCATGCGTGCCGCGCGCGACCTCTACGAGTTCGACAACCTGTTCACCGCGCCGCTGCACGGCTTTCGCGACACCGAGGACTACTGGGCCCGCGCCTCGGCCAAGCCCCATCTGCACCGCATCCGCATCCCCGCGCTGGCGCTCAACGCGCGCAACGACCCCTTCGTGCCGGCCTGGAGCCTGCCCGCGGCGCACGAGGTCGGTTCGCACGTGACGCTGTGGCAGCCGCCGCACGGCGGCCATGTCGGCTTTCCCGCGGGCGCGCCGCCGGGCCATGTGCAGGCCATGCCGGCGGCCGTGCTCGGCTGGTTGCAGGCGCACGCCTGAAGCGCCAAGCTGCGCGCCATGGACCCGATCGTCGAAGCGGCGCTGAAGAAGTGGCCGAACGTGCCGGCCTGTTGCGGCTGGCTGGCGCTGGACGCCCGCGGCGAATGGTACATGCGCGACGACC
>CAZUPH010000306.1:0-3413 GCA_964621995.1 uncultured Rubrivivax sp. | reverse complement strand
CTGGCCGTGCATGTAGTTCGAGTCGCGCCAGCGGACCTCGATCTTCGTCGGGTGCACATTGACGTCCACCAGTTCCGGCGCGATGGCCAGGAACAGCGCGTAGGCCGGCTGCCGGCTGCCGTGCAGCTGGTCCTCGTAGGCCGCGCGCACGGCATGCGCGAGCAGGCGGTCGCGCACGTAGCGGCCGTTGACGAACAGGTACTGCAGGTCGGCGCGCGAGCGCGCGGCCTCGGGGTGACCGACCCGGCCCTCGATGGCCAGCGGCCCGCGCGCCACGGCCAGCTCGCGGCTGGCGGCGGCGAAGTCCGCGCCCAGCACGTCCGCCCGGCGCTGGGCCGGCGCGGCGGCGCGCCACTGCGCGATCAGCCGGCCCTCGTGCCAGACGGCGAAGGCCACGTCGGGCCGCGCCAGCGCGTGGCGGCGCACGGCCTCCAGCGCATGCGACAGCTCGGTGGCGTCGGTCTTCAGGAACTTGCGCCGCGCCGGGGTGGCGAAGAACAGCTCCTGCACCTCCACCGTGGTGCCGGGCCCGCGTGCCGCGGGCACGATGCTGCCGTCGGCGCCGTCCAGCCGCCAGGCGTGGGCGGCGTCGCGCGTGCGGCTGGTCAGCACGACGCCGGCCACCGAGGCGATGGCGGCCAGCGCCTCGCCGCGGAAGCCCATCGTCGTGACCGACTCCAGCTCGGCCAGCGAGGCGATCTTGCTCGTGGCGTGGCGCTTGAGCGCCAGCGGCAGGTCGTCGAAGGCGATGCCGGCACCGTCGTCCTCGACGACGATGCTGCGCACGCCCCCGGCCAGCAGGCGCACGGTGACCTGCGCGGCGCCGGCGTCCAGCGCGTTGTCCACCAGCTCGCGCACGGCGGCGGCCGGGCGGTCGATGACCTCGCCGGCGGCGATCTGGCTGACCAGGGTGTCGGGCAGCTCGCGGATGCGGCGCCGCGGGGCGTCGCCGGCACGGGCTGCGCTGCCAGGGTCCGCCACGGGCTCGCTCATGAACCCGATTTTACGGGTCCACCCGGGTGGGACCTGTCAGGACTGACGGGTAGTGTGCCCTCGCCCTAGACTGCAAAATGCGATCCAGGGAAATCGGGAGCCCGGTCCACCGGGCCCCGCATGTCGTTGGGATTCTTGGATGCCTGCCTTCTTTGCCGACCTGGTGATGCGCACCGACGAGGATCGGCGCGCCTTCGAGACGCACCCGGTGCTGATGGACGCGGTGGCCCACGGCGTGAGCGTCGAGCGCTACCGCGCGCTGCTGCTGGAGCTGTACCACGTGGTGTGGCACTTCAACCCGGTCTGCGCCGCGGCGGCGAGCCGGCTGGACGACCGCTTCCAGGGCATCCGCCACTTCCTCTACGAGCACATGCAGGAGGAACGCGGGCACGAGGACTGGGTGCTCAACGACCTGGAGGCCGTCGGCGTGACGCGCGGCGACGCGCGCGCGCATGCCCCCTCGGCGCACACGCTGGCGCTGAACGGCTACAACTACTGGGCCGCCGACCGCCGCCACCCCTGCTCGGCGCTGGGCATGCTGTATGCGCTGGAGGTCATCGCCTCGGTGTATGGCGGGCCCTTCGCCGACGCGATCCGAGAGTCGCTGCTGCTGGACGGCGACCGTGGCGTTTCGTTCATCGGCTCGCACGCCTCGCTGGACCAGCAGCACATGGCCGAGTTGCGCCAGGTGCTCAACCGCGTGGACGACGTCGCGGCGCAGGCCGCGGTGGTGGAGTCGGTGCGCGTCAACTTCCACCACTTCACCCGCATCGTCGAGGCGCTCTGAACACCCTGGCCATGGACCCGCCCCCCGCCGTCGGTGTCGCCGGCCTGCTGGGTCGCCCGTACAAGACGCTGCGCCTGGAGTGGAGCTCCGAGCTGCGGCTGCTACGCGCGCGGCTGGCGGTCAGGCCGATCCAGTGCTTCAGTCTCACGGTGATGGCCGAGATGCGCCAGGTCACCGACGACATCACGGCCAACCCGGGCCTGGTGCGCCACCTGGTGATGACGTCCGACGTACCCGGCGTCTTCAACTTCGGCGGCGACCTGGCGCTGTTCGTGCTGCTGGTGCGTGCCGGCGACGTGGAGTCGCTCAAGCTCTACGCGCGGCGCTGCGTGGACCTCGTGTGGTGGCTGGAGAATGCCGCCAACCTGGGCATCCACACCACCGTGCTGGCGCAGGGCGACACGCTGGGCGGCGGGCTGGAGTGCGTGATGCCCTTCCACAAGGTCATCTTCGAGCGCAGCGCGCAGGCCGGCTTCCCCGAGGTGCTCTTCAACCTGTTCCCCGGCATGGGCGCCTGGGACTTCACGATCCGCAAGGCCGGGCTCGCGGTGGCCAACGAGATGATCCTCTCCGGCCGCCTGTACAGCGCCGAGGAACTCCACTACCGGCGCCTGGTGGACGTGGTCGTCGACGACGGCCAGGGCGAGGCGGCGATCGAGAAGGTCGTGCAGGAGGTGGACCCCCGCCTGCGCGGCACGCTGGCCGCGCTGCGCGCGCAGCGCCTGGCGATGCCGATCCGCCACGAGACGCTGATGGCCATCGTGGACCTGTGGGCCGAGACGGCGCTCGGCCTCACCGACCGCGACCTGCGCCTGATGGAGCGCCTGGCCCGCGCGCAGGCGCGCAAGGCCGGCGGCGGCGACGAGGGCGCGGTCGAGGAGATCAAGCGCCTGGAGCTGGAAAGCGCCTGGGGCGACCGGCGCACCGGCTTCGACCGCCGCGCCGCCAGCGGCAGCGACCGCCGCTCGCGGTCCTGACCGGCGTTCAGGCCGCGCGCGGCGCCAGCGGCAGCACCGCCGGCGCGTGCACGGCGCGCCAGGCGGCCAGCGCCGAGATCAGCGCGAGCGCGCCGCAGCCCAGCACCACGGCGGTGTAGCTGCCGCTCGCATCGAAGACGCGCCCGGCCGCCCAGGGCCCGGCCAGGTTGCCCAGCGCCGCGGCGGTGTAGAGGGTGCCGATGATCGACGAGACCGCGCGCGCGCCGAAGAAGTCCATGCACAGCGCCGGCATCAGCGACACCGCGCCGCCGTAGCTCAGGCCCATCCACAGCGCGAACAGCGCGAGCCCGGCGTAGGCGCCGCCGCCGCGCCCCACGGCCGCCCACAGCGCCATCGACAGCCCCAGCGAGGCCATCACCGCCACCAGCGTGCGGCCGCGGCCCAGCCGGTCGGCCACCGCGCCGATGACGAAGCGCCCGACCAGGCTGCCCATGCCGATCAGCCCGACCAGGCCGACCGCCTGCGCCTCGGCCACGCCGAGGTCGCGCGCCGACGCCGACAGGTGCGCGAAGGGCACGAACATCGCCGGCGAGCCCAGCGCGCACATCGCATACAGCCAGCGGAAGCGGGCGCTGGCCAGCGCGCGGCCGAGCGGCACGCCGCCGACCGGCGCCCCCGCGCGCCGCGTCGCCGCG
>CAZUPH010000305.1:0-3423 GCA_964621995.1 uncultured Rubrivivax sp. | reverse complement strand
TGCATGCGCAGCGCCGCCGCCGAAGGCAGCTCGGCGCGCGGCGCGAAGGGGTCGGCGTCCAGCAGCGCGGCCTGGTCGCCCTGGGCCGCCCAGGGCAGCGAATCCAGCGGCAGCCGGTAGCCCATCGGCGAGTCGCCGGGGATCAGGTACAGCCGCTCGTCGCGCAGGAACCAGGGCCCGGTGACCCAGGCCGGCCCGGCGGTGCCCCGCGACCACTTGCGCTCGAGCGGCAGCAGCCAGCCCACGACATGGTCCAGCCCCTGCGTGAAGACGCGGCGCAGCCGCGCACGCTCCAGTTCGTCGTCCAGCCGCGCGTCGAAGGGGTCCACGTTGACCGGCAGCCGGCGTTCGCGCCACAGGTAGTACCAGGTGTCCTCGTAGCCGGGCTGCAGGTGGTGCTCGGTCAGGCCCAGGCGGTGCGTCAGCCTGCGGATGAAGCGCTCGGCGTCGGCCGGCGTGTAGCGGTGCGTGTCACGCTCGTCGGCGAACAGCGTGGGGTCGTTCCAGCAGGGCTGGCCGTCGGCGCGCCAGTGGATGGACAGCGCCCAGCGCGGCAGCTGCTCGCCCGGGTACCACTTGCCCTGGCCGAAGTGCAGGAAGCCGCCCTTGCCGTAGCGTGCGCGCAGCCTGTGCACCAGCGCGGTGGCCAGGCCGCGCTTGGTGGGGCCCAGGGCGTCGGTATTCCACTCCGGCGCGTCGCGGTCGTCCACCGCTACGAAGGTGGGCTCGCCACCCATCGTCAGGCGCACGTCGCCCTGCGCGAGCTGCGTGTCGACGGCATGGCCCAGGCGCAGGATGTCGGCCCACTGCGCGTCGGTGTAGGGCATCGTCACGCGCGGGCTCTCGTGGATGCGCGTGATCTCCATGTGGTGGCTGAACTCGACCTCGCTCTGGTCGACCGCGCCGCTGACCGGCGCCGCGCTGCTGGGCTCGGGCGTGCAGGCCACCGGGATGTGGCCCTCGCCGGCGAGCAGGCCGCTGGTCGGGTCCAGGCCGATCCAGCCGGCGCCCGGCAGGTAGACCTCGCACCAGGCGTGCAGGTCGGTGAAGTCGGTCTCGGCGCCGCTCGGGCCGTCCAGCGCCTTGACGTCGGGCCTGAGCTGGATCAGGTAGCCGCTGACGAAGCGCGCCGCCAGCCCGCAGTGGCGCAGCAGCTGCACCAGCAGCCAGCCGGTGTCGCGGCAGGAGCCGGCGGCCAGCGCCAGCGTCTCCTCGGGCGTCTGCACGCCGGGCTCCAGGCGCACGACGTAGCGGATCTCGCGCTGCAGCCGCTGGTTCAGCCCGACCAGGAAATCGATCGTGCGGGTCTTCTCGCGCGGCACGCTGGCCACCAGGGCCTCGAAGCGCGGCGTCAGCGGCTGCTTCGCCAGGTAGGGCAGCAGGTCGTGCTCGAGCTCCGGCGCGTAGGCGAACGGAAACTGCTCGGCGCCGGGCTCCAGGAAGAAGTCGAAGGGGTTGAAGACCGCCATCTCGGCGACCAGGTCCACCGTGACCTTGAACTCGGTCGTCTTCTCCGGGAAGACCAGCCGCGCGAGATGGTTCGCGAAGGGGTCCTGCTGCCAGTTGACGAAGTGCTGCGCCGGCTCCACGCGCAGCGAGTAGCTCAGGATGCGCGTGCGGCTGTGCGGCGCCGGGCGCAGCCGCACGACCTGCGGCGAGAGCTGCACGCGCCGGTCGTAGCGGTAGTGCGTGACGTGGTTCAGCGCGACATGGATGGACACGGAAGGACTCTCCTGGGGCCGGCGGCGGGACGGCGGGGCCGATGCAAGCCGCGGGCCAGGGCCGGCCGCGTGGCTCAGCGCGAGGGCTCGTGCGGCCGGTCCCCGCCCCGGACCTCGCCCGCATGATGCCAGTAACGTCGTGCCGCGAAGCGCTCGCAAACCGCCGTGCCGTCGCTGCGCCAGCGCAGCGCGCCGCAGCGGTCGCTGCGTGCGACCGCGATGCCGCGGCGCTCGTAGCGCGCCAGCACCTCCGGTGCCGGGTGGCCGAAGCGGCTGCGGTAAGCCGCCTGCACGACGGCCAGGCGCGGCTGCACGGCATCCAGCAGCGCGCCGGTGCTCGAGGTGCGGCTGCCGTGGTGCGGCACCAGCAGCAGCGTGCTGCGCAGCGCCGCGGGATCCTCCTGCGTCAGGCGCTGCACCAGGCGCAGCTCCTGCGCCGCCTCCAGGTCGCCGGTCAGCAGCGCGCTGCCCGCGCGGCCCTGCACCTGCAGCACGCAGCTCAGCGCATTGGGCTTCGCCGCCGGGGTGATGGTGCCGGCCTCGGGATGCAGGACGCGGAAGTGCACACCGTCCCAGGTCCAGGACTGGCCGGCGGCGCAGGGCCGGTGCGGCGCGGCCTCGCGCAGCGGATGGCCGGGCTCGAGCGAGCTGCTGAGCTGCGCCACCGGCAGCCCGCGCAGCAGCGTCGCGGCGCCGCCGACATGGTCGCTGTCGCGGTGGCTCAGCACCAGATGGTCGATGCGCCGCTCGCCCAGTGCGCGCAGCAGCGGCAGCAGCACGCGGCCGCCGGCATCCGCCTCGGGCGAGTAGCGCGGGCCGGCGTCGTACACCAGCAGGCGGTGCTGCGTGCGCACGAGCACCGCGGTGCCCTGGCCGATGTCGGCAGCGATCAGCTCGAACTGTCCCGGCGGCGGCCGCGCCACCGGCGGCGCCAGCAGCGGCAGCAGCAGCGGCAGCGCCAGCGCGCGCAGCCGCCAGGGCAGTGGCAGCACGGCCAGCACGCCGCCCAGCAGCCCGGCGGCCACCGCCCAGGCCGGCGCCGCGGCGGCGAACCACACGGCGCCGGGCCAGCCGGCGAGCGTGTGCAGGAAGCTGCCCAGCCCCTGCACCAGCCACGCCGCCGGCTGCCACAGCGGCGGCAGCAGCATGCCGGCCAGCGCCAGCGGCGTGACCAGCAGCGTGACGAGCGGAATCGCCACCAGGTTGGCGACGAAGCCCACCAGCGACACCTGCTGGAAGAACAGCAGGGTCAGCGGCGCCAGCCCGACGGTCGCGACGGCCTGCGTGCGCAGCCCGCCGCGCAGCGCGGCGAGGGCACGCGCGCGCCAGCCCGCGGGCCGCTCGAAGCCGCTGGCCGCCGGCTCGGACCCGAAGAGCAGGGCCACCGCCACGAAGGACAGCCAGAAGCCCGGCTGCAGCAGCGCCCAGGGGTCGAGCAGCACGACGGCCAGCGCCGCGGCCAGCAGCACCGGCCCGGAAGGCCAGCGCCAGCCCAGGCTGCGCAGCAGCACGACAACGGCGATCATCGCCACGGTGCGCTGCGCCGGCACGCCCCAGCCGGCCAGCAAGGCATAGGCCGCGGCCAGCGCGAGCCCGCCCCAGCGCGCCGCCAGGGGCGCCGGCCGCCACAGCAGCAGGCGCGGCGACAGGCGCCACAGGCGGCCGATCACCGCCGCGGCGAGCCAGGCGAACATCGTCAAGT
>CAZUPH010000304.1:0-3444 GCA_964621995.1 uncultured Rubrivivax sp. | reverse complement strand
CAGCGTCACGCGGATGTGCTCGCCGCGCTTGAGCGTGTGCGCCAGCGCCAGGAAGCCGGCGCCGGCCATCAGGTAGCCGGCGTAGGCGTCGGTGCCCGGCACGTGGAAGTGCAGCTGCCGGCTGGCGATGGACAGCAGCACCATGGCGAGCAGCCCCAGCATGAAAAGGGCCGCCAGCCAGGCGGCCCCGTCGTACAGGGTGTCGAGGAATCGGCGCACGCGGCCAGCGGGTGCGGGCTCAGCGCCGGAAGGCGTCGACCAGCTGCTGGCCTTCGGGGCCGGCCTTCTCGAGCCACTCCTTGAGCATCGTCTCGCCGACCTTCTGCATGTCGGCCTTGAGCTGCGGGCTCGGCGGCAGGATCTGCATGCCGTTGGCGCGCAGCTTGTCCAGGCTCTCGGTGTTGGTCTTCTTGCTGGCCTCGATGCCGCGCACTTCCGCATCGGCGGCGGCCTTCAGCAGCGCGTCCTGCGTGGCCTTGTCCAGCGCGTCGAAGGCGCGCTTGTTGACGATGACCGCATTCTTGGGCAGCCAGGCCTGCGTGTCGTACCAGTACTTGATGTGCTCGTAGGTCTTGGTGTCGAAGCCCGTGGAGCCGCTGGACATGTAGCTCTCGACGACGCCGGTGGCCATGGCCTGGCTCAGCTCGGCCGCCTGCACGGTGACCGGCTGCGCGCCGACGAGCTCGGCGATGCGCGCCGTGGCCGGGCTGTAGGCGCGCCACTTCACGCCCTTGAGGTCGGCCGCCGAGGTGATCGGCTTCTTGACGTAGATGCCCTGCGGCGGCCAGGGCACCGCGTACAGCACCATCATGCCCTGCTCGGCGAGCTTCTTCTCGACCATCGGCTTCTGCGCCCGCCACAGCTTGGCCGCGGCGTCGTAGCTGTCGGCCAGGAAGGGCAGGCCGTCGGCGCCGAAGACCTGCCACTCGTTCTGGAAGTTGACGAGCAGGATCTCGCCGATCTGCGCCTGCCCGCCCTGCACCGCGCGCTTGATCTCCGGCGCCTTGAACAGGCTGGCATTCGGGTGCACGGTGATCTTCAGCTTGCCGCCCGTGGCCTTGTCCACGTCGTCGGCGAAGGCCTGCAGGTTGACGCTGTGGAAGTTGGTCGCCGGGTAGGCGGCCGGCAGGTCCCAGCGCGTCTGGGCCTGCGCCGGGCCGGCGGCGAGGGCCAGCGCCAGCGCGGCGGCGGGCACGAGGGTGGCAAGGGTCTTGTTCATGGTCGCTCCTGGCACGGGAAGGGTCACGAAAGGCAGTCGTGGAGCATAGGTCGTGCCTGCCGGCCCGACCCATCGGGCTTCCCCGGACAATGCGACCATGGCCGACGACCGCCCGATGCCCTGCCTGGGCGTGCTGATGCTGCAGACGCGGTTTCCGCGCCTGCCGGGCGACGTCGGCCACCCGGCGACCTTCACCATGCCGGTGCGCCGGCGCATCGTCGCGGGGGCCACGCCGCAGCGCGTGGTGCGCGACGCCGACCCGGCGCTGCTGGCACCGTTCATCGCCGCCGGCCGCGAACTGGTGGCCGAGGGCGCGGCCGCGATCACCACCAGCTGCGGCTTCCTGGCGCGCTGGCAGCAGGCGCTGCAGGCGGCGCTGCCCGTGCCGGTGTGGACCTCGAGCCTGCTCGCGCTGCCGGCGCTGCCGCGGCCCGGCGTGATCACGGTCGATGCCGCGGCGCTGGACGCCGCCGTGCTGCGCGGCGCCGGCGCCGACCCGGCCACGCCGGTGCAGGGGCTGGACCCGGCGAGCGCGCTGGTGCGCACGCTGCTGGAGGACCGCGAGCAGCTCGACGTGGCGGCCGCCGAGGCCACCGTGCTGGCCGCCGCCGCGGCACTGCTGGCGCGCGAGCCGGAGCTGCGCTCGCTGGTGCTGGAGTGCACCAACCTGCCGCCCTATGCCGAGGCGCTGCAGCGCGCGACCGGACTGCCGGTGCACCACCTGCCGGGGCTGGTGGAGGCGCGCTGGAGCGCATTCGGCCCGCGGCGACGACTTCGGCGATGATCCGAAGCGAGACGCCCACCCGCACGGAGCCGTGACCCGATGACGCGCGACACGCAAGGCCGCTGGCAGTTCTGGATCGACCGCGGCGGCACCTTCACCGACGTCGTCGGCCGCCGCCCCGACGGCGGCCTGGTCACGCTGAAGCTGCTCAGCGAGAACCCCGAGCAGTACCGCGACGCGGCCGTCGAGGGCATCCGCCGGCTGCTGCAGCTGCCGCCCGGCGAGCCGATCACGCCCGAGCGCGTGGAGTGCGTGAAGATGGGCACCACGGTGGCCACCAATGCGCTGCTGGAACGCAAGGGCGACCGCACGCTGCTCGTCACCACGCGCGGCTTGCGCGACGCGCTGCGCATCGCCTACCAGGCGCGGCCGCGCCTGTTCGAGCGCCATGTCGTGCTGCCCGAGCTGCTCTACGAGCGCGTGATCGAGGCCGAGGAGCGGGTCGGCGCCGACGGGGCCGTGGTGCAGCCGCTGGACGAGGCCCACCTGCGCGAGCGGCTGTGGGCCGCCTTCGACGCCGGCATCCGCGCCTGCGCGATCGTCTTCATGCACGGCTGGCGCCACACCGCGCACGAGGCGGCGGCGGCGCGGCTGGCGCGCGAGGCCGGCTTCACGCAGGTCAGCGTCAGCCACGAGGTCAGCCCGCTGATGAAGCTGGTCTCGCGCGGCGACACCACGGTCGTCGACGCCTACCTGAGCCCCATCCTGCGCCGCTACGTCGAGCAGGTCGCCGCGCAGATGCCCGGCGTTCGCCTGTTCTTCATGCAGAGCAGCGGCGGGCTGACCGAGGCGCACCACTTCCAGGGCAAGGACGCCATCCTCTCGGGCCCGGCCGGCGGCATCGTGGGCATGGTGCGCACCGCGCTGGCCGGCGGCCACGAGCGCGTGATCGGCTTCGACATGGGCGGCACGAGCACCGACGTCAGCCACTATGCCGGCGAGTTCGAGCGCGCCTTCGAGACGCAGGTGGCGGGGGTGCGCATGCGCGCGCCGATGATGAGCATCCACACCGTGGCCGCTGGCGGCGGCAGCGTGCTGCACTTCGACGGCGCGCGGCTGCGCGTGGGCCCGGACAGCGCCGGCGCCAACCCGGGCCCGGCGAGCTACCGGCGCGGCGGCCCGCTGGCGGTGACCGACGCCAACGTGATGCTGGGCAAGCTGCAGCCGGCGCACTTTCCGCGTGTCTTCGGGCCGCGCGGCGACGAGCCGCTGGACCGCGAGGTCGTGGTCGCGAGATTCACGGCGCTGGCCGCCGAGGTGCAGGCCGCGACCGGCCGCGCGACAACGCCGGAATCGCTGGCCGAGGGCTTCCTGCAGATCGCGGTGCAGAACATGGCCAATGCGATCAAGCGCATCTCGGTGGCGCGCGGCTACGACGTCACGCGCTACGTGCTGCAGTGCTTCGGCGGCGCCGGCGGCCAGCATGCCTGCCTGGTGGCCG
>CAZUPH010000303.1:0-3457 GCA_964621995.1 uncultured Rubrivivax sp. | reverse complement strand
CGTCACCAGCGCGGCGACGACGGCCGTGACCAACGTCAACGACGCGCCGACCGGCTCGGTCACGATCGCCGGCACGCCGGCCCGCGGCCAAACGCTGACGGTGTCGCACACGCTGGCGGATGCCGACGGCCTGGGGCCGGTCGCCTACCAGTGGTTCGCGGGCGGCCAGGCGCTGCCCGGCGAGACCGGGGCGTCGCTGCTGCTGACGCCGGCCCATGTCGGGCTGGCCATTCATGTCGTCGCCAGCTACGTGGACGGCTTCGGTCAGGCCGAGGCGGTCGCCAGCGCGGCCACGGTGCCCGTTGCCGCCGTGAACACGCCGCCGCGCGTCGCCGAGGTGCCGGCCGATCGGTCGGCCACCGAAGGCGAGACCACGCTGTTCACGCTGTCCCCGCTGACCTTCGCCGACGACGACGGCGACCTGCTGCGCCTGGAGGCCACGCTGGACGACGGCAGCGCGCTGCCGGGCTGGCTGCGCTTCGATGCCGCGACGCTGCGCTTCAGCGCCAGCCCAGGGGCCGCCGAGGTCGGCGTCTGGTCGGTGCGCGTCGTGGCCAGCGACGCGGCCGGCGCCGCGGCGGAGACCGGCTTCGTGCTCGTGGTCGCTGCCGCCCCGCCCGCACCCGCGCCAGCGGAGCCGCCACCCGCGGTCGTCGCACCCGCCCTTGCGCTGCCCGAACCCGCTGCGGCAGCACCGGCAGCGGTGGCCGAGGCCGCCGCCGAGCCGGCCCCCGAGGAAGCGGCGCCCGCCGCGCCGGCCCTGCCCGCCAGCACGCCGCCGGCCGACGAGCGTGCCCCGGCGGCACCGGTCTTCGAGACCGCCGAAGCCCCCTTGCGGCCGCGCGCGGAGGCCGAGGCGCCGCCGCGCGGCGGCAGCCGTGCCGACGCCGTGCTGGCCGAGGCGCTGGTGCCGGAATTCCGCGCGCTGCAGCTCGGCGGCACGCTGCAGCTGCTGGGCAGCGAAGAGATGCTGCGCCGGCTGGAGGAGTTGCAGCGCCGCCTGCTGGCGCAGGACGAGGCGCGCCAGGCCCTGGTCGCCACGACGTTGGTCGCCACCGGCGGCCTGTCGATCGGCTATGTGGTGTGGCTGGTGCGCGGCGGCGTGCTGCTCAGCTCGATGCTCTCCGCGCTGCCGGCCTGGCAGCTGATCGACCCGCTGCCCGTGGTCTCGGCGGCGGCCGCCGCGCGCTCCGGGCGGAAGGTCCCGCGGCCCGCCGCCGACGAGGAGATCGAGCGCCTGTTCGACGGCGGCAAGGCGGCCGTCGAGCCGACGGCCCGCGGCCCGAGCGTCCGCCAGCCCGCCCCCGCGTCCCCCGAGGAGATGCCGCGATGAATCCCCTGAACCTGCTGCGGCGGCTGCCCTCGCGCGTGCACCTCTCGCTGGGCCTGGCCGGCATCACGGTGGGTGTGCTGCTCGCCGCCACCGCGATCGGCCTTCTGCCCGACGCCGAAAGCCCGGTGCGCAAGCACCGCGCCTCGCTCGCCGAGGCGATGGCGCTGACCGGCTCCACGCTGCTCGACGAGAACGACCCCGAGCCGGTGGCCCACATGCTGGACTTCCTGCGCCAGCGCAACCCCGACCTGCTGTCGGTGGGCGTGCGCGCCGCCGACGGTACCCTGCTCGTGGACCTGCAGGGGCATGCCGCCGCCTGGACCGCGCCCGCCGCCGGCCGCTCGACCGACGCCGCGGTGGTGCTGCCGCTGTGGCAGGCCGGCGAGCCCTGGGGCCAGCTGGAGCTGCGCTTCCCGCCGCTGCGCGCCGAAGGCTGGCGCGGCCAGCTGCAGGACCCGGCGCTGCGCATCTCGGCCTTCGCCTTCGTGGCCTGCGCGCTGCTGTTCGCGCTGTACCTGCGGCGCATGCTGCGCGTGCTGGACCCGAACAGTGCCGTGCCGCAGAGCGTGCGCAACGCCTACGACACGCTGGCCGAGGGACTGCTGGTCACCGACGCGCAGGGCCGCGTGGTGCTGTCCAACCGCTCGACGGCCGAGATGCTGGGCATCGACGAGCAGCGCCTGAACGGCAGCTCGCCGTCGGCCCACGACTGGCGCGACGCCGACGGGATCGCGCTGGCCCGCGCGGCGCTGCCCTGGGAGCGCGCGCTGGCCGACCGGCGGCCGCAGCGCGACGTGCCGATGACGGTGCGCGGCAGCCACGGCCGGCACTACGCGCTGCGCGCCAACTGCACGCCGCTGCTGACCGAGCGCGGCGGCGTGCAGGCGCTGGTCGTCAGCTTCCAGGACGTGACCGAGCTGGAGCAGCGCGGCGCCGCGCTGAAGGCGGCCAAGGAGCAGGCCGACGCGGCCAACCAGGCCAAGAGCCAGTTCCTGGCCAACATGAGCCACGAGATCCGCACCCCGATGAATGCCATCCTCGGCTTCACCGAGGTGCTGCGCCGCGGCGGGCTGCGCAACCCGCAGGACGCCGGCCGGCACCTGGAGATCATCCACTCCAGCGGCCGCCACCTGCTGAACCTGATCAACGACATCCTCGACCTGTCCAAGGTGGAGGCCGGGCGGCTGGAGGCCGAGCGCGTGCCGGTGGCGGCACACCGCGTCGCGCAGGAGGTCGTGGCGACGCTGGACGAGCGCGCGCGCGCCAAGGGCCTGGCGCTGCGGCTGGAGTTTGCGCAGGCGCTGCCGGCGCACATCGTCGGCGACCCGGCGCGGCTGCGCCAGATCCTGACCAACCTGGTGGGCAACGCGATCAAGTTCACCGAGCGCGGCAGCGTGCGCGTGCGCCTGCGCCTGCAGCCGGAGGCCGGCCGCACGCTGTACGTGATCGACGTGCAGGACAGCGGCATCGGCATCGCCGAGGACAAGCTGCAGTCGGTCTTCGAGCCCTTCGTGCAGGCCGAGGCCTCGACGACGCGCCGTTTCGGCGGCACCGGGCTGGGCCTGACGATCAGCCGCGGCTTCGCGCGCGCGATGGGCGGCGACATCAGCGTGCACAGCCGGCTCGGCGAGGGCACCACCTTCAGCCTGCGCCTGGATGCCGGCGACAGCGCCGAGCTGCTGCCGCCGCAGGCGCTGGCCGCCGACATGGAGCGCAGCGAGGCGGCGCCGGCCCGCCACTGGCGCTTCCCGGCGGCGCGCGTGCTCGTCGTCGACGACGGCGCCGAGAACCGCCAGCTCGTGCGCGTGCTGCTCGAGGAGGTGGGCCTGCAGGTCGAGGAGGCCGAGAACGGCCAGCTCGCGCTGGACCGCCTGGCCGGCGGCGAGCCCGTGGACCTCGTGCTGATGGACATGCAGATGCCGGTGATGGACGGTGCCACCGCGACGCGGGCGCTGCGCGACCGCGGCGACCAGCGCCCGGTGATCGCGCTGACCGCCAATGCGATGAAGGGCTTCGAGGCCGAGCTCGCGCGTGCCGGCTTCAGCGGTTACCAGACCAAGCCGATCGAGGTCGACGTGCTGCTCGCCGACCTCGCGGCGCGCCTGGGCGGGCGCGAGGTCGCGC
>CAZUPH010000302.1:0-3463 GCA_964621995.1 uncultured Rubrivivax sp. | reverse complement strand
CGTCAGCGCGCACACCTTGCGCCACAGTTTTGCCACCCATCTTCTGGAGGCGGGCTATGACATCCGAACCATCCAGGAGTTGCTGGGCCACAAGGACGTGGCCACCACACAGATCTATACCCACGTGCTGAACCGCGGCGGTGCAGGGGTGCTCAGCCCGCTCGACCGCGCAGGCTGACGTCGGGCCCGGCACGGACATGCCTCGAAACCTAGCGCGGCTTGGCCGGCATCGGGAAGGGCGTCACCACCCGCTCGCCGGTGCCGGCATCGCGGATGCTGAGCTGGCCCTTGCGGTCCACCTCCTCCACGCGGATCACGCTCTGCATCGGCAGGTGCAGCACGCGGGTGTGGGCGAATTCGTCGCGCAGGCGCTCCTCGGTGGGGTCCACCACCACGCCTTCGTTCACGTCGAACACCAGGTCGGCCACTTCGGTGAAGCCCCACAGCGAGCTGGCGCTGACGCGGCGCGCGTACAGCTCGTAGATCTTGCCGGCGTTGTGGAAGGTGACCTTGTAGAGGATGCGCGTGCTCATGGCGGGCAGTATACGAGCGGGCTCAGCCGCCGCGTGAGCGGCGCGCCAGCATCGGTTTCAGCGCCAGCGCGTACAGCAGGCCCACGCCGAAGCCGGCCAGGTGCGCCCACCAGGCCACCGCGCCGAAGCTCGGGCCCACGAAGGTGAAGATCAGCTGCAGCACCGCCCACAGCCCGATCAGCAGCGCCGCCGGCAGCCGGATGAACTCCAGCCAGACCCCCAGCGGCACCACCACGCCCAGCCGGGCGGTGGGGAACAGCGCCAGGTAGGCGCCGATCACGGCCGACACGCCGCCGCTGGCGCCGATGATGGCGCGCGCCGGCATGCCCATGAGCAGCGCCGCCGCCAGGTTCGCCAGCGCCCCGCCGGCCAGGAACAGCAGCAGGAATCGCCAGGCGCCCAGGCTGCGCTCGGCCGGCAGCCCGAAGATGAAGAGGAACAGCAGGTTGCCGACCAGGTGGACCGGCCCGAGATGGATGAACAGCGCGCTGACCAGGGTCAGCAGGCGCTCGTCGCGCATCGCCGCGCCCCATTCGGTGACGCTGCCGGAAATCGTGCCCCAGCGCAGCAGGGTCGCGCGCCAGGCGTCGTCGTCGGGCAGCAGTGCGCTCCAGATCAGGGCCGCGACCATCAGCGCCGCCAGCAGCGGCGTGGCCCAGCGCAGGCCCGGTTTGCGGCGGCTTGGCAGGTTGACGAAAACCATGGCGTCCTAGGGTCGCGGCAGCAGCAGGCGCCGCCCGTCCACCGAGAGTACCAAGCCATCGCGACGGATCTGTTCCAGCACCAGCCCCGGCGCCGGGCTGGCGCCTTCGCCCAGCCGCTGGCCGTCCAGGATCACGAAACGCTGCGCGGGTTCTTCGGCGTAGACGTGCATGCTCAGCCGCAGCGGCGGCAACTGCGCGCGTTCGCCCGGGTCGAGCCTGGACAGGGTGGGCAGGGCGGGGTCCGCGGGTTCTGCGATCGCGGTCGGCGGTGCCGCGGTCGCTGGCGGCGCGGGCGTCGGCGCAGGTGCGGGCACGGGCACGGCGGGGGTCCTTGGCGACCGGGTGGCGACGGTGGCCGGCGTGGTCGGACCTGCGGCCGGCACGCTGGCCATCGCCGGGGCGGGTGCCGGCGCCGGAGCGGGTGCCGGTGAAGCGGAAGCTGCCGGAGTCGGAGCGGCCGGAAGCGCTGGCGGGCTAGTCACCGGTGGCGCCACCTCTTCCTGCGCACTCCCGCGCCCCCACTCGCGCCAGACGAACGCGACCAGCAGCACCACCAGCAGCAGGGCCAGGCCCCAGGCCCAGGCCGGCGCCGTGCGAGAGCGACGCGCCCGCGCCGGCACCTGTTCGACGAACAGCCCCGGCGCCCGGCCGCGCTGGCGCTCGGCCTCGGACTTGCGCAGGGCTTCCAGGATCAGCGACATCAGTCCAGCACCCGGCGCAGGCGCGGGCCCTCGGCATCCTGCGAAGACAGGGCCAGCAGCGTTTCCGGCCCGATCACGCCGTCGGCCACCAGGCCGTACGCCGTCTGCAGCCGCCGCACCGCGTCCGCGCTGGCGGCATCGAGCACGGCCGGACCGGTTTCGGGCACGTCCAGGCCGGCGCGGTCGCGCAGGCGGTCGTGCACCCAGTCCACGGCCGGGCCGCTGTCGCCGAGGGTCGGCGCTGGCGCCAGGAAGGCCGGGCCGCGCCAGAGCGCCGCGTAGTCGCCGCGCCAGGCGCGCTCCAGCGCCAGCCGGTCGGTATCGAAGCGGCCGCCGCCCAGCCACAGCCGCACCCGCACGGCGTCGGCGCCCAGCAGCAGGGCCCAGGCCTCGCCGCTCGGACCCTGCAGCCGAAGCAGCACCGGCCGGCCCAGGGCCGACAGTTTGTCCAGGCTGGCGCGGCCGCGCAGGCAGTACAGCCCCGGCGCCAGCACCGGCGGGCAGCGCGCTGCCTCGGCCACCCGCGTCTCATTGGCCCGCACCGTCCACAGCCCCAGCAGTTGGCTCCAGGCCGGCTGGGCGGCGCTGCCGGCCAGCTTCAGGCGTGGCTCCAGCGCAGCGCCGGGCAGGTAGGGCACCACTTCCCCGGGCACTTCGCCGTTCGCGGCATTCGCTTGCGCCGTCCCGGCCTCGTTCTGCGGTTCCGGTGCGGGTGCGCCCGGCCAGAACGACAGCGCCAGCACGCCAAGGGCCAGCAGCACGCCCACCACCACGCCCAGGCTCGGCCGCGGCAGCCGCGACAGCCGCGGCGCCAGCGCCTCGCGCGCGGCCTGGTCCACCCAGCGCTCGCCGATCTGCGCCTCGTCGTGGGCGTAGCCGGCCAGCAGCGCGCGCTCGGCGATGATGTTCACCAGCCTGGGCACGCCGCCGGAATGATCGTGGATGCGCTTGACCGCCAGCTTGGTGAACGGGAAACGCTGGCCGCCGGCCACGGCATAGCGGTGGCGCAGGTAGGCCTCGGTCTCGGCGGCGTCCAGCGGCGTCAGGTGGAAGCGGGCGGTGATGCGCTGCGCCAGTTGGCGCAGGTCCTCCCGCGCGAGCATGTCGCGCAGCTCGGGCTGCCCCAGCAGCAGGATCTGCAGCAGCTTCTGGGTCGGCGTCTCCAGGTTGGTCAGCAGCCGCACCTGCTCCAGCGCGTCCACGCTCAGGTTCTGCGCCTCGTCGATGATCAGCACCACCCGCAGGCCCTGGGCGTAGGCGTCCAGCAGGTGGTGGTTGAGCGCGTCCACCAGCGGCTTGAGGCTGCCGCGCTTGCCGACGAGGTCAATGCGCAGTTCCTCGCAGATCGTCTCCAGCAGCTCCACCGGGTTCAGGCGCGGATTGAGCACCAGCGCCACCCGCACGTTGTCGGGCAACTGCTCCAGCAGCAGCCGGCACAGCGTGGTCTTGCCCGTGCCCACTTCGCCGGTCAGCTGCACGAAGCCGCCGCCGCCGCCCTGGCCGATGCCGAACAGCAGGTGCGCGA